>DATAPF010000179.1:0-7268 GCA_036265355.1 Kofleriaceae bacterium | reverse complement strand
CGGGTATCTGCCGGCCAACGTGAGCCCTCATGGCGTGGATTCGCACGGTGCGCCCGTAGCGCTGGTGACCGGCGCTGGCTACATCGAGTCCGTCCAGGGCTTCAAGTTCAAGGACGCGCGGTCAGGTGCCGCCGACATCGGTGTCGCCCACAGCGGGTTCATGATCACGCGTACCGCCGAGGTGGTTGGAACCAAGACCTTCCTGACAACGAGCAAGGCAGGGGCTGCCACCACGGTCTCGGGGATCTCCGTTGCCGCAGGATCGGGTAGCGCATCGAAACGTCAAGAAGTATAGCCATGCGGCGCGCTTGCTCTGCGTCGCTCGTGATCGGCCTCTCCATGCTGGTCGGCGCCTGCAGCGGAACGCTGCCCTCGTCGTCGCAGCCGAACTCCTCGCCCGCCGCCGCTCCCCCGGTGCCCATGTCGAACAACGCTGATGCCAATGTTCCGCCTCACCTGACCGCGTTCCCCGGCCTGAGCGTGCGTCGCGGTGACGACATCGTCCCAGCGCCCGAAGAGGACGTCCAGATCGCGAGCGGCTACGCGAGTGCCCCGGACAAGGGCTCGTGGATCGCTCAGCGGCGGATCACGCTCCTGACGGCACGGCTTCGTGTCCGAGTGGGCGAACCCGTGCGCGTGATCCACGTCTCCGAGACCACGCGCGCAGGCGACCAGCTGTACGTCATGGGTCCGAAGCCGATCCGCGGCGAGTACGTCGACGGTGCGTTGCGCACTGCGCCGGCGCCGGCGTCCAGCGATCCGCTGGTACCCGCGGGGTTGTACGACGGCCGGGTCATGCCCGCGCCCGCGGCGGACTACAACTGGGATGTCACCGAGTACAGCTTCAGCTCCTCCGGTTCGCACACGATCGAGTGGAAACTTGGCGCGCTGGTCTCGAATCAACTCATGATCGACGTGACGCCATGACGGAGCAGCGCAAGCCGCCCGCTGGCGAGCAACCGAACCTCGCGATCGAGATCGACGCCCAGATCGCACGCGGTCTGTACAGCAACGTCGTGCTGGTCAGCCGGTCTGCGACCGAGCTCACGCTCGACTTCGCCTACGCCAAGCCACACGATCGAGTCGTCGTGCAAGCTCGCATCATCTTGACCCCACACAACGCGCGCGAGCTGGTGAACCTGCTGCTCACGCAGCTCGAGTCGCCCATCGATGCGACGCTGCGCTGACGTCCAGCGCTGCTCGGCGATCTCGTGCCGCTACGGCGCCGGGGCTGGCGTCCTCGATCCAGATCGCGCCGCCCTGGGCCTCGATCGCGAGCTTGCAGAATCGCCGCCGGCGAGCTTGGCGGGATCGAAGGGTCGACGTCGCGCTGCGCGGTGAGGAACACGATCGGCACGTCGGCGCCGCCCGGCGCCTCGCGGATCCAGAGGAACGAGGCGATGCCGTCCTTGCCGGACGCGGCGACGAGGACCCGATAGCTCTCATCCTCGAGGGGCGCCAGGGCGAGCGCGCCGGCTGCGCGCGCACAAGCGCGACCGGATGCCGCGCTGCGGTCGGTCATCGCCGCCGCGGGATCGCGACCTCGAACGCGGTGCCGCGGGGGCCGGTCTGGAGGTCGATCGAGCCGCCGTGCAGCGACACCAGGCTGTGGACGATCGACATGCCCAGGCCGGTGCCGCCCTCCTTGGTCGAGAAGAACGGCTCGTAGATCCGCGGCACGATGTGCTCGGGGATGCCGGGGCCGTCGTCGGATACCCGGATCAGGCAGCGCGCGTCGTCGACCCGCACGCCGGCGGTGACATGGCCGCCCGGCGATGCCGCCTCGCAGGCGTTGCGGACCAGGTTGAGCACCAGCTGGTGGACCTTGGCGACGTCGATCTCGGCGAGCATCTGCGCCGGATCCGCGTCGAGCGCGAGCGTCACACCGCGCGGCTCGGCGGTCGCGCGCTCGAGGTCGACGACCTGGCGGACCACCGCGACGACGTCGTGCTCGTGGGGCTGCAGCTCGGGCGGCCGGGCGAACACCAGGAACTCGTTGAGCAGCGCGGTCAGCCGCTCGATCTCCTTCCGCGCGAGCTCGGTCGGCTCGAGCAACCGGCGATCGTCGGCCATGCGGTGCAGCCGGCGCTCGAGCAGCTCGAGCTGGAGCATCGCCGCGTTGAGCGGGTTGCGGACCTCGTGGGCGAGCCCGGAGGTCATGGTCTGCAGCGCGACGATGCGGTCGGCCCGGGCGCGGCGCTCGCGGGCGATCAGCTTGGCCTCGGTATCGAGCTCGTCGTGCTGGACCAGGATCGCGAGCTCGCAGTCGAGCAGCTTGTGGACCGAGCGCAGCACGGCGAGCGCCTCGTCGGCCGGGTAGAGCTCCGCGATGCTGTCCTGGTAGGCCAGGCGGAGCACCGTCATCGCGCTGAACATGTAATGCGGGGCGAGCCCGACCGCGACGTGGCGCCGGCCGATCCGGGTCCGCTTGTCGTGGAACTGCTCGTCGTACGGCCCGAGCAGGCCGGTCGACATCCAGTCGACCAGCGCGATCCGGAGCCGCTCGACCTGCTCCGGGTCCGACAGCACCGCCGCGGCCCCCGGGGTGGCGAGCACCGCGTCGTAGAACCGGTTCGCGATCGCCCCGAACCGGGGCGCGATCCGCGGGTGGAGATCGCGCAGACGTGCGCGATCCCCATCGTCGAACCCGACGAAGGCGAACAGGTCCTCGAGGAACGTCACTCGCTCGCGCGCTCCGCTCCGGCGACCATCTTGCGGACGACCTCGATGTCCGAGCGCGGCGCCTCGTTGTACTGGTGCAGCCGGTACTGGATCGTCCGCACGCTGATCCCGAGCATCTCGGCGGCCTTCGAGGTCGATCCGCCGGTCGCCTTGAGGGTCTCGAGGATCGCGTAGCGCTCGAGATCGCGCAGCGTCGAGCCGGGGATGATCGGCATGCCGGACGGCGTGACCCGCGGCCGGACGTTGGGCGGCAGGTGGCGGGGCTCGACCAGCGGCCCGCTTGCCAGCACGACCGAGCGCTCGACCGCGTTCTCGAGCTCGCGCACGTTGCCCGGCCAGTCGTAGGCCATCAGCAGCTCCATGGTCTCGGGCGCGAAGCCCTCCAGCGTCTTGCCGTTCTCCTTGGCGTAGCGGTCGAGGAAGAACTTGCCGAGCGCCGGGATGTCGCTCTTGCGCTCGCGCAGCGGCGGCATCTCGAGCGCGACGACGTTGAGCCGGTAGTACAGGTCCTCGCGGAACCGGCCCTTGGCGACCTCGTCGACCAGGTTGCGGTTGGTCGCCGCGATCACGCGGACGTCGACCCGGATCGTCTGGGTCCCGCCGACCCGCTCGAACTCGTGCTCCTGGAGGAAGCGCAGCAGCTTGACCTGGATCGCCGGCGAGATCTCGCCGATCTCGTCGAGGAACAGCGTGCCGCCGTCGGCGAGCTGGAACCGGCCGTCCTTGCGCGCCATCGCGCCGGTGAACGAGCCCTTCTCGTGGCCGAACAGCTCGCTCTCGAGCAGCGACTCGGCGAGCGCCGCGCAGTGCAGCTTGATGAACGGCCCCGACGCGCGGGGCGAGCGCTGGTGGATCGCGTTGGCGACCAGCTCCTTGCCGGTGCCGGTCTCGCCGGTGATCAGCACGGTCGCGCGGCTGGGCGCGACCTGGTCGATGACCTCGAACACGCGCTGCATCGGCGGGCTGATGCCGACGATGTTGCCGGGCGCCACCCGCTCGCGCACCCGCTGGCGCAGCTGGCGCGCCTCGCGCCGGATCGCCTGGTTCTCCAGCACCTTGGCGAGCACGACCAGCAGCTCGTCGAAGTTGAGCGGCTTGGTCAGGTACTCGGCGGCGCCGGCCCGCATCGCCTCGATCGCCGACTCCACGGCGCCGAACGCGGTCATCACGATGATCCCGGTGACCTCATCGGTCGCCCGGATCTTCTTGACCAGCTCGATGCCGTCCATCCCGGGCATCTTGAGGTCGGTCACCACGATGTGGGGTGCGAAGGATTCGTACTTTCCGAGCGCCTTGAACGCGTCGGCCGCGGTCTCGACCTCGTAGCCTTCGTCCCGCAGCAGCTCCGCAAGCGCAGTTCTTGCGTTGGCCTCGTCATCAACGACCAGGATTCGTCCCAAGCGCGTCATGCCGCCCAGTCTAGCGATGATCGTGCCAGCACAATCTGCGGGGTTGCGTACGACTTCGTGCAAATCACGCGTCTGCCGTCCGAGGCGTGCAAACCGTGCGCGATTTCCGCCAGGGAGCGCGGGACTCGCGAGCCTGGATCTTCGGCTACTCCGGCCGAATGTCGAGCCGGTGCTCGATCGCCGCGAGCGCCGTGTCATCGAACCCGCCCTTCGCGGTCACCTCGGGCGACACCGGCGGCTCGTACGCTGCCCCCACGCCGGGGAGCTGGTCGGCCGCACCTCGCCGCGCCTGGGCGTACAGCCCCTTGGGATCGCGCGCGGCGCACTCCGCGAGCGGCGTGTCGACCCAGACCTCGATGAACCGGCCGGGTGCGGGGCCGCGGCCGAGCTCGTCGCGCGCGCGATCGCGGTCGGCGCGGCGGGGGGCGGTCGCCGCGACCAGCGCGACCACGCCCTGGCGGGCGAGCAGCGCGGCGAGCGCTGCGACCGCGCGGTAGAATCGATCGCGATCGCCGGGCGCGTACGAGTGCGCGTCGAGCGCGTCGCGCAGCTCGTCGCTGTCGAGCACCACCGCCGCGCGGCCGGTCGCCGCGAGCCGCGCCTGGGCCCGGCGCGCCAGCGTGGTCTTGCCCGACGACGGCAGCCCGGTGAACCAGACGATCGCGCCCCCGGTCGCGCCCCCGGTCGCGCGCCCGGTCAACGGAACAGCTCCTCGGCCGACGCGGGGTCGAGCGCATGCGCGTCGAGCACGTCCTCGGCGAACCCGAGCAGCCGGTCGCGCGCCGCGCCGGTCATCCGGGGATAGAACACGGGGTTGGCGACCACCAGCGCGCGCCAGACCAGGAACGGCGGCGCGACCTCGAGCAGCTCGCCGTCGGGCCGCTCCGCCAGATAGCGCGACCACAGGTGGCGCCACAGCACCCCGAGCCCGTCGCGCCACGCGTCCGGCGCGTCGAGCGCGAACAGCACGAAGTTGATCGCGAGCGCGGTGACGTCGTCGGCCGGATCGCCGCACCCGCCGCGGCTGGCATCGAGCAGGGTCAGCGCGTCGCCGTCGAACACGATGTTGAACGGGTGGAAGTCGCCGTGCGTCCGGGTCAGCCGCGCGTCGCGCCCGCGCAGCCGCCACCGCCACTCGGCGCAGCGCGCCTCGATCTCCGCCAGCCGCGTCGCCGGCGCGCCCGGCACGTCGTCCGGATAGCCGTCGATGATCCCGAAGATCCCCTCGCCGCTGCCCACCAGGTCGCGGATCGCCCGGCGATAGCGCGCCCCGGGCGGCGAGATCGGCGCGTGCAGCGCGGCCAGGGTGCGGGCCAGCGCATCGACCCGGTCGACGTCGCGCGGAGTCACGCGCCGCTCGGCCGCGATCCGGCGCAGATCGTGCGCGTAGATCGTCCCCGGCGCATACGTCGTGATCAGGTAGTGCTCGGACGCATCGCGCGTCGACACCAGCTCGCTGCCGCGGATCACCCCGAGATCGACCGCCTGCACGTGCTGCGGGATCCGCGCGAAGTCGTCGAACGCCTGCACCATCACCGCGGCGCGGTCCGCCCGCCGGTCGTGGCCGAACTCGTTGGCCGACGCGACGCGCCACACCAGCTGCCGCGCAGCGCCGCCCTCGCGCAGCTCGATCCGCACCGGCAGCCCGTAGCCGGCGGCCTTGGTCGTGGAACCGCCGGCGTCCTTGCGGTCCGCCGAAGCGCCCGCATCGGGGCCGAGCGGCTCGATCGCCACGACCGTCGCACCCGGATACAGCCGCGCCAGGTGCTCGCGCAGTCCCGGCGGGCCCGCAGACTCGGAACCCGGCTTGGAACCAGAGGACTCACTCGCCATCTCCCACAGCGGTGCATCGCTCGTGCCGCGCAGGGCCGTGCGCGCTCGCGCAGCCGGCCGCCGGGCGCGAGCCTGCACGGCTCATTCGCAGGATTCCGGCGAACCTCCTCGTTCCCATCGACTTCAGCGCGTGCGCGGAGCGCGCCCTGGACCCCGCGTTCCATCTCGACCTCGAGCTCACCCAGGAGACGCTACGCTGGGCGCGGCGACCACCCGGCCGCGCGAGGTCGTCACGGTCGACAGCGCGATCAAGGCGGTCGCGAGCTACGACGGCCTCGATCCGGGCGACATCGCGTCCGAGCGCCCCAGATCCGCGTGATCCACGCGAACGGCGCCACGCGGCCCGAGCTCTCGGGTTAAACGACCAGCCCGATCACCCGCCGCCCTGCATCCACTCCGCGATCGCCTCGTCGGCCTCGCGCGTCTCGATCAGCTGCTCCACCGCTTCGCAGATGGACTGCGCCGAAGCGCGGCCGGCGCTGCTCGCCTCGCCGACGGCCACGGGCCCGCTGCCCCGGGCGGCCATGCTGTCAGCCACTGCCCCGCCGGCGGTCGCGCGCGTGTTGCGGCGCGGGTCGATCGAAGCATCCGGTGCTGGGATCGACGCCTCGCTGCAGGCGTGCGACACCATCGGCGATGGCGTGGTCTCCGCCTCCGCGGGCTCGGGCGCGCCGGCCCGCGCATGCGGCTTCGTGCCGCGCGCCAGGCGTGTGCGCCTGCTCTCGGCGGAGCCGTCATTGTCCATATCCACACCATCGCCGATCGGCCTGACATCCGCGCGCCGGCATCGGCCGCAAATTGCTGCCGGCGACGCTGCTCATCCGTACAGCTGCCGCGCGTAGTCGGGCCCGTAATACCGCTCCAGCTCCTCCAGCGACTCGGTCGCGGGCTCCAGCGCCTTGCACAGCGCGGCGCGCGACGGCAGCGCATCGGGACGCCAGGTCTCCGGCTGCCAGAGCGCCGATCGGAGGAATGCCTTGGCGCAGTGAAAGAACACCTGCTCGATCTCCACCACCAGGGCGAGCTGCGGCCGGTGCCCCTTGGCGATCATCCGGTCGAAGAACGCCGCGTCCCGCACCACGCGGGCCCGCCCGTTGATCCGCAGCGTATCGCCGCGGCCCGGCACCAGGTAGATCAGCCCGACGTGGGGGTTCGACAGCACGTTGCGGAACCCGTCCGCCCGCCGGTTGCCCATGCGCTCCGGGATCGCAATCGTCGTGTCGTCGAGCACCAGCGTGAACCCCGCCGGGTCCCCCTTGGGCGAGACATCGCAGCTGCCGCCGGCGTTCGCCGTCGCCACCAGGCAGAACGGCGACGCCGCCAGCCATTCCCGGTCGCGCTCGT
>DATAPF010000178.1:0-12461 GCA_036265355.1 Kofleriaceae bacterium | reverse complement strand
TTTCAGGGCCACCGCTACGAGCTGCGGGCGCCGCAGACGACGGCCGCGGGCGTGCACCTGGCAGGCGTCCTCGAGTTCACGATCGAGGATCGAGAGTTTGCGTTCGCGAATATCGGCTGCGGCGAGCGTGTGGTGGTGGTGATGATCGGCGGGCCGCAGCTCGCCGCGCTGCGCACCCATGTCCTCCGTTCGTTCGATTGCCGCCCGGTCCCTGCGACCGAGCTCGCGCTCCAGAGCGGCGCACCGATCGGCGTCGACCAGCCCGATCTCCTGGCCGACTGGTACCAGATCCCCAACGAACAGGCATTCCTCGTGAGCAATGACGTGTTCGCCGTGATGTTTCAGGTCGTCGGCAATGACGAGGTGTTGACCGCGGAGTACCGCAATGCCATCCCGGATCTGATGAAAGCGCTTCCGGTCGGGACATGGTCCAGCACGCGGCAGGAGAAGCGGTGGGCGCGCGACGGCGAGCGGGTGTTTCAGCACGGCACGATCGACGCCTTCGGAGAGCGGCGCCCGGGGCTGTTCGTGGCGTGGCGGTGCGACGACCAGGCGATCCTGGCGTTCGCGCTGCCGCTGATCCCGGTGCCGGATCTCGGCTCGGTCGTGGACCTGCTCATGAAGGTGCGCTGCGCGCGGCCGGGCGATCCGCCGCTCCGCCTGCGCGAGAAGCAGCGATGAAGCACACCATCCTGTTCCTGGCCGCCAATCCCCGCGAGGCCGAGCGGCTCGCGCTCGATCAGGAGGCGCGGGCGATCCAGCACGAGCTCGAGCGCGCCCGGTATCGCGACTCGTTCGAGCTCGCCACCCGCTGGGCGGTCCAGCCGCTCGACCTGCTCCGGGACCTGCGCACGCTGCGACCCACCGTGTTGCACTTCAGCGGCCACGGCGGCCCGGCCGCGCGGGCGGCGGGCGGGGTGCGCCGCGACATCGTGGCCTCCGACGCGGACAGCGCGATGGCCGGTCTGTTCTTTCACGGCTCCGACGGTCAGGCGCAGCGCGTATCCGGCGAGGCGATCCGCGAGGCGTTCGCGCTCGCAGGGACCACGGTTCGGGTCGCGGTGCTCAACGCCTGTTACACGGAGCCGCTGGCGCACGCGCTGCGGCAGCACATCGACTGTGTGATCGGAACCGACGGGGCGATCCTCGACGACGCGGCGCGGCGGTTCTCGATCGGGTTCTATGGCGGCCTCGGTGCCGGGGCGTCGGTGGCGGCTGCGTTCGAGCATGGCCGCGTCGCGGTCTCGCTCGAGGGCCAGCCCGGTGAGGCGCGGCCGCAGCTCACCGTGCGCGACGGGAAATCGGCCGAGCGCATCGTGCTGGTGGAGCAGCGCCCCCGGCGCACCGGGTGGGTGGGGAGGCTCGTGATCGGGGGCGCGACCGCCGGCGCCGCGCTGGCGGGGGCCTTCGCGCTGTCTGCGCGCGAGCGTGCGCCGCGGCCGCCGGCCGGGTCGGAGGCGGCGGGCTCCGCAGGCGTCGCGCCACCGGCGGCTCCGGTGGATCCGGACATGGTGGCGTTTCGCGCGACGACGTTTGCGATGGGGAGCTCGCCCGCGGAGATCGCGGTGGAGGTCGCAGCCTGCCAGGATCCGGCATGCCATCGCGACCTGTTCGATCGCGAGGGGCCGGTGCGGACCGTGGCGCTGTCGGCGTTCGCGATCGATCGGCGCGAGGTGACCAACGAGGCGTTCGCCCGCTGGCTGGCGAGCACGGGCGCCGAGCCGGATCGCGGGCTGGTGCGGCAGGCGGGCGCGGTGCTGCTCGACCTCGCGGTCTCCGAGCTCGCGTGGGTGAACGGGCGTGTCCAGTCGCGGCCCGGAACCGAGCGCCACCCGGTCGCCGGGGTGTCCGCGGAGGCAGCGCGCGCGTACTGCGCGGCGCGCGGCAAGCGGCTGCCGACCGAGGCGGAGTGGGAATATGCGGCGCGCGGCGATGCGCATCGCCGGTTCCCGTGGGGCGACAGCGAGCCGGCCGCGCTCGGCTGTGCGATCCAGATCGGGGAGGTCGGCGATGATCGCTGCCGCGATCCGCGGCCGGTGGCAGACGTCGGTTCCACCGCCGATGTCACCCCCGAAGGCGTGTACGATCTGGCCGACAATGTCTCGGAATGGGTCGCCGATCGGTTCGCCGCGAGCTATCCGCGCTGCGAGCCGTGCCGCGATCCGATCGTCGCCGCGGGTGACGAGCAGGTGATCCGGGGCGGCAACCACGTGCTCGACGCCAGCGTCGCCCGCGCGGGGGCGCGCAGCAAGGTACGCGCAGGCACCGCAGCCGCTCATACGGGGTTCCGGTGCGCCCGGTCGCGCTGATCCTCGCGGCGGCGGCGTGCGCCGCGTGCGGGGGAACGACCGTCGTGGTCGTCCAGCCGCCGGCCGCTGCCCCGGCGGCCGGATCGCCCCGCGGCGTGGTGGTCACCGCCGATGTGCTCCGGGTCGGCTCCACGGTCGCAGTGCCGCTCGCGCCGGGGCAGGCGATCGCACAGGGCGATCAGGTCGCGCTCGACGTCGACCTCGAGCGCGAAGCCTACGTCTACGTGCTCTACGTCGACGCGCGCGGCGCGATCAGCGGCCTGTACCCTCGGACCGGCCACGTGCGCGTGCCGGCCGGCGGCCAGCACTTGCCGGCGCTGGGCCGGCGCTGGAAGACCGACGATCTGCGCGGCGAGGAATGCTTCGTCGTGCTGGCATCGCCGGCGCCGCTCGACGAAGCGATCCGGCGCAGCCGCGCCGAGGCCTGGAAGCCGTCGCGGGGGCCCAGGCCCGCGGCGACCAAGGTCCAGACCCGCCGATGGCTGGGCCCGGCGGCGTCCGAGGGCCCGGAGACCACCGGCGCGATGGGGAGCAAGTACACCCGCGGGCCGGTCGAGGTCGCCGACGGGATCGTGGCGGCGCCGGATCCCGGAGGCGTTGCGACCGCGGTGTTCCGGGTCGATCACCGCGCTCGCTGAGCCGGCGGTCACACCCGCCGCGCGGCACGCGAGCCGAGATCGACGGTGATGGTCACGGTCGACTCGGCGCTCGTCGCGCTGCCGGCGGCCTGGCTGGTGCGGAACTGGTCCCACCACAGGACGGCGTCGGCCTTGCCCCAGTCGTCCGCCGGCGGCAGGGCCTCGAGCGCCTCGGCGAGCGCCGCGGCGGACGGATGGCGCTGCGCGGGCTGCTTGGCGAGGCACTTCATCAGCACCGCCTCGAGCGCCGGCGCGATCGCGATCCCGAGCGCGGACGGTGGCCGCGGCGGCTGGGTCACGTGCTGGATGCAGACGTCCTCCGGGGTCTTGCCCTCGAACACCGGGCGCCCCGTGATCAGGAAGTAGCCGACCGCGCCGAGCGCATAGAGATCGACGGCGGGTGTGATGTGGTCGGGGTCGGTGACCGCCTCGGGTGCGACGTAGGCGGGGGTGCCGAGCACGGCCTGGGACGACGCGTCGGTGTCGCGCGTGATCTCCTTGACCAGGCCGAAGTCGACGACCTTGGCGACGTCGAGCACGGCGCCGCGCTCGCACAGGATGATGTTGGCGGGCTTGATGTCGCGGTGGATCAGCCGGGCGGCGTGGGCCTCGTGGAGTGCGCCGCACACCTGGACCAGGATGTGGACGACCCGGCCCGACGGCTGCCGCCCGAACTGGCCGACCAGGTGCTCGAGGTCGATGCCGCCGAGGTACTCCATCGCGTAGTAGAACACGCCGTCGGGGGTGCGGCCGTAGTCGAACACCGCGACGGTGTTGGGGTGGGTCAGCTGGCTCATGTGCTGGACCTCGCGCTCGAAGCGCTTGAGGTTGTCGGCGCCGACCCGATCCGGGAGCAGCAGCTTGATCGCGGTCGGCCGGCGGAGCAGCTCGTGATGTGCGCGGTACACCTCGCCGTTGCCGCCCTCGCCGATCTTGCTGTCCAGCGTGTAGTGGCCGAGCCGCCTCGCCTTGGATACCTCGTGGCGCATCTCGTAGATGGTGCCGGAGCCGACCGAGGCGAGCAGGATCGGCACGACGCCGAGCACGAGTGCGCCGACGACGAACGCAGGGGCTGGCAGCTCCTGGGTGGTCTCCAGGCCGAGGATCAAGGCGGCGGTCCATACCGGCACGAACACCAGCAGCGAAACCACCGCGGTGCGCCGGCCACTGCTCGGCACGACGATCGCGCGCATGAAGACCATGAACGCGGCGTAGATCATCACGGTGTAGCCGGCCGGGCGCAGGTCGCTCGCGAGCAGCGCGCTGACTCCGAACGAGCCGCCGCTGCCGATCGCGTAGACCACGTCGACCACGTACAGCGCGCGCACCGAGACCACGCGACGGCTCAGGACCCCGCGCCACAGGATCGCCACGAGGCCGAGCTCCAGCGCCGCACCGACGATGATGGCGTCATTGTGCCTGGGCTTGATCGCGGGATAGATCCAGTACATCGCGGTCAGGAACACGAGCAGCGCGAAGATGCTCCAGAACCCCAGCCGCGAGTACAGCGTCATCCGGCTCTGCAGATAGCCCCGGCCCTCTTCTTCGTCGAAGGGGCTGTGGCGCCATGATGCGACCGGCGTTTGCGCCAGCAGCTGGCGAGACCGCGAGGGCCTGGGCAAACGGTTCACGCCAGCACAGCATCCGCCAGCGCCGCGCGCCGATCACGCGGATTTCACGCCAATCGGCGCGCCGACCGTCGTCGGGAATCTCCGGCCGATGTCCGGATCTTGACAGACCTCGGTGCCCGGATCCTGACACGCGGCAGCGTGTGGCGATCACGCGCAGATCACGGCCGCGCGCTGGCGGGTTCACGTGGTCCGACCTCACAACTGGCGCATGCAACGCGCACTCGTCGGATCGGTCGCGCCGGTGCTCGCGTCGATCATCGCGGCGACGCTCGGCTCGACGATCGCGCCTCGCGCGGCCGCGGCCGACGATGCGGTCGCGCCGAGCGGCGCGTCGAGCGGATCGGCTGGCTCGTCGGGCGGCTCGTCGGGCGCCGACCGCGGCCGCAGCGATCCGGCGCCGCTCGACGACGTCGCCGGCGCGGTGCCGCGCACCCCGGACACCTCGATCGGCCGGATGTTCCGCGGGCCATTTCGCAGCGCCCGGCTGTTTGCGATGCCGACGACCGACGTGATCGGCGCCTACATCCTGACCGTGTCGGGCGAGGGCAGCCTGCTGCAGAAGCCGGGCGTCTTGACCTCGGCGGGCGTGCTCGCGATCGGGTTCGGCGACATCGCGCAGCTCGAGTACCGCCACACCGAGGCGATCGGGATCACCGGACTCGACGCGCCGGTGCCCGCGGTCGGCGTCCAGCTCAAGCTGCCGATCCCCGAGTACCCGAACATCCCGGCGTTCGGCGTCGCGTTCCGGCTCGGCGTGCCGCGCGGCGAGCTGCTCGAGGGCAAGAACGTCGACGAGACGGTCACCGATCTCTACCTGGTCGGCCGGCTCCAGCTGTCGGTGGCGCCGTGGCTGACCCTGCACGGCGGCACGCGGATCTCGTTCGCCAAGGCGGCGCCCGCCGATCCCAACCTGATCGCCCAGCGGACGCTGCTGCTACCGACTGCCGGCTACGAGGTCGCGATGAACGCGTGGGCGACGATCGTCGGCGAGATCGCGCTGGCGCCGCAGTTCGAGTGGATGCCGGCGATCCAGGCCCGACCGACGATCGGCCGCGGCCTGCTCGGCCGGCTCGGGATGAAGTGGCGGATCCTTCCGTCGATCGCCCTCGAGGGCAGCATCGGGTATCAGGTCGATGACGCGGTCTCGCCCGAGGGGGTCGAGGCGATCGTGAGTTCCTGGGACATCCGGCTCGGTGCCGCGGTGTTCGTGCCCTGGGGCGCGCTGGCCTGCCGCGCCGTCGGGGTGTTCTGCAACGAGCGCGCGGGCGCGCGGAGATGACATGAAGCATGCAAGCAACGCAATCCTCGCGGCGGTGCTCGGCACCGCGGCGATCGCCCGGGCACAGCCGGCGCCCGGCGATCGGCCCAAACCCGACGGCGCGTCCGGCGATCCGCGCGGCGGCCCGGCGCCGGGCCCGCAGAGCCCGTATGGCCCGGATCCCGGCCAGCCCGGGCAACCCGCTCAGCCCGGGCAGCCCGCGCAGCCCGGGCAGCCCATCCAGCCCGGGCAGCCCGTCCAGGTCGTGCAGCAGCCCGACGGGTCGGTCGAGCTCACGCCGGCCCCGCCGCCCGCGCCCCGCCCGCCGCGCGTGCACAAGATGCGGTTCCCCGAGGTGCTGAACACGCCGACCGGGTGGCTGCTGCCGGCCGGCGTGCTGTACTCGCGCGACCGGATCGACACCGGCGGCGGGGTGTCGAGCGACAACCGGGTCGGCCTGGGCGACGTCGCCGAGTTCGGGGTCTCGACCACCGATCAGGTGCGCGAGCGCCAGACCGACTCCACCAAGGAGAGGGCCGAGGTGCTCCAGCCCTACGTCACGGCGTCGTTCCGGCTCGGCGTCGACGAGAACCGGCTGTTCAAGGGCCAGCCCGGCGTGACGCTCGGGTTCCGCAAGTCGTTCGAGCGCGAGCACCTCGGCTCCAGGACCCGGATCGCCGAGCTGACGCTGGTCGCCAGCAAGCACCTGGGCCCCGACGTCGCGATCCACCTCGGCGGCTCGGTGTGGGACGCCTCGCTGCAGGAGAACGCCGACGCCGCGATGCCGCCCGACCCGATCACGCTGCATGGCCAGGGGTTCGCCAGGCAGCTCCGCGCGTTCGGCGGCTTCGAGGCCCGGCCGCTGCCGCGCTCCGAGATCCTGGTCGACCTCAGCTGGGCGCCCGAGTTCTGCTACGGCTGCGCCAGCGCCGCCGGCGGCCCCTCCGGCGCGATGGGCGCGATCCGGCTCAGGCCCGAGCTGGCGTGGGGCGTGCGCTACCAGGTCGCGAGCTTCATGCACATCGAGTCCGGCGTGCGCGTCCCCGACATCGGCAACGCCAACCTGCTCGACGCCCAGATCTTCGGCCAGATCACGTTCACGTCGTTCGCGCTGAGCGACGCGGTGGAAACGCTGAAGTAGCCATGCGCGCGGTGCTCACGGTGGCCGCGGCGGTGCTCGCGGCCCGGCCGGTGGCCGCCGATCCGACGGAGTCGCGCGTGCTCACCGCGCCGACGGCCTGGCTGCCGCCGTCGGGCGCGGCGACCGCGACGCTGGGGATCGATCACCGGGGCGACACCGCAGTGTTCGCCGGCGCGTCGCTCGACGGGCTGGCCGAGCTCGAGATCGACGAGGACAGCGACGTGCGGGGCTGCACCGACTGCGCCATGCAGCGCACGCCGCTCCGGCTGGGGCGCGCGGGGTTCCGGATCGGCGCCCACCAGGACTGGCTGCACGGCATGCCGGCGCTGGTGCTCGGCGTGCGCGCGACGTTCGCGGCCTACGAGCCTGCGGTCGATGCGCCGCGGGTGACCGACGCCTACGTGGTGGCGAGCCGCGATCTCGGCGTGGTCCGGCTGCACGCCGGGGTCGACGCGCTGGCCGCGAGCGTCGCCGACCACCGCTCGGCCGCCGCGCTCCGGCCGCTCGCCGGCGTCGAGCTCCACCCGCCGATGTACCCGCGGTCGAGCCTGCTCGGCGACCTCGCCTGGGAGCCCGAGCTCGACGCGGTGCACGGCCCGGTGCTGCGCTGGATGCTCGGGATCGGTGTGCGCTATCAGGCATTCTCGTGGGGATCGGTCGAGCTCGCGGTCCGCGCGCGGCAGGGCGACGACCTCGGCGGGGCGACCGTCATGGCCCGGTTCAACGCGATCGCGCGGCGGTGACGGGGATCGCAGCGCCGGGGCTTGAGCGCGGCGCCGCGGCCTACTACCTTGACCGGATGCACGGGGGCATCGAGTGGCTCGTCGACGCACACGGCTGCGTCCCCGGCAAGCTCCGCGATCGCGGCGCGGTGCTGGCGCTGCTCGACCGGATCGT
Source organism: Kofleriaceae bacterium (assembly GCA_036265355.1). Classification (GTDB taxonomy): domain Bacteria; phylum Myxococcota_A; class Polyangia; order Haliangiales; family Haliangiaceae; genus JABFXX01. The sequence goes on along the minus strand of DATAPF010000178.1, from coordinate 4,587 downwards.
CGCCGCGATGGAGCTCCACGTGGTGTCGACCGCGGTCCACGTGTTCCCCGGCGCCGGCGGGGTCACCGCGCTGTACCTGCTCGCCGAGTCGCACCTGACGATCCACACGTTCCCCGAGACCGGCACCGCCACGCTCAACGCGTACTGCTGCCGGCCGCGCGAGCCGGCGCCGTGGCGCGCGCTGTGCGGCGAGCTGCTGGGCGCGCGCGAGGTCACCGCGACCGAGCACCGGCGGGGTCGGCCGTGATCGTCGGCTGTCCGAGCTGCGGCGCCGAGGTCGAGTTCCGCTACGACGACTCGTTCGTCCGGGTGTGCGGCCACTGCCGGTCCGCGGTGGTGCGCACCGATCGCGGCGTCGAGACGCTCGGCCAGTTCGCCGACCTGATGCCGATCGCCTCGCCGCTGCGGCTGTTCGCCGAGGGCCGCCACGGCTCGGCCGGGTTCCTGCTGATCGGCATGGCGCAGCTCCGCCACGCGGCGGGCGGGGTGTGGCAGGAGTGGTACGCCAAGCTCGACGGCGGGCAGTGGGCGTGGATCTCCGAGGCGCAGGGCCGGCTGTACTTCACGCTGGAGCGGCCCGACGTCGCGGTGCCGCCGATCTCGGCGGTCGCCCAGCTGGCGCCCGGCGCGCGGCTCGTGCTCGCCGGGACGACGTTCACGGTGGCCGAGCGCGGCACCGCGACCTACGCCTCGGCGCTCGGCGAGATCCCGTACCGCCTGGTGCCGAATTCGAGCTTCCAGTTCGTCGATCTGTCCGACGGGCGCGGCGGGTTCGCGACGATCGACTACGGCGACGGCAGCGAGCCGCCGGCGGTGTACCTCGGCACCCAGGTCGCGCCGGAGGCGCTCGGGCTGTCGGGCGGCGAGCCGGCGGCACCGGCGGCGGCCCGGCCGGCGCAGGGCGCGCGGCTCGCGTGCCCGAGCTGCAACGGGGCGCTCGAGCTCCGCGCACCGGATCAGACGCTGCGGGTCGCGTGCCCGTACTGCGGCAGCCTGGTCAGCGTCGAGGGCGGGACCCTGTCGATCCTCGCGCGCCAGGCCAGCAAGCCCAAGCTCGCGATCGCGCTCGGCAGCAAGGGCAAGTTCGCCGACGGCGAGCTGACCGTGATCGGGTACGTCGGGCGCAGCGCCTACGTCGAGGGCCAGTGGTGGCCGTTCGAGGAGTACCTGCTGTACGCGCCCGGCGTCGGGTTCCGCTGGCTGGTGTGCTCCGACGGCCACTGGAGCTACGTCCAGCCGGTGGCGGCCGGCGCGGTGTCAGCCGGAATCGTCGCGAAGTACGGCGGCGTGGCGTTCAAGCGGTTCCAGGTCGCGACGCTGCGGGTCGACAGCGTGCTCGGCGAGTTCTACTGGCGGGTCGAGGCCGGCGAGCGGGTCGAGTCGACCGACTACATCGCGCCGCCGGCGATGTTGTCGCGCGAGGCGTCGCGCACCGAGGAGACCTGGTCGCTGTCGAGCTACCTGACGCCGCGCGACGTCGAGCGCGCGTTCGGGACGCGGCTCGGCCTGCCGGCGCCGATCGGGGTCGGCGCGAACCAGCCGTACCCCGGCGGGGTCGGCCGGGCGATCCAGGCGGTCCTGGCCGTGTTCTGCGCGGTCGGCATCGCCAAGTGCGCGAGCGCGCCCGGGGCCGAGAAGCTGATCCAGGACTTCACGGTGCCGATGCAGTCCGCCACGCCGAAGCCGGCGATCGATCCGACGCTCGGGGTCGTGCCGTCGGCCGAGGCCACCGGATCGGGCGGCGGGTCGGGCGCGCCATCGTCCGACGCGTCGACCGAGCCGCCGGGCGCGGTGATGTTCTCCGACAAGTTCCAGCTCGACGGCGGCCGCAACGTCGCGATCGACCTCGACGCCAACGTCTACAACAACTGGTGCTATGCCGCGGTCGATCTGGTCAACGACGCCACCGGCGAGGTCGTCAGCTTCGACGCCAACCTCGAGTTCTACGCCGGCGTCGAGGACGGTGAGTCGTGGAGCGAGGGCTCGCACACCACCCAGCTGGTGATCGCGCCGGTTGCGCCCGGCAGCTACGTGCTCCGGGTCGAGGCCCAGCACGGCGGCAGCGGCGACGTCCGGCTGCGCGCCGCCGTGCACCAGGGCGTGTTCCGCGGGCTGTGGTTCTGGCTCGGGATCGGCGTGCTCGGCATCCCGTTCGTGCTGATCGGCTGGCACGCGGCGCGGTTCCGCGCGCGGCGGTGGCAGAACAGCAGCCTGCCGCGGCCGGGCGCCGGAGCCCGGCAGCGCGTGACCGGAGGCGATGACGAATGACGGAGCCCATGAAACCCCCGGCCGGCGCCCCGGCGCCGGATCTGCCGCCGGTGCCGCGGGCCCGGCGGTCGGCACTGGCGATCGTGATCGGCGTGTTCGGCGCGCTGGTCACCACCGGCTACGCCGCGCTCGCCTACACCGACTACGAGCCGGGCTCGCCCGAGCGCGACGAGATCCCGGCGAGCGTGCGATCGTCGCCCGGCGGCTATCGTTCGTTCCATTTCTGGCACAGCGGCTACCACGGAGGCAAGTGATGAAGATCGAGAACCTGGGCGAGGCTGCGATCGAGACCGCGGTGTTCGCCGCGATCGGGCTCGCCGTGTTCGGGATCGCGTTCTGGCTGATCGTCAAGATCGCGCCGTTCTCGGTCAAGAAGGAGATCGAGGACGATCAGAACACCGCGCTCGCGATCATCATCGCGGGCGTGTTGATCGGGATCTCGCTCATCATCGCAGCGGCGATCAGTGGCAGCTGAGCCCGCGGCCCCCGACGCCCGCCGCGGCGACGCCGACGCGGCCCGGCTGCGGGCGAGCGCGCTGTACCTCAACGTGTTCGTGGTCGCGATCTGCGGCCTGATCTACGAGCTGCTCGCCGGCACGCTCGGCAGCTACCTGCTCGGCGACTCGGTCACCCAGTTCTCGCTGGTGATCGGGCTGTACCTGTCGGCGATGGGGGCGGGCGCCTGGCTGTCGCGCCGGATCACCGGCGAGCTCGGCCGCCGGTTCATCGAGATCGAGCTCGCGGTCGCGGTCGTCGGCGGCGCGTCGGCGCCGGTGCTGTTCCTGGCGTTCGGCTCGGTCGCGCACTTCCAGGTCGTGCTGCTCGGGTTCGTCGCCGCGATCGGCGTGCTGGTCGGGCTCGAGCTCCCGCTGCTGATGCGGCTGCTCGAGGGCCAGGTCGCGTTCAAGGACCTGGTGTCGCGCGTCTTGACGTTCGACTACATCGGCGCGCTCGCCGCGGCGGTGATGTTCCCGCTCGTGCTGGTGCCCAAGCTCGGGCTGGTCCGGTCGTCGCTGGCGATCGGCGCGGCCAACGCGTCGATCGGGCTGTGGGGCACCTGGCTGCTGGCCGACCGGCTCGGCGCGGGGCGGCGCGGGCTGCGGCTGCGCGCGCTCGCGGTGCTCGCCGTGATGGCGGCGGGGCTCGCGATGGCGGGCCGCTTCACGAGCTGGGCCGAGGACGAGATGTACGCCGATCCGGTGGTGTTCAGCGAGACCACGCCGTACCAGCGCATCGTGGTGACCCGCGGCCGCGCCGGGTTCCAGCTGTTCCTCAACGGCAACCTGCAGTTCGCGTCGGCCGACGAGTACCGCTACCACGAGGCGCTGGTCCACCCGGCGATGATGGCGGCCGACGCCCCGCCGCGGCGCGCGCTGATCCTGGGCGGCGGCGACGGCCTGGCGCTGCGCGAGGTGCTGGCGCATCCGTCGATCGAGGCGGTGACGCTGGTCGACCTCGATCCGGCGATGACCGACCTGGCGCGCCGGTTCCCGGCGCTGGACGAGCTCAACCACCACGCGTTCGGCGATCGCCGGGTCACCGTGATCAACGACGACGCGATGGTGTGGCTCGACGAGCACCCCGGGACGTGGGACGTGATCATCGTCGACTTCCCGGATCCGAACACGTTCGCGCTCGGCAAGCTGTTCACCCGGCTGTTCTACCGCCGGCTGCTCGCGCGGCTGGCGCCGGGCGGCGCGGTCAGCGTCCAGGCGACGTCGCCGCTGTTCGCGCGCCGGTCGTACTGGTGCATCATCGAGACCATGCGCTCGGCGGGGTTCGCCGTCCGGCCGTACCACGTCACCGTGCCGTCGTTCGGCGTGTGGGGCTACGCGCTGGCGCGCAGGGCGCCGTTCGCGCCGCCGACCCGGGTGCCCGCGCTGGCGCTGCGGTTCCTCAACCCGCCGGCGCTCGCCGCGATGTTCGAGCTGCCGGCCGACATGGCGCCGGTCCCGGTCGAGATCAACCAGCTCGATAACCAGGCGCTGGTCCGCTACTACGAGAAGGAGTGGCGGCGGTGGGAGTGAGCTCGCGGCGCGAGTTCGTGGCGCTGTTGCTCGGCGCGCCGCTCGCGGCGGCGGTGGGCTGCGCCGGGCGCGCGCGGATCCCGCCCGGGACGCTGGTCGGCACCGGGATGGCGCGCGGCCACGCGATGCGCGACGCCGCGGCGCCGCCGGCGGTCTCGACCTGGCGCGAGCACGCGGTGGTGATCGTCGGCGCCGGGGTCGCCGGGCTGGCCGCGGCGTGGGAGCTCGCGCGCCGCGGGATCCGCGACGTCGTGGTGCTCGAGCTCGACGACGTCGCCGGCGGCACCGCGCG
>DATAPF010000177.1:0-32264 GCA_036265355.1 Kofleriaceae bacterium | reverse complement strand
GGGCGACGCGACGGTCGCGCTGGCGACGCCGCCGGCCGTGCGGGCGGTGATGCGGTAGCGGCCCGCGGGCAGGCTGTGGACCTCCCAGCGGCCGGTCTCGTCGGTGCGCTCCTGCTGAGCGATGCCGTCGGGCTCGAGCGGGCGCAGGTCGATGAAGGCGAAGCGGACCGGGCGGCCGGCGCGGTCGACGAGCACGCCGGCCAGGTCGGGGCGGGCGTCGGGCAGGGTGAACTCGACGCCGTCGAACCGCTCGCCGTCGCGGCAGCGGAAGTGCTGGACGGCCGACGGCGCGGCCTTCCAGGGCCAGGCGCGGAGGCCGACCTCGTCGTCGGAGGTGGTCGCCCAGCGGAACGCGCCGTCGGCGTCGATCCGGCCGGACGGGACGAACGCGGCATCGTCCGGGCCGCGCTGGAGCTCGAGCGCGCCGTCGCCGGCCGGGGCACCGTCGGGGTCGATCACGCGGCCGGAGACGATGCAGCCCGGGGTGAGGATCAGCGTGGCGTCGGCGCGGCTGCCCGGACCGACGCCGTAGTGAGCGTGGAGCGGGGTGGAGATGCCGGCGAACCGCGGGTGGCTGACGGCGAGCTCGTAGACGCCGGGCGGCAGCCGGAGCTCGAAGCGGCCGTCGTCGGCCGAGCGCGCGATGTCGGTCCCGAGGGCCGGGCGGTGCGCGCCGCCGACCGCGTAGACCACGGCGCCTGCGACCGGCTGGCCGGCGCGATCGAGGACCCGGCCGGCGACGCTGCCGCCGCGCACCACCGCGAGGTCGACGCCGTCGGTATCGCGCGCGGCGACGACCGTGGGGAGCAGCGCCTCGTCGGGGACGCCCGCGAGCTCGGCGGGCGGCGGGTCGGGCACGCGCGGCGGCTCGCGCCGGCCGATCGACATCACGCCGTCGCCGCGCACGAACGCGCGGTAGGTGCCGGGGGCGACGCGGAGCGCGTACGCGCCGTCGCGGCGGGTGGTCGAGGTGACGTCACCGGCGGCGCCGCGCAGCACGACCTCGACGCCGTCGACCGGCCGCTGCTGGGCGGCGTCGAACACCCGGCCGGTGATCGCGACGGTGCCCGGAGGACCGGCGGGCGGGGCCGGCGGCGGCGCGGGCGCGCGCGCCGGTGGGTCCGGCGAGGCCGCGCCGGGCGGACCGTCGGGTGCGGCGTCCCGGCCGCGCAGCACGGCGGCGGCGACGGCGGCGAGCGCGAGCGCGACGGCCATCGCGGCCCAGGCCCAGCGGGATGATGGGGAGGTGCGCCGGAGACGGGAGGTGCGGGAGGTGCGCGTCATCGCAGGGCCGGCGGCCGGTACGTCGATCTACGTAGCAGCTATTCGGGGTCCTGCACCTCGATCACGACGGCGGTGACGTTGTCCTTGCCGCCGCGCTGGTTGGCCATCGCGATCGCCGCCTCGGCGCACTCCTCGAGCGAGCCGTCGCTGCACAGCTCGGCGACCTCGAGGTCGCTCGTGAAGTAGCCGTGCAGGCCGTCGCTGCACAGCAGGAAGCGGTCGCCCTGGGCGATGTCGATGTCGACGGTGTCGACCTGGACGTAGTCCTTGTGGCCGACCGCGCGGGTGATCACGTTCTTGCCCGACGCCTTCTCGGCCTCGGCGCGGGTCATCATGCCGTGCTTGACCTTGTAGTTGATCAGGGTGTGGTCCTCGGTCATCTGCAGCACGGCCGAGCCGCGCACCCGGTAGACCCGGCTGTCGCCGACGTGGACCGCGAACGCCTGGTGCGCGCGGAGCAGCAGCGCGGACAGCGTGGTGGACATCCCCTTCTTCTCGGGGTCGAGCTCGGCCATGCCGTAGACCATGTAGCAGGCGCTCTTGACCCCGCTCTCGAGCAGCCGCCGGATCTCCCAGACGCCTTCCTTGTCGCCGCCCTTGATCCGCGCGACCAGCCGCTCGAGGTCGCGCTCGGCGCCGTAGACCCACATCCTGAGCTGCTCGACCGCCTCGCGGCTTGCGATCTCGCCCTTGTTGTGCCCGCCGACCCCGTCGGCGATGACGTAGAACCCCCGCGCATCGTCCCGGAACAACGCATCCTCGTTCATCTGACGCCGGCGGCCGACGTCGGTCCGTGCCACGGATGAGAGCTTCACGCTCTGTCCATCCTATCATTCCGTGGCGATGCCGAGATCGACTTGCTACGATGCCCCAACGTGACCGAAGCGGACACATCCGGGCTGGCGGCGGTCATTCGCGAGCGATCGAGCGAGATCCTCGCGGCGTGGATCGTGCAATTCGAGCGCTCGCTGCTGCGGTTCCGGCGCGCGACCAAGGCGGCGACCCACACTGCGCAGGTCGCGAACCTGGTGGAGGCGCTGTCGGTGGCGGTGAGCGGGGGGACGGCCGAGCTCCGGCCCGGCGCCCACGCGACCCGCGAGCTCGAACGCAGCGCGGCATTCCTCGGCGCGCAGTTCGCGAGCGAGGGGGCGACCGGGTTCGACGTCGCGGCGCTGCTGCTCGAGCTACGCGACGTGGTCGCGGCGATGGCCGATCGCGAGGACGCCGCGGCGCTGACCCTGCTGTTCGAATGGCTGACCACCGTGGCGCTCGACGCGTTCGCGTCGGCGGGCATGCAGTCGCTGCGCGAGCGTCAGGCCGAGCAGCTCGAGAGCGGCACGCCGGTGATCGAGGTGCTGCCCAGGGTGCCAGCCGTGCTGGTGGTCGGCGCGCCGAGCACCGCGACGATCGACTCGCTGCTGGCGCGGGCGTGGATGCTCGCGGTCGGCACCGGGGCGCCTTGCCTGATCATCGACTGCGCCGGGCTCGCCGAGCCCGGTGAGAAAAGTTTCGATGCGGCGTACCGCGGGTTCCTCGCGCAGGCCACGGGCAGCGCGCTGCAGGTGCTGCTGACCGGCGGCCGCCGCCCGCTGCGCGAGCTCGCCGCGGCGGCGACCTCCGAGCACGGGCTCGCGTTCCAGCACTTCGAGCGGTTCGATAGCGCCGTCGCGCATGCGCTGGAGCGCGCCGGTTACCTGTTGATGCGACGAAGCTGACCGGCCGCAATGCGCGGCATGCTACCCTGGCGTCGGTGGGCGACTTCCCGATCGGCTTCGGCCGGTATCACCTCGTCGAGCGGCTGGCCGTGGGGGGCATGGCCGAGCTGTTCGTCGCCACCGCGCCGGGCGAGCACGGGTTCCAGAAGAGGGTGGTGATCAAGCGCCTGCTCCCCCATCTGATCGGGGATGACACGTACAACGCGATGTTCATCGACGAGGCCAAGCTCACCGCGCGCCTGGTCCATCCGAAGATCGCGCAGACCTTCGAGCTCGGCAAGGTCGACGACGCGCTGTACATCTCGATGGAGCACATCGACGGCATCGACGTGCTCGCGCTGCTCCGCGAGTTCGCGGCGCGGCGCCGCCGGGTCGAGCCCCAGCTCGCGGCGTGGGTCGCGCACGAGGTGCTCGATGCGCTCGACTACGCGCACAACCTGACCGGCGAGGACGGCAAGCGGCTCGGCATCGTGCACCGCGACATCTCGCCGTCGAACGTGCTGCTCAGCGTGCGCGGCGACATCAAGCTGGTCGACTTCGGGATCGCGCGCCAGCAGGATCCCGACCGCGCGCACAAGAGCAAGAGCGGCACGCTCAAGGGCAAGTACGGCTACATGTCGCCCGAGCAGGTGATCGAGCACAGCCTCGACGCGCGCAGCGATCTGTTCTCGGTCGGCGTCGTGCTCGCCGAGCTGCTCACCGGCCGGCGGCTGTTCGCCGCGGCCAACGAGCTCGACGTGCTGATCATGGTGCGCGACGCCAAGCTGGTCCGGTTCGACAAGTACGGCGCCGATCTCGCGCCCGATCTGTCCGCGATCGTCCGCAAGGCGCTGCGCAAGGTGGTCGACGAGCGCTGGCAGAGCGCCGCGCAGTTCCGCGACGCGATCGCCGAGTGGCTGTTCGAGCATCGCCACCGGATGACGTCGCGCGCGGTCGCCGACGTCGTGGTCGAGCTGCGCGACGCGGTGGTCGAGCGCCGCAACCGGACGGTCAACGCCGGCACCACGGTGCTCGACGACATCGCGGTCAGCCGCGCGCCGAGCGAGGACGTGGTCACCGCCGGCCGGGTGACCGCCAACGACGGCATACCGCAGGTCGCGGCCGAGCGCGAGCCGAGCATGCCGACGATCTCGGTCAGCTACGACCAGCCCGATCCGGTCGCGGCACGGTCGGTCGCGGCGGTCACCGCCGGCGACCTCGCGGGATCGGTCGCCCAGCCGCGCGCCGAGACCGTCAACGCCCGCGGCGCGCGCGCGCCGATGGCGTCGACTCCCCCGCCGACCAGCGGGCTCCAGGTCAAGCGCCCGATCGCGCCGCCCCGGCCGCGCCCGGCGACCGTGCGCACCACGCCGACCCGCGACGGCGTCGTCGAGCTCCCGATCGCCGACACGATCAGCGCGGCGGTCGAGGCGATCACGCTGCCGGTGACCGACCGCTCCGACCGCGCGGGCTGGTCCGATCCGGCCGTGCGCGTCCCCGAGCCGAGCGATGACTCGGCGATGCGCGCGTTCGAGGACCTCAACGCGTCGCCGCTGCCGCCCGCGGTCGTGATCCCGTCGGCCGAGGACGCGGCGCGCGCGCACACGCTGACCCCGCCGGCGCTGTCGGACATCCCGGAGGCGCCCGACGACACCGGCGAGTTCAGCGTGACCTCGCCGCTGCGCGTGCTGTTCCGGCTGCTCACCGCGCGCGCCACCGGCCTGCTGCTGGTCGCGGTCGGCGGGATCAAGAAGGAGATCTACGTCCGCGACGGTCAGCCCGAGTACGTGTCGTCCAACGTCGCGAGCGAGCTGTTCGGCAACTACCTGGTCAGCAAGAGCGTGCTGTCCGACGGCGAGCTGGCGATGGCGCTGGCGATGATGCCGCACTACGGCGGCAAGCTCGGTGACACCCTGGTCGGGCTCGGCCTGCTCAAGCCGCTCGAGGTGTTCCGCCACCTGACCCGCCAGGTCCGGACCAAGATCATCGACGTCTGCACCTGGAACAAGGGCTCGTTCGGCTGGTATGCCGGCCGCGAGAACCCGCGCGAGGCGTTCCCGCTCGACTTCAACGCGTTCGAGATCCTCGGCGCCGGCGCGATGGCGACGTCCGACGAGTTCATCGAGGCGTGGATCGCGCGCAACGCGGCGCTCCGGCTGCGCGCCGCGCGGACCCGCCGGATCGGCCCCGAGCGGTTCGAGGTCAAGGGCCTGGTCGAGCTGTGCGAGATGCTCGACGGCAAGCGCACGGTGTCGGATCTGGTCGAGGCGGCGCTCGACCGGGTCGATCGGCTGCGGACCGGCCGGATGCTCAGCCTGCTGGAGTCGTGCGACCTGGCGCGGCCGAGCTGATGCGGGGCTGCGCGCTGCGCGATTCCGCGCTACAGCTGTGCATGCGCTCGCCGCTCGCTCTCGCGCTGCTGCTCGGGATCGCCTGTGGCTCGGGGGTCGCGTCGACCGCGGCCGGGGCGCCGAGGCCCGCTCCGGCCGGGCCCGCCCCGCTCACCATCGGCGGCGGCGCGATCGAGGTCGCGATCGAGGACGGACCGCTCGACCTGTCGCGCGCCGAGCTGGTCGCCTGGATCTCGCATGCCGCCCGCGCGGTGACCGCGTACTTCGGGCGGTTCCCGGTCGCGCACTACCGAATCGTGATCGAGCCGGTCGCGGGTCGGTCGGGCGTGCTCGGCGGCACGACGTGGTCGTACGGCGGAGCGCACTCGCGGGTCAACGTCGGCGAGCACGCCACGGTCGCCGAGCTCGATCGCGACTGGGTCATGACCCACGAGATGGTGCACACCGCATTCCCGCAGCAGGAGCGAGCGCACCACTGGATCGAGGAGGGGATGGCGACCTACGTCGAGCCGCTGGCGCGATCGTGGACCGGCCGCTACCCCGCCGCGCGGGTGTGGACCGATCTGGTCAGCGGACTGCCCAACGGACTGCCGCGCCGGGGCGATCGTGGACTCGATCACACCCACACCTGGGGCCGGACCTACTGGGGCGGTGCGCTGTTCTGCCTGCTGGCCGATCTGGAGATCCGCGAGCGGACCGGCGGCCGCCGCGGCCTGGTCGATGCGCTGCGCGGGATCCTCGCCGCCGGCGGCAACGACCAGGTCGACTGGCCGGTCGAGCGCGCCTTCCGCGAAGGCGACAAGGCAGTCGGCGTGCCGGTGCTCGAGGAGCTGTACCGGCGAATGAAGGACGCGCCGGTCGATCCGGATCTCGACGGGCTGTGGCGCGGCCTCGGCGTCGAGGTGCGACAGGGTGTGCTGCAGCTCGACGATCAGGCGCCGAAGGCGGCGATGCGCCGCGCGATCAGCGCACCGGCGCCGTCCACTCCGTGATCGCGGACACCGCGATCCCGGCAGATGCGGAATCGCGCGCTGAACACGTGAACAGGCTCGCGGGGGAGATCCGCAGTCCGTGATGTGACCATCCGGAGCGACTGCTCAGGAATGACCGGCGTCCGTTGCACTCCGGTCGCACGTCAGGTGTAGCCTCCGTCCCGACCGAACGTAAGGGAATACGCCGGGCGACGTTATGGGTCTGTGCGCGGCGTAGGACTGCCCCGACCACTTAAGGAGACAAGCCGATGAAGAACCCCATCCGTACTGGAAGCATGATCGCGTTTGCCGCGGCGAGCCTGTTCGCCGCTGCCTGTGGCAGCAAGGCCCCCGACCAGGGGACCACGCCCGCTGCTGCCGCGCCCGAGAAGACCGCCGCCGCGGTCCACTGCATGGGCATCAACTCCTGCAAGGGCCAGGGCAGCTGCAAGAGCGAGAAGAACTCGTGCAAGGGCCAGAATGGCTGCAAGGGCCAGGGCATGATGGATGCCGCGTCCGCCGAGGAGTGCACCGGCAAGGGCGGCACCGTCGCGACCGGCATGTGATCTGACGCGATCTCGACGATGGCCGATCTGGCGCGGCTCCAGCAGCAGTTCTATGACCGCGTCGTCGGCCGCGCACCGGGGGATGCCCCCGGCGATGAGCTGATCGGCTCGGGCGACATCGCGATCTATGCGCGGATGTACGCGAGCCGGTTGCACGACACGCTCGCCGACGATTATCCCAAGCTGCGCACTGCGCTTGGCGACGATCGGTTCGGCGAGCTGGTCGTGCAGTACCTGCGTGCGCATCCGCCGAGCTCGTTCACGCTGCGCGATGCCGGGCTCGCGCTCGAGTCGTTCCTGCACGGCAGCGAGCTCGCCCCGGCGTGGGCCGCCGACCTGGCCGCGCTGGAGCGCGCCCGGGTCGAGGTGTTCGACGGGCCCGACGCCGCGCTACTGACCCAGGACACGGTCGCCGCGCTGGGCGACGCGCTGCCCTGGCTGGCGCTCCGCTGGGTGCCGTCGAGCGTGGTCGTCCCGCTGGCGTGGACGGTCGACGACCAGTGGAGCGCGATCGAGGACGGCACGCCCGCCCCCGAGCCGGTCGCCGAGCCGCGCATCGTGCTGGTGTGGCGCCGCGACGTCGCGGTGCTGCACCGCACGCTCGACGCCGACGAGGCCCGGCTCGCCCCGCGGATCGCGCAGGGCATCGCGTTCTCCGAGGCCTGCGAGGTGCTCGGCGAGCTCCACGGCGACGCGGCGAGCGCCCGCGCGGTCGAGCTCCTGCTGCGCTGGCTGGGGGCCGCGGCGCTCGCCGCCCCGCCGGATCCCGCGGCGGAGTAGTCAGCCGGCGAGCCCGCAGCCGGCGAGCGCGCGGGCGAACCGCTCGGGGACCGGCGCCGCGACGACCAGCGGCTCGCCGCCGAGCGGCAGCGCGACGCGCTCGGCGTGGAGGAAGAAGCCGTCGTGGCCGGGCAGCGGCGCGCCGCCGTACAGCGCATCGCCGGTGATCGGCGCGCCGACGTGGGCGAGGTGGGCGCGGACCTGGTGCATCCGGCCGGTGCGGGCGATGCAGCGGACCAACGCGTGTCCGGGCAGGGTATGCTCGACGGTGATCTCGGTGTAAGCGGGCAGGCCCTCGGTGAGGTCGACCACCGCGCGCTTGCCGCGCTGGGCGAGCGGCGCGTCGCACTCGCGCGCCACCGGGCGGCCGTCGGTGATCGCGAGGTAGTGCTTGACCACCATGCCGGCGCCGAACGCCGCGCGCAGCGCGCGGTGGGCCTCGGGCGTGCGCGCCGCGATCAGCACGCCGGAGGTGCCGATGTCGAGCCGGTGGACCAGACCGCCGTCGCGCGGGTCGTCGCCGATCGCGACGCACTCGGGGAACCGGAACGCGATCGCGTTGGCCATCGTGCCGAGCTCGCCGGGGCGCAGCGGCTGCGACGGCACGCCGGCCGGCTTGTCGACCGCGATCAGCTCGCTGCGCTCGGCGAGCACGACCAGCGGGACGTCGGGGTCCGGGGCCGGCCGCAGCGCCACGCCGTGCACCGGCTCGCGGGTGAGCTCGACGGTGTCGCCGACCGCGACCCGGTCGCCCTTGCTGGCGCGCCGGCCGTTGAGCCGGACCGCGCCGTCGGCGAACAGCTGGGCGAGCTGGCGCCGGCCGGCGGCCGGGTAGAACCGGGCGAGCGCCTTGTCGATCCGGTCGGCGACGTCGATCGTCAGCTTCACACCGCCTCCATCAGGATCGCCGGCGCCGCGCCGTCGGGGGCGAGCTCGGTGAGCTCGGCGGCGATCACGACCAGCGCGTTGCAGCCGACCAGCGACGACAGGATCGCCGAGCCCTGCTTGGGGTGCGGGGTGGCGATCAGCTGCGCGCTGTGGCGCACCACGCGGGCGCGCAGGTAGTGGGCGCGGCCCGGATCCTTGCGGTAGCCGCCGGCGACGCGCACCATGACCTCCGGCCGATTCACGACGCGCGCGCCCTGCATCGCGAGCAGCGCAGGCCGCAGGAACAGCTCGAACCCGACCACCGTCGACACCGGGTTGCCGGGCAGGCCGAACACCGGCGCCGGCGGAGCGCCCGGCCGGATCCCGAACGAGAACGGCTTGCCGGGCTTCATCGCGACCCGGTACAGCTCCAGCGAGATCCCGGCGGCGGCGAGCGCTTCGCGCACGTGGTCGCGATCGCCGACCGAGACGCCTCCGGTGGTGATCACCACATCGTGATCGCGCGCGGCGGCGAGCCGGTCGGCGAGCGACGCCAGGTTGTCGCGCGCGATGCCGAGCCGCTCGGGGGTGCCGCCGGCCTCGCGGACCAGCGCGGTCAGCGCGTGGACCGACGAGTCGACCAGCTGGCCCGGCCGCGGCGGCGTCGCGACGTCGACCAGCTCGTCGCCGGTCGCGATCAGCGCCACCCGCGGGGCGCGCGCCACCGGCAGCTCGGTCAGGCCGAGCGCCGCGCACAGGCCGATGTCCCAGCCGGTGAGCCGGGTGCCGGCGGGCAGCGCGATCTCGCCGATCGCGACGTCCTCGCCGGCGACCCGCACGTTGTCGCCCGCCGGCGACGCCGGCAGCCGCACCCGGTCGCCGTCGCGCGCCGCGTCCTCCTGGATCACCACGGTGTCGGCGCCGGCCGGGATCGGCGCGCCGGTGAAGATCCGCAGCGCACGGGCCGCGGGCAGCGCGGGCACGTCGAGCTGGCCGGCGGCGACCACCCCGGCGACCGGCAGCGTCCCCGGCAGATCCGCCGAGCGCGCCGCATAGCCGTCCATCGCCGAGTTGTCGAACCCGGGCAGCGCGCGCGGCGCGATGACGTCGGCCGCGAGGATCCGGCCGGCGGCCCGGTCCAGCGGGACGAGCTCGCCCGGCAGGCGGGGGACACGGTCGATCACGGCACGGGCGGCATCAGCGACGGATAGCACGCCGGCATCTTACGTCGTGGATGCTGGATGCGCGCCTGGATTGCGACCCAGGTCACGGCGACCGGACGCGCGGCCGCGGGCGGCGCCGATCGAGAGAATCCGCAGGCCGGCGCTGCGATATGCTCGCGCGAGATGGCCAGGTGGGGCGCCGCCACGATCGTGTTCGCCGCCGGCGTGCTCGCCGTGGACGTGCTCGCCGCGGGCTGTGGACGGTTCGGGTTCACCCCCGGCGACCCGGCGCCGGTCGACGCCGCCGCGCCGGATGCCGCCGGTCCATCGCCGATCCACCAGTACCGCCTCGCCGGCACGTACGGGGACGACGACGGCGGTCCGGCGCTGTTCCCGCAGGGTGGCAGCTTCGACGCCGGCGGCTACCGGTTCGGCATGAACCAGGGCCTCGGGCTGTCCAGTGCGATGCCGGTCGCGGTCTACACCGTCGATATCAAGATCGCGCTCGACGTGATGATGAGCTGGCGCAAGGTCCTCGACTTCAAGGGCCTCAAGGACGACTCCGGCCTGTACGTGCACGACGCCGAGCTCGCGTTCGTTGAGGACGCCGGGAATCAGGTCTTCGTGAGCTCGCCGCCGCTGCTGACCGCGGCGACCCCGTTCGAGGTGACGCTGACCCGCGGCACCGACGGCATCGTCATCGGCTACCTCGATCGCGCGATGCAGTTCTCGATCCTGGACAGCCTCGGCGCCGGAACGTTCACCGATCCGAACGCGTTTGCGGACTTCGGCGTCGACGACATGCCGACCAGCCAGATGGAGGCCAGCGCGGGCGAGCTCCGGGAGATCCGGATCTGGAACGTCGCGCTGAGCCCAGCCCAGATCACCCAGCTGTGACGTTGCCCGGGCGCCAGCGGGCTAGCGGACCGGACAACAGACCGAGCGCAGGCGCACGGTAGCCCCGTGGACAAAGTTCGGTCAAGCGCGTGACAACCGTGCGGAGACCGCGGCAACGTGCAGCCGGAATGGAACTCGCGGACGAACACTTCCGGCTGCTGGTCGAGTCGGTGGCGGATTACGCGATCTATCTGCTCGAACCCGACGGCACGATCCGCTCGTGGAACGCAGGCGCACAGCGCCTCAAGGGCTATACGGCCGCCGAGATCGTGGGCCATAGCTTTGCGCAGTTCTTCACGCCCGAAGCTCGCGCGGGCGGCAAGCCGGCGCAGCTGCTCGCGATGGCGCTGCGCGACGGCCGGGTCGAGGATATCGGCTGGCGGGTTCGCAAGGACGGCTCGCAGTTCTGGGCGAGCGCCGTGATCACGGCGCTCCACGATCGCGCCGGGGCGCACATCGGGTTTGCCAAGGTCACCCGCGATCTCACGGACCGCGCCTACCGCGCGTTCATCGAGACGACCCACGCGATCGTGTGGACGACCGACGCCTCCGGTCGGCCCAGCGCCGACTCGCCGAGCTGGCGCGAGTTCTCGGGCCAGACCGAGGAGGAGTGGCGCGATCGCCACGCGTGGGACGCGATCCATCCCGACGACCTCGCGGCGTTCCGCGAGGCCTGGAACCGGGCCAAGCAGGCGGGCACGCCGTTCGTCGCCGAGTACCGGCTGCGGCGGAGCGACGGCGTGTACGTCTGGGTCGAGGGCCGCGCGATCCCGCTGTTCGACAGCGAGGGTCGGATCCGTGAGTGGTTCGGTGTGACGCTCGACATCTCGGCGCGCAAGCGGGCCGAGCTGGAGACCCAGCGCGCGCTCACGCTGTGGACCACGACCTTGCGCAGCATCGGCGATGCGGTGATCTCGACCGACGCGCACGGCGGCGTGCGGTTCATGAACCCGGTGGCCGAGCGGCTCACCGGCTGGCGGAGCGCCGACGCGACCGGCCACACGCTCGTCGAGGTGTTTCCGATCTTCAACGAGGGGAGCCGCGCGGCGGTCGAGAACCCGGTCGACAAGGTGCTGCGCGAGGGCGTCGTGGTCGGGCTCGGCAACCACACCGTGCTGCGCCGGCGCGACGGCACCGAGGTCGCGATCGACGACAGCGCCGCGCCGATCCACGATCCGGGCGGCGCGATCGAGGGCGTCGTGCTGGTGTTCCGCGACGCCAGCGAGGAGAAGCGCGAGCTGCTGCGCCGGAGCTTCCTGGTGACCGCGACCGAGCAGCTGCTCGAGGCCGACGACCACCGCGACGCCCTGACCCGGATCGCGCAGCTCGCCGTACCGCGGTTCGCCGACTGGGTCGGGGTCAACCTCGCGGAGCCGGGGACCCCCCGCGGCGAGCAGCTCTCGGTCGCGCACGCCGATCCGGCGAAGGCCGAGCTCGCGCGCGCGCTCGCCCGGCGCTATCCGTTCGATCCCGATGCGCCCGCCGGGGTCGCGAAGGTGATGCGCACCGGCCGGTCCGAGTTCTACCCCCAGATCCCGGCGGAGCTGCTCGAGCGCGGTGCGATGGACGACGAGCATCGCCGGATCCTTCGCGAGCTCGATCTGCGGTCCTCGCTGGTCGTCCCGCTGCGCGGCAAGGGCCCGGTGTTCGGGGCGATCTCGTTCGTGCTCGCCGGCTCGCACCGCCGCTACACCGAGCGCGACCTCGAGCTCGCCGAGGAGCTCGCCCGCTGCGCCGGGCTGGTGATCGAGCGGCGGCGGCTCGAGGAGGAGGCCGAGCGCGCCAACCGGATGAAGGACGAGTTCCTCGCCACGATGAGCCACGAGCTGCGCACGCCGCTCCAGGCGATCCTCGGCTACGCCTCGATGCTCGAGCGCGGCATCGCGCGCGATCCGGCCAAGGCGACCGCCGCGATCCTGCGCAACGCCACCGCCCAGACCCGGCTGGTCGAGGACATCCTCGACGTGTCGCGGATCTCGAGCGGCAAGCTGCAGCTGGCGATGACCCGGGTCGACGTCGTCGCGGCGATCCGCGCGGCGCTCGAGTCGATCCGCCCGGCCGCGCTGGCGCGCCGGATCCGGATCTCCGAGAGCCTGCCGACCGACCTCGGTGACGTGCTCGGCGACCTCGATCGGCTCCAGCAGGTGGTGTGGAACCTGCTGTCCAACGCGATCAAGTTCACGCCGGTGGGCGGCGCGATCGAGGTCGGCGCCGAGCGCGTGGGCTCGACGCTGCGCATCATCGTCCGCGACACCGGCAAGGGCATCGCCCCCGAGCACCTGACGACGATCTTCGAGCGGTTCCGCCAGGTCGACAGCACGACGACGCGCGAGCACCGCGGCCTGGGCCTCGGCCTCGCGATCGTGCGCTACCTGGTCGAGGCGCACGGCGGGGCCGTGCACGCCGAGAGCCCCGGCCTCGGCCAGGGCGCGACGTTCATCGTGACCCTGCCGGTGCGCGCCGATGCGCTGGCTGCCGCCGAGCGCGCCCGCGACGGCCGGCGCCCGTCCGACGCCGTGCGTCTGCGCGGCATCCGGATCCTGCTGGTCGAGGACGACGACGAGGCCCGCGAGCTGCTCGCCGACGTGCTCGCCGAGACCGGCGCGTCGGTCGCGCAGGCCGCCTCGGCGGCGGACGGGATGGCGCGGCTGATCGCAGAGCCGCCGCACGTGCTGATCAGCGACATCGGGATGCCGTTCGAGGACGGCAACTCGTTCCTGCGCCGCGTCCGCGCCCTGCCGCCCGAGCGCGGTGGCGACGTCCCGGCGATCGCGCTCACCGCCTACGCGCGGGCCGAGGACCGGCGCGCGACCGAGGACGCCGGGTTCCAGCTCCACATCGTCAAGCCGGTGCGCCCCGACCAGCTGCTCACCGCGATCGAGTCGTGCGTGCAGCCCCGGTTCTGACCCGGTGACCGGGTGCACGCTCCGGCGTGGCACCGGCGTTCGCACGCGCACCGCACGGCGATCCTGCGGGTCCTCGCCGCGTCCACCTGGTGAACCCGGCGCGGTCCAGGACGACACGCCTGTGGGATTCACGTGATCGCCGTGGCTGCGTTGCCGGCGGATCGCGGCGAGCGGGCGTGACCCCGGCGAGATCAGCGCGTTACCGATCTGCGCGGCGTGTGGTCGAACGTCGGCCGGGTGCACGACCGCCCGACACGGCCCGATGTCGCTCGCGGCGCGCGAGACTCGATATTCGCGATCCGGCACCGCCCGGGCCATGGATCACGTGTTGCACAGCGCGCCAGCATCCGATTCAGATGACGTAATGAAGTAAACGAATATCGCCACAGTGTAATCGTTGCGATCTGTTGATATCGATGTTGCTGTTGCTGTAGCTGCGTGGAGCTTTCCAGCGCGGCGGGGCAGTCTTGCCCGCAACCAGCGCTGCGGTGGGTCGCGACGGAAGGGACAGCTCCATGCAGGACGTCAAGCAACACAGGCACAGATACGTGTTCACGGCAGTGCTCGGTCTCGCGATGCTGCCAGGACCGCCTGGGCGCGCCGACTCGTTCGAGCGGCCGAGCTCGTCGGGCACGGTTCACAAGGGCTCGCTGACCATGACGCTGCACCGCGGCGGCGCCACGCCGTTCGAGGCCTTCCTCCCCGCGCTGCCGTCCAACTGCGAGGCGGAGATGACGATCACGCTCGCGTGGGACGAGCAGGCCAACCAGGTGCACGCCAGGCTCAAGGGCAAGCACGTGCTGGTCCCGCACCCGACGCTCCGGCGCACGCTCGGTGTCGATTTCTTCCCCAATCCGATCTGGCCCGAACCGAAGGACTTCAGCGACGGCCGTTACCTGTTCTGGATCCTGTCTCCCGCGCGGATGTTGACCTTCTATTACGACGGCACCACGCACGACGTCATCGGCAGCGAGTTCGATCACCCCACGCCGCCGCCCGGCGCGATCCCGCTCACCGTGCCCGGCATCAAGCTGTTTCCGTCTCCGTTCTTCCAGCCCGACCACGAGGGCAACGTCGATCTCGAGTGGTCGTTCGCCTACGACAAGGTGGTGCGCGGCGACCTGCCCCAGTTCTCCCATTCGTTCTTCACCCCGCCGCCGGCGAACCTCTGCCTGGCCAATCCGTTTCGCTACGATCAGTCGACGACGATCGGCTACACCAGCCCGGCGCGCCCCGCCGCCGAGGCGATGCCGTTCTCGGACTACCTCCGCAATGGGCTGATCTTCGACATCACGGTCGAGCCGCCGCAGTACTTCACGTTTCCGCCGAGCGCGGGTCAGACCTCGTTCTACAGCGGTGCGACGGTCGTCGGCGGCGGGATCCCCCGAGGCTGGTCGCTCGATCTCGACGCGGTGTTCATGAACAACGCACCTCCGATCAAGCCGTTCGCGGCAGCCCACAGCTGCCACGACTACTTCGTGCCCCGCCATAACCCGAACATCAACTTCTGCGCGACACACTGAGCAGTACCATGAGCCGAATCAAGCCGTTCACCCGATTCCTGGACTTCCTCGGTTTCGTGCTCCCTGCGGTGCTCGGGGCCTGCACCGACGCGCCGCGCGCCGAGCCGATCAGCATCTCGCAAGACGAGTCGCGGATCGCCGAGACCAGCACCTACAACCTACACCTCGAGGACACCGTCCGGTTCAACCCGATCCAGCCCGGCTCTGACCCGGTGCGCGGCCGGCAGCTGTTCGGTCTCGCCGCCGATCTCGAGACCTCCGACCCCAGCCATGCGCTGTTCCAGGGCCCGTCGCAGGCGTTCGGCGGCACGGTCGTCTCCAACGGTCGCAGCTGCTTCACCTGCCACCGCGGCGTGCAGGCCATGGCGCTCGGCCTGCCGCCGCCGCCGCTGTCCGCGTCGGTCCCGCTCACCGATCCGCTGTTCACCGGCATGGACAGCGACGCCCAGGGCGATCCCGACGGGATGCGCAACCTCGACCAGCTCGGACTCATCAAGTACCGGCCCCACCGGTTCAACCTGTCCCGGCCCGAGACCGACCCGTACCGGAAGTGCTTCGCGTGGCGAAAGACGCCCCACCTGGTCAACGTGGCGTTCGCATCGGGCTTCCTCAGCGACGCGCGCGGCCGGACGATGTTCGAGGTCGATCGCGGCGCGTTGTTCAGCCACACCCAGGACTCCGACCTCCGGTTCGACGACCTGTTCACGGTGCAGGACAGCAACGACCTGGAGGCGTTCCAGTTCGGCATCCTGTCCGACCCGCGGCTCGCCGCGCTACGCGATCCCGACGATCCGATGTACGCCGTGCTGGTGAACGACCCGTTCTACACCGTGCCGGTCGCGACGGCCGCGCAGCGGCGCGGCAGCGAGGTATTCCGCCGGAGCTGCATGACCTGCCACAGCACGCCCAACGTGTTCAACAACCTGTCCAACGTCGAGGCGCTCGGCGATGACACCCGGCCGCCCAGCTTCCCGTCGTTCGCGCCGGCGGTCGGGCGGACGTTCGACGTCGGCGTCTCCGAGCGCAACCGGCACCACCTGCGGTTCACCCACGACGACGGCGGCGGGCGGTTCTCCCCCATCGTGCTCCCGCTCGCCAACGAGGAAGGCTCGACCACCCTGCTCACCGTGACGTTCGACCTTGGCCTCGGCGCGATCACCGGGCGGATGGAGGACGTCGGACGGTTCAAGGTGCCGCAGCTCCGCGGCGTCAAGCGCCACGCGCCCTACTTCCACGACAACTCGGCGCTCTCGCTCGAGGAGGTCGTCGACTACTTCAACAGCGACCACTACAACCGCTCGAAGGACGGGCGCAGGTTCCCGATTCACCTCGACGCGCACCAGCGCGCCGATCTGCTCGCGTTCCTCGACATCCTGTGACGGCGGGCCCCGATGCACCTGCCCGATCACGGCACCGCTCGAGCACATCGCAGGCTGTGCTGGTGTCTCGGAAACCTGACAGCGTGCTGGTCAGCTGGTGGGGCGGATCAGCTCACGGATCCAGACCTCGAAGTCGCGCTGGATCGCCTCCCATCGAACCATCCTGAAGCAGCGGCGCCAGCTTGGCCAGCACCGAGCGCTGGTCGCCGGTGATGGTGTCGGGCTTCGTCATCCCGCCCACGCCGGGCGGCCGCCACCCGGAGCAGCTCGAAATGGAACGCCGGCGGCCAGGGACCAGAACGCCCGATCGCGCGGGGTCAAACGCTCGCCGCGCCTGTGCAAAAACTCGGCGAGGTCGGCCTGGTCGACATGATCGATCAGCCAGCGCATCGCGAGCCAGTTGCCCCGCGTCATGATCCGCTCGAACACATAGTCGCGATGGCGATCGATCTCGATCGTTCTGGGATCGACGTCCCAGAACAGCCAGTCCAGCTCGGTGGGGATCACGCCGGGAGTATGGCATGCGACGGTCGCGGACAAAACCTGCCCGGCGCTCGTCTCGCTCGCCGCCGACGCGCTCGAGGACCCCGAGCGAACGGGACTGTTCACCACCGCGGTCGTCTCGATCACCACCATGGGACCGATCTCGACGGGATGGCTTCATCATGTGCGAGGAGTGGGGCGGGTCGCTGGCCGTGTCATGGCGCTCGATGTCGACGCCGACGGCAAGACCACGCCCGAGAGATGGCCGCCGGTCTGGGCGGCGCGTTTCATCCTCGCGTAGATCGGCAGCTTGATGAAGCTCGCCGGGTCGACCATGCCGCCCGGCACGTGAATGCTCAGGTGGAGGTGCGGTCCGGTCGTGCGGCCGGTGTGACCGGCGAGGCCGAGCTTGCTGCCTTGCGTGACCTTGTCGCCCTCGGCAACGGACGCCTTCGAGAGATGGAAGTAGAGCGACGAGATGCCGCCGCCGTGCGCGATCACGACGACGGTGCCGGCGAGGAACGTGTCGCGAACGAGCGCGACGATGCCGTCGTCGATCGCGGCGACCGGACTTCCTTCGCGCGCGGCGAGGTCGAGTCCAAGATGCTGCGCGCGGTGGCTGTCGTTGAACGTGCGCCACTCGCCGAACGTCGACGTCACCGTGCCGGGCGGGCGATGGAAGCCGTGCGCGAACTGCGGCGCACCGGCGGCCTTCGCGTAGGACGCGACGATCGCCGTGTTGTCGGCGTCGATCGTGACGCGGTTTGCCTTCGGCGGATCGGCATACTCTTCTTCGACGATCACACTCGTTTCGGGGAACGTCTTCACGACGATCGGGATCGAGAGCGGCTTCGGACCCGCGGTGAATTCGACAAGGATGTGATCTTCGTTGACGTTGAGCGGGACCGCGAACACGGCCTGGAAGCCCGCCTCCGCCGGGAAGAACTGCAGCTCCGCACCGCCGGCCTTGCCGCGTGGCACATCGGTGGTTCCGGTGACGGTGACGAGCACCGGATCGCCGGGATGCGGTTTCGCCGGTGCGACGGTGACGGTGGGGTCGGCGGCGGCGACACCGGCGAGCACACACAAGGCGGAGATCGATCGCGCGAGGAGGCTCATATTCTGCGTGTAGCTCCGACGACGACACCGACAAGTGAGCGAACCACGTGCACACTGTGTCATGTTCGCTCGGTCATGCCGCAAACGAACCAAGCCTCGAAATCGAAGCATGGATGACTTCGGCGTTGAGCCATTGCGAGCATTGCGAGCGCCTCGAGCGCGCAGCGGCCCACGCGTGCCAGGAGGCTATTCGAGCTGATCCAGGCGTCGATCCCCGATTGGGGCTTTTGCAGCCGAGCTACAGCTCGAGGTGGAGCCGGAGCGAGCCGACGGTGATCGGGCCGCGATCCTGGTTGTAACCGGGGCGCGCGATCAGCTGGAGGTCGGCCGCGACGGACGTGCCGCGGTACAGCCGCGCGGTGTAGTAGGTCTCCACGATGGTCTCGCGACCGTAACGCAGCCGGCCGTCGCCGAGCAGGAAGCCCTTGCCGCCGAGCGCGAGGTAGCGGCGATGGTCGTCGGACAGGCCACTGGACACCGCGGCGATGCCGAGCTTGTCGCCGTCGCGCGACCAGGCGGTGCCGCGCAGGTCGGCGCCGAGCGCGATCGTGTTATCGATCTCGGTGTAGGCGAACGACTCGGTCGCGCCGTCGTTCCAGCCCAGCCGGGCGAAGCCGCGCAGCGCCTCGCCGAGCTCGTGCTCGGCGTTGAGCCCGGCGCCGTACTTGATCCGGCCGCGCTGGCGCGACGCGGTGATGTCGGGGACGGTGACGTCGCCGCGCTGGACGGCGGCGATCGCATCGGCGTAGCGCCCCATCTTTGCGTGGTTGACATAGCCGAGCAGCCGGACGGTGCCGGGCCGGCCGCCGAGCTGGTCGTGCAGCTCGAGCTCGAGGTTCTCGCCCCGGGCGTGCGCGATGTCGAAGTCGTAGTCGATGCCGTTGGCGACGGTGGGCATCAGCAGCTCGCCGAGCCGCAGCGACCACCCGGGCTCGACGTACTCGGCGGTGACACCGAGCGTGTAGCCGCGGGTATCGGCGGCGTAGTCGTAGGCGCCATTGTTGTCGACCGCCCAGTTCATGAACTGGAGGTGGCTGTCGCTGCCGACCGCGTTGAGGTCGAACTGCTCGACGGTCGACAGCTTGCCGGCGTGGATCTCGATCCGCCGCTCGGGCAGCGTGCGCAGCACGTGGATCGGATCGCGGTCGTGCGGCGCGCGGGTGTCCGACAGCGGGATCACCTGGACGAGGTAGGCGCGCGCGATGTAGGGCGCCGTGCCGAGCGTCGGGTTGCGCACGACGTCGAGGTTGGTGTACCCGGCGATGCCGAGCGCATCGGACAGCCCGCCGCCGGCGGCCGATTCGGGCGCGAAGACGATCGCGGTGGTCGGCGTCACCTCGTAGCCGGCGTAGGCGGTGGCGACGAGCGAGACCGCGCCGTGGCTGTCGGGCCGGAAGCTGTTGTCGCCGGTGTACGGCGCGTGGAACCCCGGCTGGGCCTGGCCGATCACGTTGAGCTGGCCGGACAGCCACCAGGGCGCGTCGGGGTGGTCGAACAGGTAGGCGTCGTCGGCCCGGGCCGGCCGGGCGGCGGCGACCACCGCGACGGCCAGCGCAATCCGCAGCAACCAGCGCTCGGGCCGGGTCATGGCCCTACAACGCATGAGTCGTGCCGCGGTTCCATCAATGCAGCTGCGCGATCATCAGGTGCGCGACCGTGAAGTAGATGAACAGCCCCGACGCGTCGACCAGGGTGGTGATCAGCGGCGCCGACACCACCGTGGGGTCGATGCCGAGGCGCTGCGCGACGAGCGGGATCGCGGCGCCGACCGCATTGGCCCAGGTGCACACCGCGAGGATCGTCACCGCGACGCACAGCGCGAGGTCATGATCGACGCCCCACAGGAGGGCGCGGAAGAACGCGATCACGCCGAGCAGGATGCCGAGCAAGATCCCGGCGCTGACCTCGCGCCGGATGACGCGGAACACGTCGCGGACCCGGACTTCGCCGAGCGCCAGCGCGCGGATGATGGTCGACACGGTCTGCGATCCGGCGTTGCCGCCGGTGCCGATCAGCAGCGGGACGAAGAACGACAGCGCGACCACCTTGGCGAGCTCGTCCTCGAAGTAGCGCAGCACGGTGCCGGTCGCGGTCTCGGCGACGAACAGCAGGATCAGCCAGGTCAGCCGGCTGCGCACGGTGCGGGTCAGCGAGGTCAGGAAGTACGGCGCGCGGCCGGCGAGCTTGCCGGACACCGCGCCCTGGTTGAGGATGCCGGTGCCGGCGGCGTCGAGCGCGGCGCCGAGCAGGTCGTCGACCCGCACCGCGCCGACCAGATCGCCATGCTGGTCGATCACCGGCAGCGACAGGAAGTCGTGGGTGTTGATGATGTCGGCGGCGTCGGCGCGCGTGGTGTCCTCGCGGACCGCGATCGGGTCGCGGGTCATGATCTGGTCGAGCGGCGTGCTGCGGTCGGTGCATGCCAGCTCGCGCAGCGGCGCGACGCCGACCAGCTTCTTGCCGTCGCAGATGTAGCAGTTGACCGCGACCTCGATGTCGGCCGCGTTGATCCGCAGCAGGTCGAGCGCGTCACCGACCGTGCATGTCGTGCTGCGCATCGGCGAGTCGCCGGTCGTGAGGTCGCACCGCCAGATCTTCGGCGTCATGATCCGGCCGACCGCCGGCTCGGGGTAGGCGAGCAGGCGATCGATCGTCGCCTTCTCGTCGGGCGTGTAGGCGCGCTCGATCTCGGCCCGCCGGTCGGGCGACAGCTCGCCGAGGATCGCGACCTCCTGATCGGTGGGGATGAACTGCAGGAGGTGGCAGGTCCGCGGGGCCTCGAGCGCGCCGAGCAGCTGGGCGGCGACCACCGGGTGCGCCGCGCGCAGCATCGCCGCGCCGCGCCGGTCGTCGATCGCGTCGAGGATCGCGCGGCCCTCGGCCAGCGGCCGGCGCGACAGGTCGCGGCCGAGGTCGGCGGGGCGGAACCGCTTGACCGCGGCCTTGAGCTCGGCGCCGCCGGACTGCAGCGCGGCGTCGATCGCGGTCAGATCGGGGATCGGGACCGCGCTGCGGACGTCCTCGGCTTCGGGTGCACCACTCATGATCCCACCTTCCGCGATCGAGCCCGGACGGGCAATCGGCCGGGGATCCAAATGTCGTCAAGACGCCGGCGTGTGACGATCCGGGGACGGGGGGCGGTGCTAGGTTGCCGGCGATGAGTGGCGCGCGCTTTCCGCTGGAGACCGCGTGCCGGCTGTCGCGCTCGGTGCTGTGGCGGCTGCAGCGCCGGTTCTTCGAGCGCCGCGGCATGGCCGCGTGGAGCGAGGGCATCGTCCCGCACCACGTGACCTGCAACGCGTACCTGGCGCGGGCCTACGCCCGGGTCGTCCTCGGGTTCGTGGCCGACTGGCGCGATCGGCTCGATCCGTCGCAGCCGCTGCACATCATCGAGCTCGGCGCCGGGTCCGGCCGGCTGGCGTTTCACCTGCTGCGCCAGCTCGCGCCGATGCTCGAGGGTCCGGCGGGCGGCGCCCGGGTGCGCTACGTGATGACCGATCTCGCCGAGGCCAACCTCGCCGCCTGGCGGGCGCATCCCCAGCTCGCCCCGTGGCTCGCCGCCGGCCTGCTCGACCTCGCGCGGTTCGACGCCGAGCACGGCCGCGCGATCACGCTCGAGCGCAGCGGCGAGACGCTGGCGCCCGGCCGGGTTGCCAACCCGGTGATCGCGATCGCCAACTACGTGTTCGACGGCCTGCCGGTCGACGCGTTCACCGTCGTGGACGGCCGGCTCCACGAGTGGCGGGTCCGGCTGTGCTCGACCTATCCGGCCGAGCTCGACGACCCCGAGCTGCTGGACCACGTCCGGCTGACCTGCGAGCTGTGCCCGGTCGAGCCGTCCGGCTACCACGGCGACCCGGCGCTCGACCGCGTGCTCGACGAGCACCGCGCGGAGCTGCCCGGCGCCGCGTTCATGTTCCCGTCGGCGTCGCTCGCCTGCCTGTCCCGGCTCTCCGAGCTCGCCGGCGGCCGCCTGCTCGTGCTGTCGACCGACAAGGGCGCCATCGACCAGCACGACCTGCGCGAACAGGCCGCGCCGCAGCTCACCTCGCACGGCAGCTTCTCGCTGTCGGTCAACTACCACGCGATCGCGCAGTGGGTGCGCCAGCAGGGCGGCCAGGCGCTGCTCCCCCTCGACCGCCCGCGCACCATCGCGACCTGCGCGTTCGTGCTCGGGCCGCCGCCGGGCGGCGCCGCCTGGACCCGCGCGGCCTACACCGAGGCGATCGAGCTCCAGCGGCCCGACGACCTGTTCGCGATCGAGCAGGGCCTCGAGCCGGCGCACGCCGCGCTCACCCTCGACCAGTGGGTCGGCTACCTGCGTTTCACCGGCAACGACCCCAAGCTGGTCATCGACGCGCTGCCCCACCTGGGGGCGCTGGTCGGCGCGAGCGAGTCGCCGCCGGGCGTCCGCGTCGCGCTGCTGCGCGTGCTCTCGCTCGCCTGGGACCACCACTTCCACATCGGCGAGCCGTTCGATCTCGGCCTCGCGCTCGGCGAGCTCGCCGTGGCGCTCGGCGCGTGGGCCGAGGCCCTGGGTTTCCTGACCGGCTCGGTGGTCCGGTACGGGCCCACCCCCGCCGCGCTGGTCCTGCTCGCCGAGTGCCACGATCGGCTCGGCGACGACGCCGCCGCCCGGGCCCGGCTCGACGAGGCGCTCGCGCTTGACCCGGCGCACGCCGGCGCGCTCGCGCTGGCCGCTCGCCTGGCGGGACGCGACGCCCCCGCGCTAGGCTAGCCGCGATGACGCGTGGACTTCCTGCATCACTCTGGCTGCCTTCGCTCTGGCTGCTGGCCCTCGCCGCGTGCGGCGCGCCGGAGCCCCCCACGGCGGCGACCGCCCCGAAGCCCGCCGCCGAGGACCGCGACCTGGCCCTGCCCGCGGAGACCCACCTCCGCCACCTGCGCCAGCTCACGTTCGGCGCCGACAACGCCGAGGCCTACTGGTCGTTCGCCGGCGACCGGCTGATCATGCAGTCCAACCGCGCGCCCTACAAGTGCGACCAGATCGAGGAGATGACCGTCGCCACCGGCGAGCGCAAGCGGGTGTCGACCGGCAAGGGTCGCACGACCTGCTCGTTCTTCCTCAAGGGCGATCAGGAGATCATCTACGCCTCGACCCACGAGGCGTCGCCTGACTGCCCGACGCCGCCCGACATGTCCGAGGGCTACTTCTGGGGCCTGTTCGACTACGACATCTACCGCGCCAATGCCGACGGCTCCAACCTGCGCCGGCTGACCCACGAGCCGGGCTACGACGCCGAGGCCACGGTGTGCCCGGTCGACGGCAGCATCGTGTTCACGTCGATCCGCTCGGGCGACCTCGAGCTGTGGCGGATGGACGCCGACGGCAAGAACCTCAAGCAGCTGACCAGCGCGCCGGGCTACGACGGCGGGGCGTTCTTCTCGCCCGACTGTTCGAAGATCGTGTGGCGGTCGTCGCGGCCGCAGGGCAAGGCGCTCGACGAGTACAAGGCGCTGCTCGCCCGCCACCTGGTCAAGCCGACGAGCATGGACCTCTACGTCGCCAACGCCGACGGCTCCGACGCCCGCCGGCTGACCTACCTGCCGGGCGCGTCGTTCGCGCCGTTCTTCTTCCCCGACGGCAAGCGCGTGATCTTCGCGTCGAACTACCTGGCGCCCCGGGGCCCGGAGTTCGACCTGTTCGCGATCGACATCGACGGCAGCCACCTCGAGCGCATCACCTTCGCCCCCGGGTTCGACGGCTTCCCGATGTTCTCGCCCGACGGCAAGCACCTGGCGTTCTCGTCGAACCGGCGCGACGTGGTCAAGACCGACAAGGGCGAGGTCTACCGCGTCACCGGCGGCCCGGCCGGCGAGCACGACACCAACGTCTACGTCGCCGACTGGGTCGACTCGCCGGCGGCCGGCCCGGGCAGCGGCGAGCGACCGTCCGCGCCCCAGACCGCCGCCGCCGATCGGTTCGCCGCCGCCGTCCACTACCTCGCGGCCGACGAGCGCGAGGGCCGCGGCGTCGGCACCAAGGGCCTCGACGACGCCGCGCGCTGGGTCGAGGACCAGCTCAAGGCCGCCGCCGTCGAGCCCGGCGTCGCCGGCGGGTGGCGCCAGCCGTTCCAGGTCACCACCGGGGTGACCCGCAAGCCCGAGACCGCGATCGTCCTCGACGGCGTCAAGCTCGGCGAGGACGACGCCACGCCGGTCGCCGCGTCGGCCAGTGCCACGGTCGAGGGCGAGGTCGTCCCGGTCGGCTGGGGCATCGTCGACGAGGCCACCCGGCTCGACGACTACCAGGGCGCGTCGGGCAAGGCCGCGATCAAGGGCAAGATCGCGCTCGTCCATCGCTTCGTGCCGGCGGCCGCCAAGCTCGACGCCGCCGGCACCGCGCGGCTCAGCGACCTGCGCTACAAGGCGTTCATCGCGCGCGGCAAGGGGGCGATCGGCCTGATCGTCGTCGAGGACGGCGATCCGACGCAGGACGAGGCTCCGCTGCCCCGGCTCGCCGCCGCCGACAGCGAGTCGCAGATCCCGATCGTCGTGATCACCCGCAAGGCCGCCGCCGGCCTCGCCCGGGGCCGCCACAAGGCCCGGCTCGCCGTCGCGCTCGACCACGTCCGCACCGACACCAGCAACGTGATCGGCGTGATCCGCGCCGGCGGGGGCGCCCGGCTTCCGGGCTCGGTCATCGTCGGCGCGCACCTCGACCACCTCGGCATGGGCGGTGGCTCGAGCGCGCTCGACCCCGGGGTCAACGCCGTCCACAACGGCGCGGACGACAACGCGTCCGGCGTCGCCGGCCTGCTCGAGGTCGCGCGCTACGTCAACCAGCACCGCGGCGACATCGTCCACGACGTCTACCTGATCGCATTCTCCGGCGAGGAGATCGGCGACCTCGGCAGCGAGTTCTACGTCAAGCACCCGGTATCCACCGAGCCGATCGTCGCCATGATCAACATGGACATGATCGGCCGGATGAAGATGAACAAGCTCTACGTCAACGGCGGCGACTCGGCCAGGGAGTGGCACGACCTGGTCGCCCCGGTGTGCGCGGCCGAGCACCTCGACTGCACGATCGGCGGTTCCGGCTACGGCCCGTCCGACCACATGCCGTTCTACATCGCCGGCTCGCCGGTGCTGTTCTTCTTCACCGGCAGCCACAGCGACTACCACACCGCCACCGACGACGCCGACAAGATCAACGCGATCGGCGGCGCCAAGGCCGCCGCGGTCGCCGGCGCGGTCACCGTCGCCACCGCGGCCGTGCGCTCGCTGACCTACGTCAAGGCCCCGCCGGAGCCGATGGGCGGCGACCTGCCGCGCCGCGGCGCCTCGCTCGGCACCGTCCCATCGTACGACGAGGACCCGTCGCGCCCCAAGGGCCTGGTGCTGTCCGACGTCGTCCCCGGCGGCCCGGCCGCCGCCGCCGGCCTCAAGGCAGGCGACCGCATCACCGAGATCGACACTCACGAGATCGCCAATGCGGCCGATCTCATGTTCGTGCTGACCATGGGCAAGCCCGGCCAGCCGGCCAAGATCACCTATGTCCGCGACGGCAAGACCTACACGGTCACTGCCACCTACGGCAAGCCGCGCAGCCGGAAGTGAATCGGCGGCCCGCGGCGCGCGCGGGCCGTCGGCGTCAGCAGGACCCGAACGACGACGCCTTGTCGTTGTTGCCGGCTGCGGTGCTGGAGTGCGAGACACCATTGCCCATCACGGTCCTGGCTCCCCGCCGGTTGGTATCGACCCACCAGCAAGACTGTCCGCCGCTGAAGTTCGCCCACGACGACATCTGATCATTGAAGTTGCCGTTCTTGCAGCCCGGGCAGGGGACGGCCGGCAGGTTGTTGATGACGCAGCCGCGGGACACGCCGACGATCTCGCCGCGGAATCCGTTGTTCTGCCACAGGCAGGTGAACCCGGACGGACAGCCTCCGCCTGCAGGCACCGCGAACGCGACGCAGTTCGCACCCGCGGCCACCGCCACGGCCGGCAGCGCCTGGCTGTTCGCCGGGATCGCCGCGGCCTGCACCGCCGGCGTATCGTCGGCCGGCGGGTCATCGCTGGCCGGGTCGTCCCCGGGCGCCATCCCGGCGCAGGCGGCAAACGACAGGGCGAACACTCCAATGCAGATCATCGAGATATGCGACTTCATCGGTTTCTCCTTTGCGTGCATCACGAATGCGTGATCCAGATCGACAGCGCGCAGACGTGCACCGCCGGCTCGGACACGACCCGAACGACGACGCCTGGCTGTCTTCGTGTGCTCGCGATCAGAGCAAGTCGCATTCCCACCGCGCGCCGCACGAGCATTCGCCCACATGTCGGGCGCCGGGGCACCCGACGCCGCGACGATTGTTGGCTCGGACCGCCGGCTGATGGCTGCAGCCCTCGTCGACGACGGTCGGCTCACACCGCGTGACGTACGCCAAGCCGCGCAGCCGGCCATGGCCAAGCCCGGCCAGCCGGCCTGGATCACCTACGTCCGCGACGGCAAGACCGACACGGTTGCCGCACCTATGGCAAGCCCCGGCAGCCGCACGTGATCCCGTCGCATGGCCGGACTGCTCGCACCGTCCGCGGCCGATTGCGCGGCGCACCGCCCGATCTGCTCGATGTGCTAGGTTTGGGCATGCGCACCGCGAGCGCCAGGGTCCTTCGGGGCAGGGTGGTCACACGAGCCAAGTTGCCCGAGGGTGCAAGGCTGACGTTGTTCGTCCACGAGCCGGTGGACGTCGAGCTCGATGACGAAGACGAACGTGCGATCACCGAGGGCGTGGCGGAGGTTCGCGCCGGCCGATACGCCTCGGTCAGCGAGTTGCGTCGCTTTCTCCGCCGAAAGTAATGCGGCGTTTCGAGATCCGCATCGCAGACCGCGCGATGCGGCAGATCCAGAGCATCTCTCGCTCGTGGCGCAGGCATCGCCGTGCCGCGCCGCTCCTGTTCGACGTGAGCTGGAGGCGATCCTCGAGCTCATGGAGTCCTATCCAGAGATCGGAGTCCGCAGACAGCTCGCCAATATCGGCGATGTGCTGGTCGTCGTGCTCCGGAAGTCACGGTATCTGGTCGCGTACCAGGTCGTTCCGGAGGACGAGCAGGTGTGGATCGTGAGCGTTCGTCACGCGAGCCGCCGGCCTGTTCTCCGCCGGCGTTGATCCGAGCTCCGTGGGGGATTCCTGCCTCCGTCACGCTGAGCTCGCTCATCCGGCGTAGCCGCTCGTACGCGTGCTCAGGTTTCATGCTCACGACGTGCGGATCGTGACACGACTCAGCGTGTGCTCCCCGATGACTGGCGCCTGCCGCCCCAGCTTGCCCCACTGTGCGAAAAGTCGTGGCGGAGGGCGCCGTCCCCTGATGCAGTCCGCTCACCATGCGTCGTCTAGTTTCCACCCTCGCCGTTCTCCTCGTCCCCACGGCCGCATCGGCCCATATCCGGATCACCTCGCCGACGCCGCGCTCGCCCGATCAGCTCAAGCAGCGCCACTGCGGTGAGACCGGCAGCGCCCGCGCCAACGTCCAGACCTACCGGCCCGGTGCCCCGCTGCACCTGGTCTGGGACGAGTACGTCGTCCATCCCGGCTGGTTCCGGATCTCGTTCCAGCAGAACGGCGACACGTTCGAGGTCCCGCCGGCCAGCAACGGCCCGGGCGGCAGCGGCGCTACCGCGAACTATCCAACCGAGGACCTGACCGGCAAGACCGATCCCGCCACCGGCGCCCTGATCATCGCCGACCGGATCATGCACGGCATGTCGAGCTTCGACCTGACGCTGCCCAACGTCGAGTGCAGCAACTGCACCTTGCAGCTGACCCAGATGATGACCGACAAACCGCCGTACACGGCTGACACCTCGAGCGACGACATCTACTACCAGTGCGTCGATCTCGTGCTCACCACATCGCCGCCGCCTACCGACGCCGGCGGGACCGGTGGCGGTGGCGGTGGCGGCGGCGGTGCCACGCCGGGGAGCGGCTGCAACGCCTCCGGTGGCGCGCCGGGCCTGCTGCTCGTGGCGGCGCTCGGCCTGGTGCGCCGGCGGCGCGCGCGGCGCTGAGCGGCGCAGGCGATCGCGTGGCTCGTGCCCGCGCGCGCCGCGACCGGTCGTGTCGGCGGACGGCACGAGGTCGCCGTGTATTCCACGGCGCTGCCGGCCGCGCGCGTGCAAGCGCCACTTCGCGGCGGGTCACGCTCAGGCTGCTTCGCATTGACCGACGACCCGGCTGGCGCCGGCGGCGGCGCCTCGCGGTCCCGCTAACCCAGCACGTCCGAGACGCTGGCCGCGGTGATGGCTCGGTCGAGCCAGCGCTCCAGGGTCGCCAGGTCGGTGCACGCTTCGATGCGCGCGTCGTCGTCCTTGCTCGGCGTGAGTTGCCGGCCCGCGAGTACGCGGCGCAGGGAGGCGCGTGTCCCGGTCAGCCGTCCTTCCAGCTGGCCCTCTCGCTGGAGCTGCTGCTTCATCTTGGGGTCTCGCTCCAGCAGGAACTGGATCATGTGCTGCCGCCGGGCCTCGATCTCGGGATCGTCGGACGGGCCCAACCTCGAGAGCAGCTCCTCACGCGTCGGGATCGACATTGGAAGGTAGTTTAGCATGCCAATCATCCATTCGGGCGGCCGGCGCGGCGCCACCCATCGGCTGAAGTCATCCAGCGCCTGACCGGAACGGGCCAGCAGGAACGGGACCAGCTCATCGAGGAGGGGGAGCTCGTTCGCCGCGATCCACAGAAAGCTTCGCCCGTATGGGTCGATCCGATAACAGCCCGGCGCGAAGCGCACGGGCCTGCGCAGCGCTCGCAACCACCGCGGCACGTGTGGGGCCACGAGCCAGAGCGGCTCCTCGCCCCGCCACGACGCACCCTCTTCCTCGAGCCGCTGTACCTCCCTGGCCTGCCGCCGGAGCAAAGCGCGCGCGACTGCCTTCCGATCGAGGTGGTTCCCGGCCAGCTTCAGCTCGATCATCACCTCGCCATGGGGCAGAGCCTCGGGCCACGGTGCTGCCAGATGCTTCAGGAGGTGCGACCGATGGATCACGAGGAGGCCATCGCTCGTCACCTTCTCCAGCCGGATCTCGGGCGGATCCTGCCATCGGGCCGCGCCCTCCGTGATGCGCTCCGTCTCCTCCGCGAACGTCCGTTGGGCGAACAGCTCCAGCTGACCCATGTCTGCCGATAGCAAACCCCGGCCGTCATCGCCAGATCGATTGCAATGCATCATTCGTCAATAGTTGTAATAAGGCATACGAATCATGCCATTCATTTACCGATTTGGTTTGTTGTCTAACGATTGGTGCAGCGACGACGACCGACGGCTCACCGTCCTTGCACCGTTCCCGGAGTCTTGTCCCCGGTCTTCGACCCGATGCTTCTTTGGCAGAGTCTGATTCTTGGATCGAATCCTCTGCGAGCCGCGGATCGATTTCTCGCGTTGCCTGCATGCGCTCGCACGCGAATGCTCTCCGTGGGTCCTCGCACGGTGGCGACCGCGCCCACGTGGGGTGCCAATCTTTGCCAGACGACCACGCGGCACAGCGGGCCGGACCTCGCACACGCGTGCGTAGGAGTGTCGAGGCCCGGCGCTGTCGGACGACAGCTGGAGTCATCCAGATAGGGAACGTGTGACGGCACCTGGAACACATCGGGCGGCTGCAGCACCTCCGGCAACGCCGTGCCTCCCGGTGGTGGGGCGCTCGGCTTGCTGGGGCCGGCACGGCACGCGGCGCTGAGGGCGGTCGCGCTGCGGCCTGGCCAGCTCCACGGCCGGTGCGTCCGTGTCCAGCCGCGAGCTGAACACGTCCAGCGGGAGGTTGGGCGTGTTCAGCGCGTGCTCCGTCGAAGCGCGCCTGCTCTGCGCGGACGCCGGCCGGTGGTGGCGGCGTGCCGCGCGCTTCGACAACCTGAGAAGGTATCAGCGGATCGCCCAGCCCTGCCGAGGCGAGCACATCTGTTCACGTGGCGACGCCGATCGAGCGCCGCACGGCTCGTGGCTTGCACAACGACCTGACGCTCGCGGTCGCGGAACCACGCGGCGCGCGTCGCACATCACCATGTCGGAGAGCAGCGTGGAGGATCATCCGCAACCGGGTGCCAAGCCGGCACCCACCGGCGCCGAGGCGCGCGCCGAAACGACCAACGTCCGGAACGGACGCGGTGTCGGCGGGTCGGCCAGTCGCAACGACGCGACGGCCCGCTCGCTGCGCATCGTCGCCGCCATGACGGCGAGCGGCCTGATCGATCCGCTTTCGACCCGGCAACCGCCGGGTATCGTCATTGGTGCCGATCGGGGCACCCTGCGGCCCGATCCTTGTCCACCCGGCAGCCGGCTCGGCCAGTACGAGCTGGTCCGACAGATCGGCCGGGGCGGCATGGGGACCGTCTATCTGGCCCGCGATCTGCGGCTCGGCCGCCTGGTCGCGATCAAGCTGCTATCCCGGCTCGGCGACCAGGACAACGAGCGCTTGCTCAGCGAGGCCCGCGTCACCGCGCGCTGCAATCACGACAACATCGTCGTGATCCACGACGTCGGCGAGCACGACGGGCAGCCGTACATGGTGTTCGAGTACGTCGCCGGCCAGACCCTGCGCGCGTGGCTCGATGAACGCACCCGGCGCAGCAGCGATGGCGTCACGCCGATCGAGCCCAGCCTCGCCGCCAGCCTGATGATCCCGGTCGCGCGCGCGCTCGCCTATGCGCACGACATGGGCATCGTGCACCGCGACCTCAAGCCCGCCAACATCATGCTCACCGACGCCGGCACCATCAAGGTGCTCGATTTCGGCATCGCCAAGCTGGTGGTGGGCGACGATCCAGACAGCCTCGCCCTTCACCTGCCGCTGGTCACCGATCCCGGCGTGATCATGGGGACGCTGCCGTACATGTCGCCCGAGCAGCTGGAAGGGGCTCCGGTCGATCTTCGTACCGACCTGTGGGCGGTCGGCATCATGCTTTACCAGATGGTCACCGGCGTCCACCCGGTGATCCACGACGGCGCCAACCTCCAGCGCGCCCTGGTCGACCTCGCTTCGCTCGATGTTCCGATGCCCAGCGTCGCTGAGCGCCGGGCCGACCTCGGCGCGCTCGCCGGCATCATCGATCGCTGCCTGCTCAAGGACCGCGAGCACCGCACCCGGGACGCCCACGTGCTGCTCGAGGAGCTGGAGGCGATCGGCGCCGGCCGCCGCGTCGCCGTGCTCCGTGACGACGGCAACCCGTTCGCCGGCCTCGCCGCGTTCCAGGAAGCCGACGCCGATCGGTTCTATGGCCGGTCCCGTGAGATCGGTGCCGTGGTGGCGCGTCTGCGCAGTTCCCCGCTGATTGCGCTGGCCGGTCCGTCGGGCGTGGGCAAGTCGTCGCTCGTCCGCGCCGGCGTCATTCCGGCGCTCAAGCGCTCGGGCGAGGGCTGGGACACGTTCATCGTCCGCCCCGGTCGCAGCCCGCTGGCGTCGCTGTGTTCGATCCTGCTTGAACTGACGACCTCGAACACCGCTCCGATCGCCGCGGGCGCGTTCGGCCCTGACGACCAAGCCGCCGGCCTTCGCATGGCGCCCGGTCAGCTCGGCGCCGCGATGCGGGCGCACGCCCATAGCAAGCGCCGCCGCGTGCTGGTGTTCGTCGATCAGTTCGAGGAGCTGTACACGCTGTGTTCCGACCCCGGCGAGCGCGCCGCGTTCCTCGCCTGCCTCGATGGCATGGCCGACGATGCCGGCTCGCCGCTGCGCGTGCTGGTGTCGATCCGCTCGGACTTCCTCGATCGCCTCGCCGAGCATCGCGTCCTCGCCGACCGGGTCAGCCACGGCCTGATGTTCCTGCCGCCCCTCGACCGCGACGGCCTGCGCGACGCCCTGGTCCGCCCGGTCGAGGCCGCGGACTGCCGCTACGAGGACCCCGGCATGGTCGACGAGATGCTCGCCGCCGTCGCCGCGGCTCCCGGTAGTCTCCCGCTGCTCCAGTTCGCGGCGGCCCGGCTGTGGACCGAGCGCGATCGCGACCGCCGGCTGCTCACCCGGACCAGCTACGCCGTCATGGGCGGCATCACGGGGACGCTGGCAGGGCACGCCGACCATGTGCTCGGCGTCATCTCGGCCGCCGAGCGCGGCCTGGTGCGAGCGATCTTCGAGCGCCTGGTCACGCCCGAGCGCACCCGCGCCGTGGTCAGCCTGAGCGAGCTACGCGAGCTGCCGGGCAACCCCGACGACATCGAGCGCCTGGTCTACCGGCTGGTCGACGCCCGGCTGCTGGTCGTCGAGGTCCGCGCCGGCGACGAGCGCGTCGCCGAGCTCGTGCACGAGTCGCTGATCGGCGGCTGGCCG
>DATAPF010000176.1:0-8593 GCA_036265355.1 Kofleriaceae bacterium | reverse complement strand
CGCCGCGGGATCGCGGCGGCACCGATCTGCCGTCGGTGATCGCCAGGATCGGCAGAAAGCTGGCCTGGCGCTCATCGGACGCAGGGCCCGCGCCTCCGCCGAGCAAGCGGCCGCAGGGCACGTAGGCGGACATCCCGGACGGCGCGGCCCACGAGGTCGGGCGGCGCAGCACCAGCCGCTTCTCGGACGACACCAGCTCGAGGCCGGGCGACGGCTCGAACACGACCTCGCTGGCGCCGACCACCAGCGCGACGCCCTCACGCACCGCGCGCGCGAACCGCGCCAGCAGGTGGCGGGCGGCGGGCGGCGGGCGGCGCGAAGTAGATCAGCACGTTGCGGCACACCACGAGATCCCACGCCCCGCGCGGCGCCTGGGCGTCGAGTCGACCAGGTTGTGGCGCTGGGACCGCACGGTCGAGCGCAACGCGTCGTCGACGACGAAGCCATGCTCGCGCTGCAGCACCCAGGTGTGTGGAATGGCTGCCGTTGCGGCACAGCAGGAAGCTGCCGTGCTGGACCTGGGTCGAGACCCATCCCATGTGATCGGGTCCATGGTGTCGTGGGTGCTCTGATCCAGCGTCGGTGATCGCTTCGATCAGCTTGCGCTGCTCGGACCGGCTCGGGTCAGCCACCAGCGACACGTAGCTCTCGACCATGGTCAAGCCGAACGAGCGCATCCGGCCGGCGACGAACTGGTCGAGTGCCTTGTTGGCGCCGCCGCGACTGCTGGAGATCGTCGACGGTGCTCAGGACGCGCGGGTCCGCTGCCGCGCCCACCACGCCTTGTTCGAGCCGCCGAGCTGGAAGTACGGCGGCCGCTCGGCGAGCTTGCGGGTCTCCAGCCACAGCCGCTTGAGGAACCGCTTGCGGCCCGGCTCGGGGTGGTCCTCGAACGCCGTCCGCGCATGCAGCACGTGATAGTTATTGATGAACTGCATATCTCCGGGCTGGAGATCCATGTAGACGTTGAAGTCCGGATCGCGGCACAGCTGATCCAGCAGATCGAACGCCTCGCGCTCCGCGGCGGTGAGCGCCGGCACGCCCGGATGGCGCCGCGCCGACTCGATGTACGGCCGGATGTAGCGCACGAACAGCCGATCGCCCTGCCGGTTGAACACCGGCACCTCGTAGGTCGGTGCGCGGCCGGGCTGCTCCTCGCCGCGGAAGTCGTAGATCATCGGCTGGTACAGCACCGCCGCCAGGTCGGGCCGGGTCCGCACGATCTCGTTGTGCGCCAGTACCGCGTTGGCCACCGTGCTCAGCCCGCCCGACTTCGCCTTGCGCAGGCACATCAGGCCGACCAGGTCCGAGCCGTCGGAGTGGTACGGCATGGCGACCGGCCCGAGCTCGTTGCCGCGCGACGTCGGGTCGGAGCCGTAGCGCCCCTGATCGGTCACGTCGCCGAGCAGGTGGCCGTGCTTGTTCTGCGGCCACGGCGTGCCCAGGTGCATGCCGATGCCCCAGTAGATCGCGCTCGCGTCGGCGTCGCTGTAGCGCTCGGCCGGCAGCCCGCTGATCAGCTGGAACCCGCGGCCGTTGATCAGCTCGTCCTCGAACCCCGCGAGCTTGCCCGCCAGCGTCGGCAGCGGGAAGTCGTCGCGGGTGACCTCGAGCACGTCGGCGCAGCGCGCCTTCGCGTGGGCGAGCGCCGCCTCGAGCTCGGCGACCTCCGCGTCGCTCAGCCGGTACGTCCAGCGCGAGCGATCCGCGACGTCGCGCGCGCGCCATTCGGCGTGGGTCTCCAGCGGCTCGAGCGCCGGCGTCGGAGCGATGTGGGTGGCCATGATCAGTTCCTCCTCGGTTGTGCGCCGCGCACCAGCATGCCGGGCAGCGCGCCGGTCGGCTCGCCGCCGCGACCATGAATCACCGTGCCGTTACAGAGGACGAGGTCTGGCCGGTGCGCCATGCGAGACTCCAGCTGGATGCACGCATCGTCGCGCAGCGTCTGGCAAAGTCAATCAGTCACCGGCCCGTCACCGACCGGAAACGCCAAGGACACTCCCGGCGGCCCACGGACGAGCACGCACGTTGTGTGAATCTCGGCACAGACGTTCGCAGGGGAGTTGCCACGGTTCGAGGACGTACCTCGCAGGAGCAGGACAGGAGAGTCCAGATGCCGGACTACGCCGATAGATGCGCGGATTCACACCAGGCTCCGCCCCCCGGACCGTCGAAGCCTCTGGCGGCGACCGGCAAGCAGACCCTGGTGGAGCAGATCGCGGTGCCGGCTGCGGTGCAGCGATCTGCGCCCTCCCCGTCCGGCAAGCAGGACGAGGCCGGCGTCCACGCGGCGGCGTCGCGAGGCATCGCCACCCCGGCGTCGCCGCTGCCGCACGGCGAGTCGATCCAGCGGATGTTCGGCCGCCACGACATCTCGCAGGTCCAGGCGCACGCCGGCCCCGAGGCAACCGATGCTGCGCGCACCATGGGCGCCGCGGCGTACGCCACCGGCAACCATGTCGTGCTCGGCGATCGCACCGATCTGCACACGGTCGCCCACGAAGCCGCGCACGTGGTTCAGCAGCGCGGCGGCGTGCAGCTCAAGGGCGGGGTCGGCACGGCAGGTGATGCGTACGAGCGCCATGCCGACGCTGTGGCAGATCGGGTCGTCGCCGGACACTCCGCCGAGGATCTGCTCGATCGCGGCACGGGCGGCGGCACGGGCGGCGGCACGCGTGGCGGCACGGGCGGCGCGATGCCCGCGGTCCAGCGCAGGGAAGGCCCGGACGACGCGACGATCCTGGGGAACCAGGCCAGCCTCAAAAACACCGACATCGAGATCCCCGCGCTCGAGGGCGCGCTCCTGGCGACGCGCCAGGAAGCGATGACGCGCGGCCTCCTGTCACGGCCGTCGTATGACGCGGCTCTCGCGCTGTCGCAGGCGATGACCCAGCTCCAGCCCGCCGTGGCGGCCCGAGGGTCCGTCGACAGGGGTCTACAGAGCCAGGCCGCGAATGCGGCACGCCAGCTGTTCGCGGCTCTGCAGCGCGAGACCGCCGACGAGCACAACTTCCGGATCCAACCGTCGACCGGGGAGACCAGCGCCATCACGTCGCGGAACCCGTACACCGACGAGACGCGGGTCACCACCTACTTCTTCGCCTGGATCGTGAGTCAGACCACGTTCAGCGGGTTCGAGCACCTCCCCGAGCTCATCGGCCAGGGACAGTGGGCTGACGCGTTCCGCGGCTACCGCGCCCTGATCGATGGGCTCGACCTGTGGGTCGCCGACCAGCTGCGCAAGACCGGCAGAGGGACGCGCGACGAGGCGCTGGGCAACGCACAGGAGTACCACGCACAGCTCCTCACCGGGCTCGAACAGATCGCCGGGAAGCATGCCCAGCGGCTGCCAGCGCTGTTTCACCCCGATCCGCATACGGTCCAGGACGAGAGGGCAGCTGGCCACCCCGTCGCCGAGACCGTCCCGTTGAACGTCTACGTCTGGAGGGACGAGCAGGACGGCAAGTTCCACATCTACGATCTGACCACGCCCGGCCACCCCCAGGAGCAGGCCGTCAACGGCCCGCCGACCGCCGCGATGATGAACACGTTCTTCGAGGAGGTCGCGCGCTATCCCAAGGGTGCGGTGCACTACACGCTGCCCGCCGGCGGCGCGGGCGTGGCGCCCACCACCGGCAAGATCAAGTGGTACGAATGGGCCGGCTACGCGGGTCTCGTGCTCGCCGGCGTCGGACTCGCGCTGTTCACCGGCGGCGCCAGCGTCGCCGCCACCGTGTGCTTCGCGGCCGGCGCCATCGCCGGAGGCGCGTCCGCAGCCGGCCACCTGGTCGACACCGCGCACCTCGGCACGGCGACCACCGCCACGGTCGTGCTCGACGTGGCCCAGATCGCGGCCTCGTTCGCCAGCTTCGGCGCGTTGAGCATCACCGTGAGGGCGGGTGGGGTCGCTGCAGCGCTGGCGAGCAGCCGCGCATTCGTGCCGCTGCTCAGCACCGCTGCGGCCGCCGACGGTGTACAGCTCGTCGCCCTCACCGACATCACGCTCACCGAGATCAACAAGATCCAGAACAACGCCGCCGGATCGGCCGAGGACAAGCAACGCGCCATCTCGATCCTGCTCACGCAACTCGTCGTGACCGGCGGCCTCACCGTCCTCTCGGTCCGGGGCGTCCGCGACGTCCGCGCCCTGGCCGGCAGGCCGCTGGAGCTCGTCGAGCAGAACGGCGCGACGGTGCTGCGCGTGGCAGGCGAGGGCGGGCCGGAGCCGGTCCCCCATCGCGGAGATCCGGCGACCGACCCCGAGGCTGCGACGGCGGGCAACCACCCGAACGTGACGCACGAGCCGGCGGAAGAGGTCGCTCCCAGGACGCCCGGCGCCGTCCCTCACCCGGGTGGACCCGGCGCGGAGGTCCCGGCGCTGCCGAGGTCATGGGACAAGTTCGACCCCGCCAACAACGCTCCGTTCAGGACCCGTCTCAACGCCTTCCGTGGCAGCGACAACCTCGCCCCCGATTACTCCGGAGGCGAAGGGCGAGTGTTCGCCGCAGATGGTCAGCTCATGGCGCTCAAGCGCTGGTTCAGGAGCCGCCTCGGCGACATGGCGGAATCGCTCTCCAAGCTGAGGCAGGTCAGAGCGGACGTCGAGGCGAATCCGCGGCTCAGCGCCGACGTCGACGTGGTCAGGATCTACGAGGAAGGCCCGGACTGGATCCTGCGTGCCTTCGATCCGAACTCGGTCGAGCTCAAGTCCGGTCCCGCCGAAGCGCAAGCCGCGCGGGCTCGTGCGATCGCCGAGCTCGAAGCGCAGCGCTCGAGAGGTGGTCTCAGTCCCATGCTGGCCGATCTCCTGGGCAAATTGAGAAGAGAACCTCCGTCCGCCAACTTGCACTGGTCCCCCTCCAGGCGGAAGATCCTCGTGATCGACATGCAATGATCCAATGCGCGAATTCTCTGATATCGAGCACGAGCTCCATCTGAACAAGTTCACCGACAGCAGGAACGGCACTCTGTACTGCGTCCCGGTGGCTCCGGGCGCGCCGCGCCTGATCGTCCGCCGTTTCGACGGTGAGCTCCCGCCATCACTCGTACCTGTGTATGCCGCGATGATCGCCGCCGCGGCGGCATGGATCGGGGCAGATCCTGAGCTCGCGAAGCTGGTTCGGGTAGAACTGCCCACCGAGATCGGCCGCGATTACATCGCGCGCCGGCATTTCAATGCCACATCGCTCGACGCGTTCCTGGAGACCGATCCCGAGGAGGATCCGCCCGAGCCGCCCCCCGAGCTGTCCAGGATGCAGGCGCGATTCCATGACCGCTCCAAGGTCACCAGCGAGGCGCGCGAGGCGTTGCTGACGTCGATCCTGGCACGCAGCATCCTCGAGCGTAGCCTCAAGACCTTTTACGACCATGACGCCGAGCAGTTCATCATTGCCGATCTCAAGCCGACGTACGCCGAGCTGCAGCGCTGGCAGGAACTCACCGCGCAGGTGAAATCTCCCTGAGCTGTGGTGCGATCGGTCGTTGATCCAGGCGGAGTCGTCGCCATGAGGTGCCGCCACCGGCACTGCCCGTCTCACGGGCGAGCCAGGGCATCCCCCCAGGCCAGCCGATCATCACCGACTCCCTTGCCCGTCACGGTACGAAGCTCGAGGAGCTTCGCGCGCGCGGCGACAGGCTCGAGCCCGAGCTGACGGAGCAAGGCGTAGCCAAACATCCCGGTGCGATGAATCCCTGCGGAGCAGTGGATGAGGATCGTGGCGCCCTGGGAGACGAGCGTCGCCAGCTCGGCCAGGACCGGTCGGAGCTCTGCCGTACACCTCACGTCGGGTGGCTCACCGTTGTCGAGCGGACACCAGATCCAGGTGAGACCAGCACGCCGAACGGCGTCGCCGATCTCCCTCGCACCTTCCCGTTCGGCGAGCAGGGTCACGACGTGCGTCACCCCCAGCGCTGGCAGGCGAGGCACGTCCCTGTGCCTCGGGCGATGGGTCAACGCGAGCGCTCCACCTCCCACCGGTACGAACTTCAGGTCGCTCATCGGTGGACATTGTGCCTTGAAGAGCACGGAGCCCACTTCGGGTAGCGATGGTCAGTTCCTCCTCGGTTGTGCGCCGCGCACCAGCTTGCCGGGCAGCGCGCCGGTCGGCTCGCCGCCGCGATACGTCACCGCGCCGCTCACCACCGTCGCGACGTAGCCCTCGGCGGTCTGCATCAGCCGCCGGCCGCTCGCCGGCAGGTCGTGCACGATGTACGGCCGGCGCAGCCGCAGCCGGTCGAAGTCGATCACGTTCAGGTCCGCCTTCATCCCCGGCCGCACCAGCCCGCGATCGCCCAGGCCGACCGCCGCCGCGGTGTCGTGGGTCTGGCGCTTGATCAGCCACGGCAGCTCGAACCGCCCGTGCGCCCGGTCGCGCCCCCAGTGGGTCAGCGCGTACGTCGTGAAGCTCGCGTCGCAGATCGTGCCGACGTGGGCCCCGCCATCGCCGAGCCCGGCCAGCGTCGCGTCGTGCGCCATCATCGCGCGCACCGCGTCGAGCGACTGCTCGCTGAAGTTGTGCAGCGGGAAGTACAGGATCTCGCGCCCGTCGTTGTCGAGCAGCCACTCGTACGCCAGCTCGGCCGGCGGCCGCCCCGCGCGCTCGGCGTGCGCCGCGACGCTGTGCGCCGGATCCGGCTCGTAGTCCGGCGGATCGC
The DNA here is from genome assembly GCA_036265355.1 of Kofleriaceae bacterium. Taxonomy (GTDB): domain Bacteria; phylum Myxococcota_A; class Polyangia; order Haliangiales; family Haliangiaceae; genus JABFXX01. The sequence continues at coordinate 1,939 of DATAPF010000176.1, read as the reverse complement.
CGAGCCGGAACAGCTTGTGGTAGCTCCTCGCGATGTAGCGCACCGTCGCGTTCGACGACTGCGCGGTCTCGCCGAGCAGCCGGCTCCGCAGCTCGGGATCGCGCAGCGCCCGCACCCGCTCGGCCAGCGGCTGCTTCGCGATCGCCCGGTAGCTCGGGCACGCGACGAACGGATGCAGCGTGCAGTCCAGCCCGAGCAGCACGCCGATCGGCCGCGGCGCCACCTGCCCCTTGATCGGCAGCCCGCGCGCCTGCGCCCCCTCGATCCGCGCCAGCAGCTCCTTCCACCTCCCGGGTGCGCCGTCGTGCTGCGCCAGCGAGATCGTCATCGGCCGCCCCGCGTCCTCGACCATCCGGCAGAACCGCGCGAACTCGCCGTCGAGGTCGTCGAAGTCCGAGATCATCTCGATCACCCCGGCCCCCGCCCGCCGCAGCCCCGCCGCGATCCCGCGCAGCTCGGCCTCCGCTGCCGTCAAGGTCGGCGTCGGCTCCCCCTTGCTCGTCCGGTGCTGCATCGTCCTCGACGACGTGAACCCGAGCGCTCCGGCGCCCAGCGCCTGCGCCACCAGGTCCGCCATCGCCGCGATCTCCGCGTCGCTCGCGGCCTCGCGGTTCGCCCCGCGCTCGCCCATCACGAACACCCGCAGCGCCCCGTGCGGCACCTGCGTGCACACGTCGATGTCGTGCGGTATCCGCTCGATCGCGTCGAGGTACTCGGGAAAGCTCGACCACGTCCACGGCAGCCCCTCGTGCAGCGCCGCCCCGGGAATGTCCTCGACCCCCTCCATCAGCTCGATCAGCATCCCGTGGTGCGCCGCCTGCACCGGCGCGAACCCGACCCCGCAGTTGCCGAGCACCGCCGTCGTCACGCCGTGCAGCGACGACGGCTGCAGCCGCGCGTCCCACGTCACCTGGCCATCGTAGTGCGTGTGGATGTCGACGAACCCGGGCGTCACCAGGCAGCCCTTCGCGTCGATCTCCTCGCGGCCCGCGGCGCCGACCGCGCCGACCTCGGTGATCACGCCACCTTCCACCGCCACGTCCGCGCGAAGCGGCTCGCCGCCGCTCCCATCGATCACCGTACCGTTACGAAGAACGAGATCCGGCCTGCTTGCCATGCGAGACTCCGACTGAAAGGTGCGCGCATCGTCGCGCAACGCCTGGGAAAGTCAAGGATGACCGACTGCTCGGGAGGGGTGCCCGGCGCTCTCGGGACTCCGGAACGGCCCGGGAGTCGAAACGCTCCGGCGGCACCTCATCGCTGCGACCCGCGGACTGGACCATCTGGTCGATCGGGTCCACCACTGGCCCTGCCTTGGTGGCGTTGCTGGCTGGACGATCGCTCCGCGTGACCGGGAACGTGATCACCGAAAACAGTCAATCGTGTTCACCGAAACAACTCATCGTGATCCGCGGAGCGCACATGCGAAGGGCCGCGCAAAGTCAAATGACTCGCCGGTGTGTGCGTCCCGGTAGATCCAGTCACCGTCGCGCTCCTCGGCGCGCGCGTGGCGGATGAACCCTGCCACCGCGAGTTCTCCGGCGCGGCGCGGGACGGGCACCGCTCTGGATCTGGTAGAGCTTGGCCGTCGGCTCGGGGAGGTCGGTCGTCACGCGGAAGTTCTGCACGTAGCCGCGCAGGAGGCCACCCGGCAGCAATGCGGTGACGTACCACCACTCCGCGGTGTCGGGGTGGTGGCCGCTGACGAATACCCGTGTGGTCGGCGGCATCGGCGCCGGGGTCAGGGGCTGTCCGCCGGACTCCGCCGGCGCAGTGCGGATGTTCGAGCCGTCGGGATGGTCGATGAAGCCGGGACGGTTGATGCCGGGCGCCGGCCGCGCGACCCCGGCGGGCTCCGCTGAGCCACTCGGCGCGCCTGTCGCCGTCGTGGTTGACTCTCGCGCGGTTGCCGGCTGCATCTGGACGGCAGCGGTCGGCG
>DATAPF010000175.1:0-2512 GCA_036265355.1 Kofleriaceae bacterium | reverse complement strand
ATGCGATGCTTCTGGACCGGTGACACCCGGGCGAACACCGTGACCTCTTCTGCGACGCGGGCCAGCGCGGCATCGTGCATGTGCTCGAGCTCGCTGCCGAGGACGATCCGGGCGCCATCGAGGCCGACCTGCTCGCAGAGGTGCCGCGAGACCAGCTCGTTGTCGCCGGTCAGGATCTTGATCTGCACGCCGTCGGCCCGCAGCCGCGCGATGGAGTCCGCGATGCCGTCCACGGTGTGGTCCGTGAACGTGACGAAGCCGGCCAGCGTGAGGTCATGTTCGTCCGCGGCCGTGTACGCCGCACGCTGCGGTACGGAGCGATACGCGACCGCGAGCACCCGGAAGCCGCGAGCGCTCGCGTCGCGATAGCACTGCTCGCATCGCGCCAGCGCGGCGGCGTCGAGCGCCTGGACGACGCCGTCGACCTCGCACGTGCGGCACGCCGCGAGCACGCCCTCGGGAGCGCCCTTGGTGATCAGCAGCGCCGCGCCGGCATCGTCGACCACCACGGACAGCCGGCGGCGATCGAAGTCGAACGGGATCTCGTCGAGCTTTCGGTAGCGGTCCGCGCCCGCGACCTCGCGCTCGAGGATCGCGCGATCGAGCGGGCTCGCGATGCCGGTCTCGAACCGGCTGTTGACGTGGGCGAGCGCGATCGCCCGCGGCGACATGTCGCCGTGCGGATCGAGCGAGGACTCGAACGCCATGGTCCCGGCGGTGAGCGTTCCGGTCTTGTCGCTGCACAGCACGTCGATGCTGCCCAGGTTCTGGATCGCCGACAGGTGCTTGACGATCACCTTGTCGCGCGCCATCTGGATCGCGCCCTGCGCGAGCGTGACCGACGTGATCATCGGCAGGAACTCCGGCGTGAGCCCCACGGCGAGCGCGACCGAGAACAGCACGGACTGCATCGCGTCCCGGCCGAACGCGAGGTTGATCACCAGCACGAACAGGACCAGGAACGTGACGGTCTGCATGATCAGCATGCCGAACCGGTGCGTGCCACGCTCGAACTCGGTCTCGTCGGGTCGCGCCGCGAGCCGCTGCACCACGTCGCCGAATGCGGTGTCCTGGCCGGTCGCGAACACCACCGCGGTGCCTGTCCCGCTGACCACCGAGGTCCCCAGGTAGACCAGCCCGGCGACGTCCGGCCCGCCGGCGCCGATCTCGCCGGCGGCCGCGCGCTTCTCCGCCGGCATCGACTCGCCGGTCAGCGCGGCCTGGTGGACGTGCAGATCGGAGGCGCCGAGCAAGCGCGCATCGGCAGGCACGAGATCGCCGGCGGAGAGCCGGATGACATCGCCGACGACGATGTCCCGGCGAGGCAGCTCGCGCCACTGGTGATCGCGTCCCGCGGTGGCCGTCGGGGTGATCTGGGCCTGCAGGCGCCTCACGGCCCGCCCCGATCGAAACGTCTGCCACAGGTTGAGCCCGGCGCCCAACGCTACCATGGCGGCGATGAGCGCCGCTTGCAGCGGCTCACCGAGAAACGCCGAGGCTGTACCTGCCACGAGCAAGATCACGACGAGCGGGTTCAGGATCGAGCGGATCACCTCCAGCACCTTGCGCCCCACGTGCACCGTGGCCATCTCGTTCGGGCCGCACGCCTGTGCGCGTCGCGCAGCTTCCTCCGACGACAGACCCTCCTCAGACGTCTCGAGCCGCTTCGTCAGCTCGGACGCCGTCTCCTGGAACGTAGGTTCTGCGGTCATGGCGACGTTGCCGCCAGACGCCGGGCAACGTCGGTGCGATCGCGTGCGCGACGGCGAAGCGCTTCGTTCATGATGATGGCCGCCGCGGCGCAGTAGACGACCTGGAACGGGTGGATGGTGCGCAGCATCACCATCTCCGTCACGATCCATCCCAGTAGCACGGCGCCGGCGGCGAACGCCGATTCATTCGCACGCAATGCGTCGCGCAGCATGAGCAGCCCGGCCGCTGTATTGCCGATGCCGACCGCGAGCAGCAGCAGCAGCCCAGGCACCAGGAAGGTGGAGAACGGTGAGTGTGCAAGCGTGGAGGTCGGCATGTGGACCAGCGCTCCGTCCGGCCTTGCCACGAGCAACATGCCTCCGGCGATCGCCGTGATCCCCGTGACGAGGCATAGCGTCGCCAGCAACCTGCGCGGGGTCGCGAAACTGGCACTGGCTCGGGGCGCGGTGTCGCTGCCAGCGCCTGGCCGATCTCGCGTGCCCAGGCGGTGATCCGGTCCCAGCCACGCCAGTCGCCGGCGTGCGTCTTCGCCATCGCAGCGGCGGGGAAGCCGGTGGCGTCGGCCGCGAGCCGGCCACCGAACGTCGCGTGGCCGCGCGCACCGACGCGGGCCATCAGGGCCGCCACCATGGGAACCGGCGGCAACTCCCGGCGCGTCGCCGAGTCATCGAGTGGGCCGCTCGAGAACATCCACACCGGTCGGGCACGAAGCGCTGACCGGTGGTGCATGACGAAGCGGCGCGCCTCGCGGATCCAGCGATAGGCGTAGAGCGCACCTCCCACGACGAATGCGTCGTAC
>DATAPF010000174.1:0-14026 GCA_036265355.1 Kofleriaceae bacterium | reverse complement strand
CGTCGGCCCGGCGCCCTGTCCGGTGACGCTGAGCGTCGCACCGGCGAAGCTGCCGTAGGCGGGGTCGCGCAGCGAGAACACGGTCTCCTGCGTGACGTCGATGTTGTCGCCGCGCGCGTCGGTCAGGTGCGCGGTGTACGGCTGGGTCACGACGACGTTGTCGATGATGCTGACCGAGAGGTCGGTCGGCTCGACGATCAGCTGCGCCGTCGAGGCATCGGGGAGATGACCCACGTGATCGCTGCCACCGCAAGCGACCACCCCACACAGAACCACAGTGACGTATTTCATAGGTGGCCATCCTACTGTGCGAGAGCAGGATGTTCTCCCCGCGGTCCAACCAATTCTCGTGAGGGGATCCTGTCGAGACCGCAGCAATTCGCTGCGATCGCCGGACGCCGTCCGTGCTGGACGTCAGTTTTCGACGAAGCTGTACTCGTGCTGGGCGTCGCGCATCACCAGGGTGCGCTTGCCGCCGGACGAGCCGACCACGGCCTCCAGGCCGATCACGCCGGGGGCGATCAGGATGAACGAGACCGAGCCATCGGGGTTCTTGCGCGAGCCGACCGGGCTCCGCCACTCCCCGACGTCGAAGTAGGTGGTGCCCCTGTCGCGCACGACGGCGATGTCGCCGAGCGCGTCGTTGTGGTAGTGCGCGGCGAGCGTGCTCGCGTCGGTGTCCTCCGCGGGGACGGTCAGCCGCTCGCGCTCGCTGGCGATCGCCTGGCGCAGGTCGCGGCCGGCCGCGGCGAGATCGGCCTCGGCGCGCGGCTGGCCGTCGAACAGGACCTCGAGCAGCTTGCGGCGGAACGCGTTGATCAGGATCGTCCCGGCCTGCGAGTTGGTCAGGATCACCGCGCCGACGTTGTGCTCGGGCAGCCAGATCATGTCGCTGTGGTAGCCGAGCAGGTCGCCGCCGTGATGGACGACCGGGATGCCCCAGGTGTGGTCGACCATCAGCCCCATGCCGTAGCTCTGGTCCTTGCTCATCGCGACCTGGGGCGCCTGGCGGGCGAGCAGCGCGTCCTCGCCGAGGTAGCGCTTGCCGCCGGGCAGCTTGCCGCGCGCGAGCTCCATGGTGACGTACCTCAGCAGATCGTGGACGTTGCTCCAGGCGGCGCCCGCGGGGCGGACCGGGATCGCCGCGTAGTTGACCGCCATCAGGGCGGGCGCGGGGGCGCCGTCGAGGTCGAAGCCGTACGCGCCGGCGTGGTTGCCGCGCTGCGCACGCGCGTAGTCGAACGTGGTCGACGTCATCCCGAGCGGGCCGAACACCTCGGTGGCCATCGCGGCGTCGTAGCCCGCGCCGAGTTCCTTGCGCGGCGAGATCACGTAGGCCGCGACGTAGCCGGCGGCGGCGGCGAGCAGGTTGGAGTACTGGAACATCTCGCCGAACTTGCTGGTCGGCTGCATCGTGCCGAGCAGCTTCATCGCGCTCGCCGGGGTCGCGGTCTTGAACTCCATCAGCCACTCGAGATCCTGGCGCGGCAGGCCGGTGCACGCGCAGATCAGGTGCTTGACCAGGACGCTCGAGGTCGTGGCCTCGTCGCCGAGCTTGAACGACGGCATCAGCCGGGTCACCGGGGTGTCCCAGGTCAGCCGCTTGCTGTCGACCAGCCGCGCGAGCAAGAGCGTGGTCAGCGCCTTGGTGTTGGACGCGATCATGAACAGCGTGTCGGCGTCGGGCTTGCCCGCCTTGCCCAGCTCGCGGCTGCCGAACCCGTCGGCGAACACCACCTTGCCGTCCTGGACCAGGCCGAGCGCGACCCCGGGCACGCCGAGCGACTCGCGCGACTCGTCGACGAACGCGGTCAGCGCGGCGATCTGCTCGGCACCGAGCTTGTGGGCGGGCTTGCCGGCGAACGTCTCGCGCTGGTAGCCCCGGGGCAGCAGGCGGCCGAGCACGAGGCTGACCTGACCGGCGCGCTTCTCGGCGACGCCCTGGTCCATGTCGAAGATCGTGACCGTCCACAGGCCGTCGTGGCGCGCGGCGTTGGCCACCACCGTGCGGCGCTCGCCGGGCGAGGTCTCGTAGACGTACTGCTTCTGATCGACCCAGCCGTCGCGGTCCTCCTGCGGCGCGGTGCGCTTGAGCGCCCGGTACTTCGGCGGGTTGTAGGCCGCCCAGGCGACCGCGACCGCGGCGTCGGCCGCGTCGGCGTGGACGTCGACCAGCGCGATCCGCGAGCCGGCCTCGGGCGCCTCCAGGATCGTCGCCGGGCCGCGCACGCGGATCGACCAGCCGGCCGGCGCGATGAACGCTGCGCCCTCGGTGGTGCGCGGCGTGTCCGCGGTCAGCCGCTCGCTCGCCGGCGCCGCCTCCTCGGCCCTGGGCCTGGCCACCGGGGCGGGCGCCGGGGCCACGGGCGCGACGGGCGCGGCGGGCGGCGGTGCCTCGTGGCATGCGACAAGGAGGAGAAGGGTACAGAAAGCTCGCATCTCTACACCATACTCCGAGCTGTGCGTCCCCGGGTATTCGAACCGTAACGGTCGATAACGGTCCATGTCGGGGCAACCCGCCGCACAGGAGCAGATTTCGCAGCGTTATCGCGAATCGGCCCGAGGGGCTCGCCCCCGCGGAGATGCTGGGTATCCTGCCGCCGCCGTGTCGCTCTTGACCCCCGATGACCTGTTCCTGTTCAACCAGGGCACACATTACCGTCTCTACAATAAACTCGGAGCTCATGTGGTGTCCGGTGGGACGCACTTTGCCGTCTGGGCGCCCAACGCAGCCGCGGTCAGCGTGATCGGCGACTGGAACGGGTGGCGCAGCGGCCGGGATCGGCTGGCGCCGCGCGAGTCGTCGGGGATCTGGGAGGCGACGGTGCCGGGGATCGGCCACGGGGCGCGCTACAAGTTCGCGATCGTCGGGCCGGACGGCGTGGTCCGCGACAAGGCCGACCCGTTCGCGGCGCGCGCCGAGCACCCGCCGGCGACCGCGTCCGTCGTCTGGCAGCTGCGCCACGACTGGGGCGATGCGGCGTGGATGGCCGGCCGCGGCGCGCGGTTCGCGCGCACCGCGCCGATCAGCATCTACGAGCTGCACGCCGGATCGTGGCGGCGGGATCACGGCGAGGTGCTGGGCTACGTCGAGCTCGGCGCGCGGCTCGGCGACCACGTCGGCCGGCTCGGGTTCACCCACGTCGAGCTGATGCCGGTCATGGAGCACCCGTTCTACGGCTCGTGGGGCTACCAGGTCACCGGCTACTTCGCGCCGACCACGCGCTACGGCGCGCCCGAGGACCTGATGGCGATGATCGACGGCCTGCACCAGCGCGGGATCGGGGTGATCGTCGACTGGGTGCCGGCGCACTTCCCGACCGACGCGCACGGCCTCGGGCAGTTCGACGGCACGCACCTGTTCGAGCACGCCGATCCGCGGCGCGGGTTCCACCCGGACTGGACCAGCTACATCTTCAACTACGGCCGCCACGAGGTCCGATCATTCCTGATCTCGTCGGCGATCTCGTGGCTCGACCGCTACCACATCGACGGCCTGCGGGTCGACGGCGTCGCGTCGATGCTGTACCGCGACTACTCGCGCAAGGCCGGCGAGTGGGTGCCCAACGAGGACGGCTCGAACCACGATCGCGACGCGATCACCTTCCTGCAGCAGTGCAACCGGGCGATCTACGCCGCGTTCCCCGACGTCCAGACCATCGCCGAGGAATCGACCTCGTGGGGCGGCGTGTCGCGCCCGCCTGAGGCCGGCGGCCTGGGGTTCGGCTACAAGTGGGACCTCGGCTGGATGCACGATACGCTCGCGTTCGTCGCGCGCGAGCCGATCCACCGGCGCTGGCACTACAACGAGCTGACGTTCCGCTCGCTGTACGCGTTCACCGAGAACTTCGTCCTGCCGCTGTCGCACGACGAGGTCGTCCACGGCAAGCGCTCGCTGCTCGCCAAGCTGCCGGGCGACCCGTGGCAGAAGTACGCCACGCTGCGCCTGGTCTACGGCTACCAGTGGATGCTGCCCGGCAAGAAGCTGCTGTTCATGGGCGGCGACCTCGGGGTGTGGAACGAGTGGAACCACGACGGCGAGCTCGACTGGCCGATCGCCGGCCACCCGGCGCACGACGGCATCCTGCGCTGGATCGCCGACCTCAACGCGACCTACCGGCGCTATCCGGCGCTGCACGTCGCCGACTGCGAGCCATGGGGGATGCGCTGGCTGGTCGCCGACGACCGCGACGCCTGCGTGCTGGCCTGGATGCGCCACGGCGAGGCCGGCGACGCCCCGGTGTTCGCGGTCGCCAACTTCACGCCGGTGCCGCGCGAGGGGTACCGGCTCGGGGTGCCGCGCCCGGGCCGCTGGCGCGAGCTGCTCAACTCCGACGCGACGGTCTACGGCGGCAGCGGGGTCGGCAACCGCGGCGGGCTCGATGCCGAGCCGGTGGCGTGCCGCGGCCTGGAACACTCCGTCGTGGTCACCGCGCCGCCGCTGGGCATCGTAGTATTTGCAGCGGAATCGTGACCGATACGCCAGACAGGTGGATCTGCATCCACGGCCACTTCTACCAGCCACCGCGCGAGAACCCGTGGCTGGAGGCGGTCGAGCCCCAGCCGAGCGCGCACCCGTACCGCGACTGGAACGAGCGGATCACCGCCGAGTGCTACCGCCCCAACGCCGCGGCCCGCGTGGTCGACAACGGCAACCAGATCATCGCGATCGTCGACAACTACCAGCGGATGAGCTTCGACGTCGGGCCGACGCTGCTGTCGTGGCTCGAGGACAGCGCGCCCGACGTCTACGAGGCGGTGATCGCCGCCGATCGCGCGAGCTGCGCGCGGTTCGGCGGCCACGGCTCGGCGATGGCCCAGGCCTACAACCACCTGATCATGCCGCTGGCCTCGGCGCGCGACCGCGCGACCCAGGTGCGGTGGGGCATCGCCGACTTCCAGCGCCGGTTCGGCCGCGCGCCGGAGGGCATGTGGCTGCCCGAGTGCGCGGTCGACACGCCGTCGCTCGAGGCGCTGGCCGCCGAGGGCATCGCGTTCGCGGTGCTCGCGCCGCACCAGGCCCGTGCGTGGCGCCCGCCGGGCGGCGCGTGGCGGACCCAGCCAATCGACACCGGCCGGGCCTACCGCTGCGCCCTGCCGTCGGGCCGGACGATCGATCTGTTCTTCTACGACGGCGCGACCTCGCGGGCGGTCGCGTTCGAGCGCCTGCTCGCCGACGGCCACCAGATCATCGCGCGGATCGCCGCGCGCGGCCCGGTCGAGGGCGGCGGCCCCACGCTGTGCCACATCGCGACCGACGGCGAGACCTACGGCCACCACCACCGCTACGGCGACATGGCGCTGGCGTGGGCGCTGCAGCAGGTCGAGCACGGCTGGAACGGCACCCGGCTGACCAACTACGCCGAGTTCCGCGCCCGCGTGCCGGCGACCTGGGAGGTCGCGATCGCCGAGCACACGTCGTGGAGCTGCCAGCACGGCACCGCGCGATGGCGCGACGACTGCGGCTGCAACAGCGGCCGCGCCGGCTGGAACCAGCGCTGGCGCCGGCCGCTGCGCGACACCTTCGACTGGCTGCGCGATCAGGCCGCCGCGGCGCTCGACAACGTCGGCCGGATCCTGTTCCGCGATCCGTGGGGCGCGCGCGACGCCTACATCGCCGTCGTGCTCGCCCGCTCCGCCGCGGCGCGCGATCAGTTCCTCGCCGACCACGCCGCCCACCGGCTCGATCCCGACGAGCGCGTCCGCGCGCTGTCGCTGATGGAGATGGCGCGCCACGCGATGCTCATGTACACCAGCTGCGGCTGGTTCTTCGACGACCTGTCGGGCATCGAGACCGTGCAGTGCATGCAGTACGCCGCGCGCGTCGCCGAGCTGCTCGAGGACGTCGGCGGCGCGCCGGTCGAGCCCGAGCTGGTCGACCGGCTGAGCGCGGCGAGCTCGAACCTCGTCGAGGAGGGCGACGGCCGCCAGGTGTTCACCCGCCACGTCCAGCCCGCGCGCGTCGACCCGGCCAAGGTGTGCGCCCACGTCGCCGTCCGCGCGCTGGTCGAGCCCGACGCCGAGCACTCGGTCGACGTCTACGGCCACCACGTCGATTTCCTCGACCACGTCGAGCGGCGGTCCGGCCACACCCGCATGGTCGCCGGCACCGTCCGCGTCCGGTCGCGGCTGACCGAGATCGCCACCTCGCTGTGCTTCGCCGGCCTCCACCTCGGCGAGCAGCACGTCACCGGCGGCGTCCGCCCCCCGCCGTCGCGCGACGGCTGGGCCGCGATCGTCGAGGAGCTGACCGGCGCGTTCCGCACCGCCGACGTGTTCGCCGCCCAGCGCGCGATCGCCCGCCACTTCCCCGGCCACGAGCTCTCCCTGTCGTCGCTGCTCCCCGGCAGCCGCGAGCGCGTGCTCGGCGCGGTGCTCGCCGACGCGCTCACCGCCGCCGAGACCGACCTCGCCGCCGCCTACGACCGCTCCGCCCCGCTGATCCGCTGGCTGGTCGCCCACCAGCTGCCGGTCCCCGAGGTCCACCACGCGATCGCCGAGACCACGCTGCGCCGCCGCGTGCTGCGCTGCCTGCGCGATCCCAACGCCACGTTCGCCCAGCTGCGCGAGCACATCCTCGAGGCGGTCGACACCCGGGTCAGCCTCGACACCCCCGAGATCGCGCTCGCCGCCAGCGAGGGCCTGCGCCGGCTGATCGATCGGGTCGCCGGCCCCGACGGCACGCTCGACGGCGCCGCGCTCGACACGATCGCGCGCGCCGCCGAGGCAGCGTCCCGGATGCGGAGCGGCGTCGACCTGTGGTTCGCCCAGAACGCGACCTGGCGCCTGCTCGACCGCCTCCCCGACCTGCGCCGCCGCGGCGCCGCGGGCGACGAGGCCTCGGCCCTCGCCGCCGCCAACCTCGAGCGCCTGGCCCGCGCGCTCCGCCTCGCGGTCCGGTAGCCGAGGCGAAACCCACCGAGCCTGCTCGTGGCCTCTACCGGCGTATGGCCACAGCTGGCAACGAGTAGGTTCGAATCGCCGGCAGGTTTGCCAATGTATCTACGCGATTTTACGCAACTATAGTACCAGGACGACCATCTTGATCGACGCGGCGCGCGAGGGTTCGCCTTGCCTCGCGCGGTTGTTTTCGCTAGCGCGGCGCTTGGCATGCGAGGGTCTCGAGCAGGGTCGCGGCACGGTCGGGTCCCCCGGCGTTTGCGAATGCTGTCGCGATACGGGCGGCACCGCCGGCGTTTCCGCGGGCTTCTCCGACCGCGTCCCGGAGGCGCGCGGCCGTCAGTTTCCGACGCGGCAAGAGCGCTCCAGAGCGCGACTCCATCACGCGGCGTCCGACCTCAAGCTGGTCCCGGCCCCACGGCACGACGCACGGCGGAACCCCCGAAGCGAGCGCGCGCTGCGTGATGCCCATTCCGCCGTGACAGACGGCCACGCATGCGCGCGGTAGCAGGAGCGCGTGTGGGACGAAGCGCTCGACCACCACACCCGGCGGCGCGCGGAACCGCGCAGGGTCGACGCCGGCGGTGGTGCAGACGAGCCGGATGTTCGCGTCCGCGCCGAAGGCCGCGAGTGCAGTGTCGACGAGGGCGCCATCGTCCTGGAACTCCGTCGAGCACGTCACCAGGATGATGGGCGCTGGTCCTTCGGACAACCACGGAGGCGTTTCCGCCGGCGGCGACCACAAGCCCGGTCCGACGAGGCGCACGTTCCCTGGCCAGTCACTTCGCGGGTACTCGAAGGGCTCCGCCGTCATGTGCAGAAGCAGCGGCGGCCGCTGGACCAGCTCCTGGATGTGCGCGAGGGGGGAGACCCCCGCCTTGACGCGGACACGATTGAGCTGCGGGAGGAACTGCTGCAAGGGCCCGATCACGAGCGGCCGGAGCAGGCGGTCGCGCAGCCTTCCGAGGGGGCCACGTGCGGGCCGAAGGCCCGGCCCGAACGGGGGCGCCTGCTTCGAGGGGAAGGGCAGCGGGTACGTGTGCCACACCGCCCACGGAATTCCGGAGCTCTCCGCCGCGGCCTGCGCGCCCCAGGCATTCGTATCGACCAGGAGAAGATCGGGATGATCGTCCTCGATCGCCCGGCGGATGTCGTCGATCTCCAGGGGGGCCCGATCGATGAACGTTTGCAGCCCGCGCGCGAGGCTCTGTCTCGGCGAGCGAACCTGCCAATCATCGGGGACACGCTGCTCGATCGCGGCGGCGACGGCGCCGGCTCGCAGGCCCGTGCTCTCGACGACGCCGACCTCGGCCGCGATCGTGCGCACGTGGACGAAGTGTCCCCGCCGCGCCAAAACGAGCGCTGTATCCATGATCGGATAGAGATGCCCTCGAGCGGGCGTGGAGTAAACGAGGACGTTTGCCATCATGCTCTCCGCGCGAGGGATTCGGCCATCGTGTTGACGAGCGCTTCGACCTCCGCGCGGCCGCGGCGGAGATCGATCCGCAAGAGCTTCCAAACGAACACGTCCGTCACGGCGACGAGCGCGTCGACCCGCGCGCGTCGCTTGCGAGCATCGAGATGTGCGATGGCTTCTGAAAATACGGTTTTCACCCACTGGCGGTGCTTGGCGCGGCCGCGGGCGAGGAGCCCTTGGAGCAGTGGGACGTCGCTCTCTTGACGTAAGAGGTGCCACATCAATGCGCCTTCGCGCTCGTACTGGTCGACGAGCTCGCGGATGCACGCGCCCACGCTCCCCACGGGAGGCGTGCCGCGCTGGGCCTCCATGCGCGCTGCAATGATCGCTCCCCAGGCAGCGACCAGGCCCTCCTTGTTGCCGAAACGCCTCTGCAGGGTGGGAATGGTGACGCCCGCGGCCTCCGCCACCGCGGCGAGCGTCACGCGGTCGAATGCCTGCGTCGAGAACAGACGCTCGGCCTCCATGAGGATCCTCGCTTCGTTCTCGGCAGCCATCTTCGTGCGAAGAGTGCGATCGTAGGCTCGCCGCTTTTTCACGTTCTCCACATGAACATGAAATTACCGTGCCCGCAAGGCCGGTCAGCGCGTTGTTTTTCTCGGCCGTGTCGGCCCTTTCTTCCAACCGACAAGAAGAGCCGATACGGCCTCGCCTGCCCAGTCGTTGACGCCTCCTCCCACCGAGCCAGGAACCTGCGAGCGCATCTCGAGCTCGGCGATCCCGCGGACCGCACCCCACAAGACGATGCAGCGCAGCCGTAGAACCGAAAGATCGATGATCTCCGGGAAGCAGGCCTGGACCGCTCCGCGGAGCAACGCAAAGGTTGCGATGGCTTCCTGCTGGAGTTCCGGCGTCGCCGACTTGGACACGATTCCGCCATAGACGAGCTCGTACAGGAAGCGGTGCTGCGACAGCAGTCGAAGGTGAGCATTGACGATCGCACGCAACCGCGACTCCGGGGAACCAACGCCTCCCTGAAGCGCAGTCGTCATCCACGCTCGCTCGCGTCGCATGCCTTCGGCGGCGATCGCGGCGAGCAGTACCTCCTTGTTCTCGAAGTGGCGGTACGGCGTCTGACGGCTCACCCCCGCCTGCGTTCCGATCTCGCGCAACGTCAATGTGGCCACCCCTCTTTCCTCGACGATCTGGAGTCCGACGCGAACGAGCGCAGCCTTCGTCCCTTCGTGCTGCATTCTCAACCGTCGCTTTCGGTGTTGACAATGTCAACATCTGGGCTACGTTGACAATGTCAACACGGAGGAGGCCGGTGATGGATGCCCTGCGCGAGAGTGGACGAACCGAGACGATGGCGACCAAGCTGGGCCCGCTCAGCGTGAGGTCTCACGGCACGGCCGGTCCGTCCGCCGTCCTCTGGCACAGCCGCTTTCTCGATGGGAGGAGCTTCGATCCGGTCCTTTCCCGCGCTGACGAACGGACGCACCGTCTTCGTCATCGACGGTCCGGGGCATGGCGCGAGCCCCGGCCCGGAGACCGTCCTCGATCTGGACGACTGCGCAGACGCCGCCTGCGAGGTCCTCGATCGGCTCGGCCGGGAATGTCCCATCCCTCGAGGACCCGGCAGGCCTCGGAGCGCTCCTGTCGGACTGGTTAGCGAGTCTCGGCGCAGAGGAGCAGGTCCCGCTCGATCTCGTCGCCCCGTGACTCCCGAAATGCGAATTCGACCGGCGGGGCCTTGCCTAATTTCATTTTCACGTCATGCATATGAATATGCCGGGGGCCGCAGGCGCTCGCCGACTTTCCAATTACCATCCGAGGAGACACGCATGTCCCGCATCGCCCGCATCGCCCGCATCGCCCGCATCGGACTCTCCGCTCTGCTGCTCGCACCGCTCGGCTGCTCGCCGATCCCGAATGCCGGAGCAGGGCCCCCTTCCCCGGTGGATGGCGCGACGAACAACGGCCCTCTCTCGTTCACGCCGTCCAACGTGGACCTCAGCGGCATCGACCTCACGAAGGTCGGTGACTTCGTCGTCGACGGCGACTGTTCGATCGACACCGACTCCAATCTCGCGTCCTGCGGTGACGGCGCCAGCGTCCTCGGCTTCAAGCTCGCGACGCAGAGCGACGGCAGCACGGTCGCCGTCTACGTCGCAAAGTCGATGACCATCGGCGCAGGGAAGAGCCTGAGCGTCGCGGGCTCGCATCCGCTCGTGTTCATCGCGCTCGAAACGATCACGCTGGCGGGCAGTCTGAACGGCAACTCGAGAGAAGAAGTCGGCATCGCCGGTGGGTATTCGCGTCAATCGCAGATGCCCCAACGCGCCCAAGGAGCAGGCCCCGGCGGCGGCGGCGCGGGAACGGACGGTACGGCGTCCGGCGGTGGGTCGTACTGCGGCATCGGCGGCGCGGGAGGCGTGGAGAGCGGCCCTCGAGCATCGGGCGGAGCGGCGTACGGCATTCCGGAGATCACGCCGCTCGTGGCGGGCTCCGCGGGGGGCGACATCGGCGGTGCGGGCGGCGGCGCGATCCAACTCGTCGCCGGCACGTCGATCACGATCAAAGCCGCGGGGCTCATCCACGTCGGCGCCGGCGGTGGCGGCTTCGGCGGTATCAGCACACAGAATGCTGCGGGCGGCGGCAGCGGCGGATCGATCTTGCTCGAGTCGCTCGCTGTGTCAGTCGCAGGAACGCTCGCCGCCAACGGCGGCGGTGGTGGCGCTGGGACGTCCGACGGTATCGGCTCAGCGCCTCCGCAAGATCCGGGCGGTGCGAATTCGACGGGCAATGCGACGCCGGCCATGGGCGGCAAGGCGGGAGTTGGCCCCTCCTCGGGCGGTAACGGGAGCGCAGCTGCGTCGGTCAATGGCACCGCCGGAGCGTTCACGGCTGGCAACAACGACGCGGCCGGCGGCGGCGGCGGCGGCGCGGGACGGATCCGCATCAACACGAAGACCGCGGCCACGCTGAGCGGCGTCCTCTCGCCCGCGGCGACCACGCCCTGCTTGACGCAAGGCACAGTCCACTGATCCGCAGGCCATCCAATGAGAAGGTCAAGACCCGTATCAAAGTAGGCCCAACGTGGGCTAGCGCGGCTAGCGCGGACGAGCGCGCCCGCCAGAACCTGAACCGCGAGCAGAAGGTGTCTCTCCAGGAATGTCCGGAAACACCCGTTTGTTTCACCTATGACAGATTTGGCAGCAACCGCTGCTGCTCTGCACCGCGATTCGCCCCAGTTACTCCTGGCACGCGCTTTGCAACTACGCCACACCGGAGGACAGGGATGTTGGGGTATGCAGGCGGAGAATCAACGTGGGCCCGGACGCTCGCAATACTGAGGCGAGGCTCGTCGCGGAACGAGCGTGAACCAAACGGGTTCCCGCTCGCCGACTTTGACCCGCCAGCCTCTACCACTCTGAAGACCAAGAGTTCTGCTAGATCGTAGGATATCGAAGTCATTGGGTATGGCAGCTTTAGCCACGGGGAGAGGGGTGTATGACGAATACGATTGTCGTTTATGTGGTGATTGCGTTCATTCTCTGGTCCTTGACTTCAAGCGACCGCGGAACCGCCATCAATCCGTCGGATGCCGCCTCGGATGCCGTCGGCTGCCCAGTCGATGGCGCTGTCGCCCCGGCGAGCAGCATCACCGGAGCCAAGGGATCGGGACGCGTTGATCCAGAAGCAATACCGCAAGCCCCACCAACAGTCGGAGCAGTCCGCGACGCGAGGATTGCTTTCGCCGCCACCAACTTCAAGTGCTTGCGGTTCCTACCATGAGGCTTGCGCCCAAAACGCTCCTGAAGCGCGGCCTGGTCTTCGACCGCACCGGACAAGCCCTGATCGCTACCGAACCAGACGCGATCTCCGTCGTCGAGCTCGAGGCGGATGGCCAGACGACACAATTCCCGATCGAAGACGCTCGCCCGGTCGCCGCGTTCATCGATCAGCCGAGGACAGCGACGCTCGACGATCACCTCATGCTTGATCGTGCGGGCCGAGCACCTGCGTCGCCCTCCTCGAAGCCGTTCGCCGCCCGGGTCGTGCTCGAGCCCGCACGCTGCGGCCCTGCGGCGACGATCTCGTTATCGACCCCGGACGTCGCGTCGATCGACGAGTTCAGTCAGCTCGCCGCAACCGAGTTTGCTGATGGCGAGAGGGCGCTTCCGCTCACCGGTCGCCGGTTCGTCACCGCACGCGGTGCCGTGAAGGCACAGTGGCCGGACGACGAGCGGGCCGATCACACCGCCGAGATCCGGCAACGATTTCGGTGTGCGGAGTTGATCGGCCGAAGTCGCGCACTGGCGCGCGTCTTGACCGAGGCCGCGAGCATGGCGCCTCTCGACATCGGCGTGCTGGTCACCGGGCCGACCGGGACCGGCAAGTCAGCGCTCGCCCGCACGATCCACGAGAACAGCGGGCGTGCTGGCGGCCCGTTTGTCGCGATCAACTGCGGCGCAATTCCCGCAAGCCTCGCGGAGAGCGAGCTGTTCGGGGTAGAGCGCGGCGCTCACTCCACGGCGATGCAGCGCAGCATCGGCAAGGTCGCAGCAGCGCGCAGCGGCACGCTGTTCCTCGACGAGGTCGGCGACCTCCCCTACGACGCGCAGACCAAGCTGCTCCAGCTTCTTCAAGATCGCCAGTACTATGCGCTTGGATCGTCGCAGGTCGTCGCGGCGAACGTGCGCGTGATCGCCGCAACCAACGTCGACCTCCGCGACCGCATCGAAAAGAACACGTTTCGCCGCGACCTGTTCTACCGCCTGGCCGTCGTTACGATCGACATGCCAGGTCTGGCCGAGCGACGCGAGGATATCGCGGCGCTCGTCGTGCATTTCACCGAGGAAGCGTGTACGCGACACCGCCTACCACTGCTGGAAGTGTCGCATGGGGTGATCGGTGTCGCAGAGAACGAACCTTGGCCCGGACAGGTGCGCGAGCTCGCAAACGCAGTGGAAGCCGCCACCGTGCGCGCAACCACCGAAGGCATCGCGACTTTGCAGCCGCACCATCTGTTTCCGGCTCGCGAGGCGTCCGAGGACACCCTCAACTACCGCGAGGCGACCCGCCGGTTCCAGCGGCGCTACCTGCTCGATGTTTTGACCGAGTGCAACTGGAGCATTCCCGACGCCGTCCGTCGGCTCGGGCTCGCGCGCTCGCAATTCTATAACCTGATCGCGATCTTCGAGCTCAAATGTCCGACGCATCACGCACTATCGACCTCACAAAGCGAGAATCAAGCAGGAAGATCTACCGAGCCCGGCACGCTGCTGCCCCGGGGAACGCCGTGACGAAAGTACCCGGTCCGAAACCTCGGACAATCCTCGCTTCCATTCCACAACTTCGGACGTCAGAACCGCGCATGTCGCGGATGTGACTCGGTCGAGGGAGTGGCCCGCTGCTTGCTGATCCGATCAAGCATGAAGAAAACCACCAAGAAGCTAGCCGTCAGGACCGAAACTCTTCGGAACCTCGCAGAGCAAGACCTGACTCGGATCGGCGGAGGCTACACCACGGCGATCTACTGCACACCGACGGTGACGAACCCCGGCAATACTTGCCATCCCATGACCCCAAAATGCGCTATCTGAATCTCGGATGTCGGATCGGCGAATGTCGTAGATGTAACTCGGTGCTCAAGCGATTCGCTGCTTGCTTATCTGACAAACCGTGAGCCTCACGATTTTTGCC
>DATAPF010000173.1:0-4341 GCA_036265355.1 Kofleriaceae bacterium | reverse complement strand
GATTCGGCGGGCGCGGCTCCGACGCCCATCCGCGCAGCAGCCCACGGCGAGCGCGCGTGTCCGCGTTCTCCCCGGCGCTCGGCCCCACCACTAGCCGAACAGCGGCTCGTCGTTGGCGATCTCCAGCGCGAGCTCGTCGCTGGCGACGTCTGGCGTGGGCTTGGGCTCGGGGGAGCCGCCGCCGCGGATCGCGCGGAGCTGCGGGTCGAGGAACCCGCGCAGCTTGCGCAGCCCGTACAGCGGCGTCGCGTTGCGGGCGCCGGGCACCGTGAACACGTCGTCGGTCGATAGCTCGTAGCTCGCCTCCTGGTGGAGCAGGATGTCGAGCGGCTCGGCGATCGTGCCGCGCGCCCGGATCTTGCCCTTGGCGAGCTTCGACCGGGCGACCAGCACGGTCAGGTGATCGACGCGCCGCAGCTCGCTGACGAGCAGCCACTCGCGCTGCCAGGTGCCGGCCTTGCGCGCCTCCAGCACGAGGCGGCGGACCTCGTGGATGTTCTGGATCTCGATCTTGGTCATCCCGCGTGCGGCGAACGCCCAGGCGTGCTCGCGCGCCGCCTCGATCTCGATGCCGAGCTCGGCGTCGATCGCCGAGAGCTTGGCCTCGGTCTGAGAGCTGGCGCGGAACTTCATCCCGCGCTGCTTCTTGACCGGCTGCGGCTGCGCGTGGTGCACCGGGACGACCTCGATCCCGAGGTCCGCCAGCCGGCCGTCGGCGACGAACCGGCCGCGGACCAGCGTCCCGAACGCACCCAGCTCCAGCGGATCCCCGGGCAACCAGGTCGGGTACAGCCCCAGGTCACCGCGCAGCTCCTCCAGGTACTGCACCGGCGCGTCCATCGACGCGATGGTAACAGACGCGCTACCGGCGGTTCTTCTTGCGCGCGGCCTTCTCGGCCTTGCGCTTGTCGCGCGCCTTCTGCTTGTCACTGGCGCGGGTCTGGCCGACCGCGGCCTTGCTGCCCGGCGGCGTGTAGCCCTTGGGCAGGCCGGGCACGTGGCCGGTCGGGACGCCCGGCATCGCCGGCATGTTCGGCAACCCCGCGCCCTCGCCGAGGCCGGGCGGCAGCCCGCCGCCGGCGCTCATCAGCGCGTTGATGTCCATGTTCGCGAGCTTCTTCATCTGCGAGAACTGCTTGAAGCCGGGGATCTTGCCCATCAGGCCGGTCGACGCGCCGAGCTGCACCATCATCTGGCGCATCTGCGCGAACTTCTGGAGCAGCTCCTTGACGTCCTGCTCGCTGCGGCCCGAGCCCTTCGACACCCGGCGCACCCGGCTCGGGTTGAAGTCGGCGCGGCGGCGCTTGGCCGAGCGGCCCGAGGTCGCGGTGAAGTCCTCCCAGGTCGTGGCGACGAACACCTGCGGGTTGGTGCGCTCCTCGCGCGTCATCGACGAGATCATCGCCTCGATCTTGGTCAGCTCGCGGTCGTCGAGGTTGACGCCCTCGGGCAGGTTGCCGCCGAAGAACGGCAGCTTCTCGAACAGGTCCTTGAGCGACCCCATCTTCTGGATCAGCCGGATCTGCTCGAGGAAGTCCTGCATGTCGAACTTGCCCTTGAGCATGCGGAGGGCGTCTTCCTCCGCCTTCTCCGCGTCGACCACCTGCTCGAAGTCCTTGACCAGGCCGACGATGTCGCCCATCCCGAGGATCCGCGACGCCAGGCCCTCGGGCCGGAACTCCTCGAGCTTGTCGAGCGACTCGCCCATGCCGAGGAACTTGATCGGCTTGCCGGTGATCTCCTTGACCGACAGCGCCGCGCCACCGCGCGCGTCGCCGTCGAGCTTGGTCATGATCACGCCGTCGAGGTTGAGCCGCTGGTTGAACGTCTCGGCGACGTTGACCGCGTCCTGGCCGGTCATCGCGTCGAGCACGAGGAAGATGTTGGCGGGGGTCGCCGCCTTGTCGATGTCCTCGAGCTCCTGCATCAGCGGCTCGTCGATCGCGAGCCGGCCGGCGGTGTCGTAGATGACGACGTCGCAGCCGTCCTGCGCGGCCCGGGTCGCGGCCTCGCGGCAGATCGTCACCGGGTCCTTGCCCTCGAGCGTGAACACCGGCATGTCGAGCTGGCGGCCGAGCGTCTGCAGCTGATCGATCGCGGCCGGGCGGTAGATGTCGGCGGCGACCAGCAGCGGCTTCTTGTCCTTGGTCTTCTCGAGCCAGCGCGCGAGCTTGCCGACGCTGGTGGTCTTGCCCGAGCCCTGGAGGCCGACCATCATGATGCCGGTCGGGCCCTTCTTGGCCCACCGCAGCTCGGTGTCGACCGGGCCCATCATCTTGATCAGCTCGTCCTGGCAGATCGCGATGAACGCCTGCTCGGGGGTGATCGAACGGGTACCGTAGTCCTTGCTCTTGGCGCGGAGCTCGATCTGCTTGCCCCGCGCGGCCTCCTTGACCCGCTCCAGGAACCGCTTGACCACGCGGAACTCGACGTCGCCCTCGAGCAGCGACAGCCGGACGTCGCGCAGCGCGTCCTCGATCACGTCATCGGTGAGCTCGGCGACCCCGGTGAACCGCTCGCGAGCGGCGCGAAATCCCTTGGCAAGTGTCTCCAGCACGAGCCTCCTATAGCACGCTGGCGGGACCGGCTGCCCAGGGCAACGCGGCTACGCCGGGCGGCCCGAGGTTGCCACCTCGCGGACCTCGGGGTCCGGATCGAGGCTCAGCCGCGCGAGCACCCCGGGGTCGCCGCCGGCCCGGCGCGCCCAGGCGGCGCGCGCCGAGGCCGCGCGGACCTGCGGATCGGTGTCACGCGACAGGTGGTCGATCACGAGGGCGTCGCCGACCAGCGGGAACGTCCACTCCAGCGCGTGGGCGACCGCGAGCCGGCGCAGCGGGTCGTCGGACAGCGACCAGGTCGCCGCCAGGTGGGTCGCGGTCAGCGGCCGGAGCTCGCCGAGCGCCAGGGCGAGGCTGCGGCCGAGCGCCGCGGCGGCATCGCGCGCCCCCAGCTGCTCGCGGTCGATCGGCAGGCTGGCGTCCAGGTCGCCATCGCCGTCCTCGACGTCGTTGCCGAGCCGACCCGCGGTGTCGCCCGCCTCCGCAGGCGGATCCGCCGCCGCCAGCGCCACGCTGGCCGGGGCGGCCGACGTGGACAGCGCGACCGCGGCCAGCTTGGACAGCAGCCTGCGCAGGGAGACCTTGGACATGTCGTCTTCTATCCTGGGGATCGATCGCACTCCCGTCAACCGGGGGCGTATCGAGACCGGTAACTCGGGCAGGAGGCCCGGAGATTCCCGGCGAGGCCCGCTATGGGTGGGTGCGACACGCCGGCGGGCGCTCCATGGGCACTGCTCGGAGGAGTCCGTGCACGGGGTGGTCCCGCGGGTGCCGGCCGGGGCGGGTGGCTACGACAGCGCGGCGGCGCCGTCGTCGTAGGGCAGCGCCTCGTAGTCCTCGCGGTACAGCGCGCCGAGGTGGTGCTTGACGAACACGTCGATCAGATCCGGGTCGTACATCTTGCCCGCGGTCTTGCGCAGGATCGCCTCGCACTCGTCGAGCGACAGCGCCTTCTTGTACGGCCGGTCGGTCGACATCGCGTCGTAGGCATCCGCGATCGCGACGATCCGTGCGACCAGCGGGATCTCGGTGTCCTTCATCTTGTCGGGGTAGCCGCTGCCATCCCAGCGCTCGTGGTGGTTGCGCACCGCCGGCATGATCGGATGCAGCATCGCGATCTTCGACGCGATGTCGTGGCCCTTCGTCGGGTGCTCGCGCATGTGCGCCCACTCGGTGTCGTCGAGCGGGCCGGGCTTGAGCAGCACCGCGTCGCGCACGCCGATCTTGCCGATGTCGTGCAGGAACGCGCCGAACTCGAGGGTCTCGAGGCCCTCGACGGGATAGCCGGCCTCCTTGGCGAGCACCAGCGAGTACGCGGCGACCCGGCCGCAGTGACCCTTGGTGTACGGGTCCTTGGCCTCGATCGCCTCGGCGAGGCCGAACAGCGCCTGGCGGTTGGCGGCCTTGAGCTTCTCGTAGCTCTCCTCGAGCTCCTTGGTGCGCTCGCGGACCACGGTGTCGAGCAGGGTCTCGCGGCGCTGCAGCTTGGTCTGATCGACCGACAGCCTGCGCACGAGGTCGCGCTGGTCCTCGACCAGGGTCAGGAACTTCATGCCCTCGCCGACCAGCGCGACCAGCCGGCTGCGCTCGCTCGCCTTGGCGACCAGCCGGATGATCGTGCCGCCGTGCGGCGGGCGGTAGTCGAGCTCGACCGCCTCGTCGGGCGACGACACCAGCGCGATCCGCAGCGCCTCGGGCACGTGCAGCACGCTACCCTCGAGCAGCGCGACGCCGTCGAAGCTGCCCGACACGTGGCTCGCGACGATGACGTGCACCGGCTGCG
>DATAPF010000172.1:0-31957 GCA_036265355.1 Kofleriaceae bacterium | reverse complement strand
CTGGCGGTGACGGCGAGCTGGACGGTGACGAAGTCGCCGGCGTGGAAGGCGGTGGCGGGGTCGCCGGACGCATCGAGGTAGCTGCGGGTGAGGGTGAAGCCGGTGGCGGTGGCGTCGCCGGGATCGCGGCGGGCCTCGGTGACGCGCACGGTGACGTGGGCGGTGCCGGTGGCGGCGATGTCGATGCGATCGCCGGCGAGATCGGCGAGCCGGGCGCGCACGGTCTGGACGTCGCTGCCGGCGCTGCGGCGGGCGGCGAGCGGCTTGCCGCCGGCGGTGATCGCGACGGGGTTCGCGGTGCCGGCAGCGCCGGGCTGGGCGCGCTTGCCATAGGCGGCGAGCGCGACGAGCGACCACAGGTTCTCCTGCGTGGTGCCCCAGGTGCCGGCGATGTTGCGCGCGGCGCGCAGGCCGGCGACCAGCGGATCGATGAGCGGCGAGCGCGGGTCGACCTCGAGCAGGGCGGCGAGGGCCATCGCGGTGGCGCGGATGTCGGAGGCCATGTAGAGCTCGTAGTCGTAGCCGGGGAGGGTCTCGCGCATGGTGGCCTTGCCGCCGGCGACGGTGAGCTCGGAGACGATCAGCTTCTCGAGCTCGGCGAGCTCGCCCGCGTCGGCCCTGGCGAGCGCCATCGCGCGCAGCAGGAACGCCTGGCCCCAGCGGGGGAGGGCGGCGCGCAGCGCGTAGAGCCGGGCGGCGAGCGCGGGGTCGGGCTTGCCGCGCAGGGCCATGACGTAGGCGGCCATCGCCATGGTGGCGGCGTCGCCGTCGGGCCGGACCGGGGCGCTGGTGGCCCACGCGGCGAGCGCGGGGAGGCCGCGATCGAAGGCGTCGCGCGGCACGGACTCGCCGGCGTCGGCGGCGACGGTCAGGCCCCACAGGGCGTAGGCCGCGAGGTGGGGATAGGTCTGCGACTGCGGCCACAGCGAGAACAGGCCGTCGCCCTGCTGGTGGCGGAGGACCTTCGCGATGCCGGCGGCGATGAACTGGTTGGCGCGGGTGCCCTGGAGGCTGGGATCGTCGAGGACCCGGGCGAGGTCCTTGGCGGCGACCAGCGGGATGAACCGCGACAGGGTCTGCTCGAGGCAGCCGTAGGGGTACTCGACGAGGGCGCGCAGGCCGGGCGCGAGGTCGCCCAGGCCGCTGCGGTCGACGGTGATGGTCAGCGTGCTCTCGTCGCGCAGCACGTCGCTCGGGGTGCCGAGCGCGCCCGACCAGGTGTCGCCCTTGGCGAGGGTGCGATCGACGAGCAGGCGGTGATCGAGCGTGCGCGGGCGGTCGATCGGCAGGGTGACGCGGACGGCGTCGCGGGCGTCGCCGAGCGCGACGGCGAACTCGAAGCTGGCGGCCGCGGCGTCGGCGGCGGTCGCCGCGAACCCGACGCGGACCGCGCCGCTCGCCGGCACGTCGACGACCTGGCTCGTGCGGTCGAGCGCGGCGCCGGTGGCCCTGGCGGTGACGGTGGCCTTGCCGGCGCGATCGGTGTGGTTGTGGATCACGATGCCGACGGTGGCGGCGTCGCCGCCGCGCAGGAACCGCGGCAGGGCGGGCGCGGCCATCACCGGCTTGTCGACGGTCAGCCGGCGCTCGCCGGCGCCGAACCGGTCGCCGGCGTCGGCGGCGACCGCCATCAGCCGGAACGCGGTGAGGTTGTCGGGCGCGGTGAACGCGAACGCGATGTCGCCGTGCTCGTCGGTGACCAGCATCGGCGCCCAGTAGGCGGACGCGACGAACTTCGAGCGCACGCGCTGGGCATCGTTCGAACTCGCGAAGTCGCCGCCCTGGTCGGGATCGCCGGCGTCGGGATCGGCGAGTCGCGCGATCCGGTTCCAGTTGGTGCCGGCGTCGACCCCGAGGCCGTACGGCGCATAGAACGTCTTCATCGGATTGGGCGTCTGGTAGGCGATCAGCTGCAGCACGCCCTCGTCGGCGGCCGACAGCGAGACCTCGGCCGTTGCCGGCGCGCCGTCGTGCCGGACGGTGATCTTGCCGGTGACGCGGTCGCCGGGGCGGACCTTGTCGCGATCGAGCTCGATCGCGACGTCGAGCTGCTTCTTGACGGTCGCGACGGTGAGCTCGACCATGCCCATCTTGAACTGCGGGCGGTTGGCGTCGCCGGCGCCGTGGCGGCCGCTGATCATCGCGATCCGCGCGAACACGTTGGGCGCCCAGGCGTCGGAGATCGGCAGCGCGATGCCCTCGGTCGCCGACGCCAGGCGCTGGACCCGGGCCTCGATCACGCCGTCGCGCTCGATCGTGACCAGCGCGGTCGGCTGGACCAGGTTGGCCTGCGCGACCAGCCGCGCGGTGTCGCCCGGCTGGTAGCTCGGCTTGCTCGCGACCAGGGTCATGCGCGCGCCCTCGTCGCCGCTCCAGAACGCCTCGCCCTTGCCGATCACCCAGATCTCGCTGGCGACGACCACCGGGTTGCCGCGCGCGTCCCTGGCCTCGACCTTGACGACGTACTCGCCGGGGTCGGTCGGGTAGATCCGCTCGGTGTGCGAGCCGCCGGCGGCGATCGCGATGTCGCGCTCGAGCGCGATGTTCTCCGAGGCGTCGCAGTGATAGGAGCTGCGCGCGCCGGTGGCCTGCCAGCTGCAGCGGTTGACGGTGCGGACGAACGACAGGTGGGCCGGGGTCGCGACGCGCTTGCCGTCGGGTGCGAGCGCGACGAGGTTGACGCCGAACGGCATGCCGACCGCCTGGACGAACTCGTTGGCGTGCATGCCGAGGTAGAACTCGGTCTTGTGCGCGGTGACCACGGCGGACTTCGTCATCGCCTGGTCGGTGGTGTCGGTGACGGTGGCCGACACGATGTAGTCGACCGGACCGTCGAATGCGGTCGCCGTGTCCTGCGCGGCGATCGCGAGCTGGCCCTGGGCGTCGGTGGTGCCGGTGCCGTCGGACACCGGCTCGCCGTAGTCGTCGCGCCGGCCGTAGGGCTCGTACCACCACCCGTAGCGGGGGTTGGCCGAGAACGTGTACTGCTCCCAGCCGTCGAACCGCACCGGGTGGTTGCGCCGGCGCAGGCCCCACTCGACCTTGGCGTCCGCGACCGGCGCGCCGAACAGGTAGCGCGCCTCGAGGTGGAACGCGAGCGGATCGCCGGGCCGCGGGCTGGCCGCGCCGGACGCAAGCCCGAGCTCGAAGCTCGCCGGCCGGAACTCCTCGACCGAGAACCGCTCGCGGAACACCTGGCCGTCGAGCGTCGCGGCGACGTAGTAGTCGCCGAGCGCGGCGTCGGCGGTCAGCGCCAGGTCGAAGCCGAACCCGCCGAAGCTCGACAGCGCGGCGCGGCCGGTCATCACGACCTGGCCGCGGCTGTCGGTGATCTCGAGCGCGACCGGCGCCTTGCCGGCGACGGCCGGGACGCGCGGCGGCCGGCCCTGGGCGACCTCGCGCGCGATGCCCTTGAAGTGGACGATCTCGCCGGGGCGATACAGGCCGCGATCGCTCTGGAGGAAGCCGCGGATCTTCGACGCGCCGCCCGAGCGGTCCTCGCGCACGCCGAAGTTCCAGGTCTGGATACCGTTGGACCAGTTGCCGTCGACGATCGCGAGATCGCCGGCGCGCTCGACGATCGCGATCAGGCGCTGGCTGCGATAGCTGTCCCAGTCGTACTGGGCCTCGGGATCGGCGGGGTCGCCGGCCGGCTTCTGCTGCTTGAGCAGCGCGCTGCCCCGGATCCGGACGAGGCCGTCGTCGCCGGTGGTGTCGCTCGCGACCTGCTTGCCGGCCGGCGTGAACACGCTGACCTTCGCGCCGGCGAGCGGGGCGCCGGTCGACAGCGAGGTCACCCAGACCAGGCCGGACGACGTCCCGACCTCGAGCAGCACGCCGAGATCGGTGACGTTGGCGAGCACGCGGTTGCGCCGCGGGGTCAGCCAGCCGCGTTGCGGATCGGGAACGATCTCGTCGGACGTGACCTCGGTGAGGTAGACCCCGCGCGCGCCGGGCCGGCCGGCGCAGGTCGCGCCGAGGTCGAGCTCGCTGAGCTGCCACTGGTTGCGGCCGGCGATCGTGCGGGTCGCGGCCTTCGGGGCGGCGCCGAGCGCGGCCCAGCCGATCGGCTTGTCGTCGTCGTTGCCGCCCCACGCGTCGTAGTTCATGTCGGTGGTGAGCAGCTGGACCAGCTTGCTGCGCGGGATCGCCGCGCACTCGATCGCGAGCTTGCCGACGTTGCGCGACCACACCGGGTAGCCCTTCGCGCCGGCCTCGACCGCGAAGATCCCGCGCTGCATCGACAGCCGCGGCGTGGCGTCGCCGGTGGTGAACGCGAACTGCGCCGGACGCGCGAGCTTTTGGCCGAACGTGTCGACCAGGCCGTCGACCGTGAGCTGGGACCGGGTGTGGGTCTCGAGGTCGACCGTGACCTGGTAGCCGGTGCCGTCGCCCGACAGGTAGCCCTGATCGAGGTTGACGATCGGCGGCGTGCTGGACACCGCCTTGCGCGCGGCGTCGAGCGACACCGGGGTCGAGAACGTCAGCGCGATCGTCACCTGATCGGCCGCGACGTCATCGCCGCTCGGATCGACGGCGGTGACCTCCAGGCCGCGCCGCGCCTGGACCGCCAGCGTGTACGGCGGGTCGAGCGCGACGTCGCCGCCGGCGCCCGACAGCCCGGCGCAGCGCAGCGTGTAGCGCCCGCCCAGGGCGAGCGGCCGCGCGGGGACCAGCGCCACGGTCGCCGCCGGCGCGGTGTCGTGGGTCGCGAGCGCGATGTCCCGGGCCCCGGCGCTGCCCGCGGCGTCGCCGGCCGAGCCATCGGTGGTGAGCTGGCAGTGCGCGGCCGCGTCGGCCGGCCGCACCGGCTGATTGAAGTGCAGCGGCAGCGCGGCGTCGGGCACGACCGCGTCGCTCTCCACGCCGACCAGGCCGTCGACCGCGAGCGGCTCGTGGACGAACGCGAACGAGAACCCCGCGGTGCGGCGCGCCAGGTCGCCGGTCAGCGCGACGCGGTAGCGGGTCGATGGCTGGAGCGGCGCGGTCGGATCGATCGTCAGGGTCTGGCGGTCGTGCCAGAAGCCGTTCCAGCCGATCGCCGGCGCGATCGCGACGCTGCCGGCGGCGATCGCCTTGCCGACCATCGCCTCGTCGACCACCGGCTTGTCGAACCGGATCTCGACCGAGCCGGCATGGTCGACCGAGCCCTGGGGCGTGTACGACATGACCTGTAGCTCGCGATGTGGGCTGCCTCCACACCCCACGAGAGACAGCGATGACAGCGAGCACAGGATCAGCAGCCGGACCGGCAAGCGCATGCCCGGCCGCCCGTGCAGCCGCGATGCCGGGTGCACCGCGCGCGGATCTGCGCGGTTGGATCGCACAGTGTCCAGCTTGCCACGCGCGGTGAATCCAGCGGCACACGGAATGGCTCGCGCGCGTGGTGCGTTACGGAGGGGATCGCCTCGCCCTCGCTCGCCGTCAGCGCTCGTGCAGGGCGCGCAGCCGGCGGCGGGCGTCGTCGACCTCCGGGACGCGCGCCGTCGCGTGGCCCCAGCGCTGGACGACCTCGGCGTACGCGGCGCGCGCGCCTGCGGTGTCGCCCGCGCGCTCGCGCAGGTGACCGAGCCGGGACCACGCGCGGGTCGTCGCGATCGGCTCCTCCCACGCATTCAGGTGATCCACCAGCCGCTGGTACATCGTGGCGGCCTGATCGGACTGGCCGCTGCGATCGAGCGCGTCCGCGGCCGCGAACAGGTGCTCGGGCGTGGTCGACAGCGGCTCGATCCGCGCGAACACCGCGAGCACCTCCGCCGCGTCGTTCGCGGCGCTCGCGATCGCCAGCTCCGCGTTCCGGCGATCGGCCGAGTCGCCGTCGAGTGCGGCGGCGCGCGCGCGTGCCTCGTCGAGCTTGCCCGCGACGATCAGCACCCGGATCTTCGCGGCGGCGGCGAGCCGCGTGTGCCCGGCGGCCACGCGCTCGAACGCCGCGAGCGCCGCGTCGCGATCGCCGACCAGCAGCGCCTGGCGCCCCGCGGTGTAGCGCAGGCCCGCCGCCCAGGCGCTGGCGCCCGTGGCATCGAACAGCTCGGCGCTCTCCATCAGGCGGCGCAGGCCGGCGTCGAACCGCCCCCAGTACAGGTCGAGCCGGGCCGTGTGCCACACTCCCTGGGCGCGCGGCCCCGCGGCGAGCTCGCGCTGGGCGTCGAGCTCGGCCTCGGCGAGGTCACCGAACGCCATGTGGAGCGTGAACAGCACCGGCCCGGCGAGCCGCTTGTCGTCGGGGGCGAGCCGATCGATCTCGTCGAGCCGGGCGCGTGCCTCGTCGCGCCGCCCGGTGCGCAGCAGCGCGATCGCGAGATCAGCGCGGACCTCGGCATCCTCGGGGGCGAGCTCGATGGCGCGGCTCGCGTGACGCAACGCCAGCTTGGGGGCGGTCGGCTCGTCGGAATCCAGGTACATGCTCGCCAGCAGCTTGTACGCGGCGGGATGGTCGGGATAGCGCTCGGTGAGCACCACCAGCTCGGGCGCGAGCGAGGCCGGCGCCGCACCGAGGTACAGCCGCGCCGTCAGCCAGCGCAGCTGGATCCACAGCCGCTCGCGGGGCGTGAGGTCCATCGCGAGCAGCTCCTGGGCGGTCAGCGCGGCTCCGAGGAAGTTGCCGTCCTTGAGCCGCTGCGCCCCGGTCAGCGCAGTTCGCCACAGCGGGCGCACGGGGACCCGGTCCATCAGCTCGGCGGCGTGGGCGAGCTCGCGCACGCCGCCGGCGTCGTTGTTGGAGTAGGTGAGGGCGAGCTCGAGGCTGGCGATCGGAAACTCGGGATCGCGGGCGAGCGCCTGCCGGCACAGCTCGCTCGCGCGCGAGAACCGGGTCAGCAGGGTCTCGTGCTCGGCGCGCCGCCACAGCCGCCAGGCCTCGGCGTCGTGCGCGCCGACCGCGGCGAGATCGGCGGCGCTGGGATGCCGTGCCGCGATCGGGACATGGCGGCTCACCACGCGGGCCGCCGCCGTGACCGCGAGCTCCTGCACCGTGGCCCCGTCCAGCACGGTGCCGTCGACCGCGAGCCGCAGCTGGCCCGACGGATCGCGGGCGAGCCCGGCGCTCGCGAGCAGCGTGGGTGGAGCCGGCAGCGCCGCGGCAGCGAGATCGACCTCGATGCCCCACGCCTCGCTCAGCTCGTCGGCGAGCAGGCGCTGCATCACCGGCCCGAGCCAGCGATCCTTCGCCGGCAGCGCGGTGGCGTCGACCACCGGAACCACGATGCGCGGCGCGGCGGGCGCGGCGGGTGCCACGCGCTGGCGCACGGCGAGCGCGACGGACGCGCCGGCGACCGCGATCCCGGCAGCGAGCAGTGACCGCCGCCACCACCGGCCGCGGTGCGGCGCCGCGGCATCGAGCCGGCGCAGCGCTGCGCCGGGCGCGTCGAGCTCGTGCGGCGATCGCGCGGCGATCGCGTCGAGCGCATCGCGTACCGCGTCGCCCGACGCGAACCGTTCGATCGGATCGTGCCTGAGGCAGCGATCGACGACCGCGGCGAAGCCGGGATCGATCCCGGGCGCGACGGCCGCCAGCGGCGCCGGTTCGCCGGCGAGCGTGGACCCCGACGCGAGCTCCGGATCGCCGCGGCGGGGCGGAGCGCCGGCTCCGAGCTCGTAGAGCATCACACCGAGCGAGTAGACATCCGAGCGCAGCGTCGCCGGCTCGCCGCGCCACGCTTCGGGCGACATGTACGCCGGTGTCCCCATCACCGCGCCGGGCGTCGTGACCGACCGTAACGCGATGCCGCCGCCGGGACTGCCGGCCGGCGTGCTGGCCGGTAGCTCGACGGTCTCGGTATGCAGATCCACCGGCGTCGCGAACGGTGCGGGGCTCGCCGGCGGCCAGCTCGACGGAGCGGCCGGACGCTCCAGAAGTGCCACCGCCTCGCCGTCCGGGGGCGCATCCGGGTCCGGCGTGACGTGCGGCAGCAGCTTGGCGAGCCCGAAGTCGAGCAGCTTGACCTCGCCTGCCTCCGACAGGATCGCATTGGCCGGCTTGAGGTCGCGGTGCAATACGCCCTGTCGGTGCGCCGCCGCGAGCCCGCGTGCGAGGCCGATCGCGATCTCGAGCAGCCGCGGCCACGCGACCGGCCGGGCGATCGTATCGAGGCCGTCGCCCCGCACGTACTCCGAGATCAGGTACGGTCGCGCACCGATCTCGCCGACGCGGTAGACGGCAATGATGTTCGGGTGCTGCACGCGCGCGGCGG
The DNA here is from genome assembly GCA_036265355.1 of Kofleriaceae bacterium. Lineage (GTDB taxonomy): Bacteria > Myxococcota_A > Polyangia > Haliangiales > Haliangiaceae > JABFXX01. The sequence continues at coordinate 23,765 of DATAPF010000172.1, read as the reverse complement.
CACGAGCTTCGGTCAGGAAGCGCTGGCGGACGGCCTCGTGGACCGGGGGCTCGGCGATGAACTTCACCGCGACCAGGCGGTCGAGCACGGTGTCGTGGGCGAGCCAGACCTGTCCCATGCTGCCTCGCCCGAGCGCTTTGATGAGCCGGTACTCGTCGAAGCTCTCCGGAGGCACCCAGTCCAGAGGGCTCGATCCCATCTGGCAACGATTGAACCACGAGGCGAAACCGCTGAGGAGCGTATCGACACACAGCTTTCCCTCGGCACCGGCCTCCTCGGTTCGAGTCAATGCTGCATTTTGCGGCATGTCACTCGACGACAAGCTGTGCGGGTCCGATACGATCTGTGACCCCGGCAATAGCGCGGTCCGGCGCGCCGTGCGGTCCGGAGGGGCGCAGCGGCGGCGGTCGTATACTCGCGGTCCGGATCATGCCCGTCGACTCGAATGCCTCCACGTACCGGCCGGACGACGCGGGGGTGGCCCGGCTCGATCCGTCGGTGCCCGACGCCTTCGAGAGCGCCTATCTGCTCGTGCTCGAGGGCGCGTCGTCGCGCGCGGAGAGCCTGCCGCTGAACGGCAACGTCGTGATCGGGCGCGCGGACGGCGCCCAGATCCGCCTCGTCGACAAGTCGGTGTCGCGTGCCCACGCGCGGATCTCGCTGCACGGTGGGCGGGCCGAGATCGTCGATCTCGGCAGCCAGAACGGGACCAAGGTCAACGGCGAGCGGATCGTCGGTGCCCGGCCGCTGCTGTCGGGCGACGTCGTCGCGATCCACAGCGTCACGCTGGTGTTTCACTCGTCGGCGCCGGTCCAGTCGCGCCGGCAGCTGCTCGCGCTCGATGGCTTTCGCCAGCGGGTCGAGGACGAGTTCGACCGCGTCGCCCGCAACCGCCGGGCGTTCGGCGTGGCTGCGATCACGTGCTTCCCGCCCGACGCCGATGCCCCGCCACGCGCGTTCGATCCGATCGCGATCGCGCAGCTCGTCGAGCCAGCGCTGCGCCGCATCGACGTGATCGCGCTCCACGGCGCCGAGCTCCTCGTGCTGATGCCGGAGGTCGACATCGCCGCGGCACAGCGGCTCACGCTCGGGCTGCTCGACCTCCTGTGCGTGGACGCACCGCGCGCGTGCGGCGGCGTCGCGCTGGCGCCGGCCGACGGGAACGACCTCGAGATCCTGCTGAGCGGCGCCCGTGCCGCCCGCGGAGGGGCCGGGCCGGGCAAGGTCGGACTGGCCGCCGAGACCTACCGGGTGATCGAGCTCGGAGGCAGTAACCTCATCGTCGCCGATCCCGCGATGCTGCGCATCGTGGGGCTGCTCGAGCGACTGACGAAGGCGGAGCTCTCCGTGCTGGTGTGCGGCGAGACCGGGACCGGCAAGGAGCTGGCCGCGACGGTCCTGCACCAGGGGTCGGCCCGCGCGGCCCGTCCGCTGGTCGTCCTCAACTGTGCCGCGCTGCCCGAGACACTCGCCGAGAGCGAGCTGTTCGGGCACGAGAAGGGCGCGTTCACCGGGGCGGTCGCGCAGAAGATCGGCGTGTTCGAGCAGAGCGACGGCGGCACGGTCTTCCTCGACGAGATCGGCGAGCTGTCGCTCGCGATCCAGGCCAAGCTGCTGCGCGCCCTCGAGACCAAGCGCATCACGCGCGTCGGCGGCCACGGCGAGCACCCGATCGACCTGCGCATCGTCGCCGCGACCAACCGCGACCTCGCCGACGAGGTCAAGGCGGGCCGGTTCCGCCAGGATCTGCTGTTCCGGATCGGCGGCGCGACCGTGTGGTTGCCGCCGCTCCGCGACCGCCGCCGCGAGATCCCGATCCTCGCCCAGCGCTTCCTCGCGGACGCCTGCAGGCGCACCCGCCGCGACGCGATGGCGATCTCCGTGGAAGCGATGCAGCTCCTGCTCGACTATGCGTGGCCGGGCAACGTGCGCGAGCTGCGCCACGTCATGGAGTACGTCGCCGCGGCCCACGACGAGCCGAGCGTTGCCGCCTGGCACCTCGTGGACCGGCTCGGCGGCGAAGGCCGGCCACGCCGCAGCCGCTCGGTCACCCTCACCCCGCCGGAGCTGCCCGGGTCGCCCGGCCAAGACTTCGCGCCGATCGAGGACGAGGTCCGCGAGCTCGAGCGGACCCGGATGAGCCAGGCGCTGGCGGCGGCGGATGGCAACCAGACCGCGGCCGCCGAGCTGATCCGGATGCCGCTACGCACGTTCCAGGCCAAGGCGAAGGTGTACGGGTTGCGGCACAAGGACCGGCGCTGATCGCGGTATCCGGGCCCCTGCAGCGCCCGCGATGAGCGACACCGCAGATCCTGCGGTCCCGCAGATCCTGCGGTCGGGCCTGCGCATCATGAATTTATCGAATTTCCACGACGGGCAAGCGGTGGCCGACGAGATGCGCGAACCGCAGAATCTGCGCTGCGCGGCACCGCCGCTCTGCATCGAGCAGATCCCGCGGTTCGCGCCAGCCGGCGACGAGGACGAGGCGCGGCGATGACGTGGCTCCGGGCGTCGAACGCCGGGGCATGGCAAGTGCAGATGTGAGTCGCGCGAGCCCGGAGTTGACCCGGGCTCGCCGGGCTGAACGTCGCGGGACCCCGACCTGGGTCGCCGGTGGTCGACTGGCATCTGCGACACGAACGGAGATCGATGACGGCGCAATGGTTCGGCGACTACGAGATCCTCGAGCGGCTGCGCGTCGGCGGAATGGCAACGCTCTACCTGGCGCGCCGCCACGGCGCAGCGGGGTTCTCCCGGCTCGTCGCGCTCAAGATGATCCATCCGCACCTGGCCGAGCAGGCGAGCTTCATCGACATGTTCGTCGACGAGGCCCGGATCTGCGCCCACATCAGCCATCCCCACGTCGTCCACGTCGAGGAGTTCGGTGTGCTCGACGGGGTCCACTACCTGGTGATGGAATACATCGACGGCTGCTCGGCCAGCGAGCTGTTGCAGGTGTTCCGCCGCGACCGCCGGATGCTCGATCCCGAGCTGGCGGCGCGCCTGATCATGCAGGTCGCCGGCGGGCTCCACGCCGCGCACGAGACCCGCGGCCCCGACGGCGAGCCGCTCGAGATCATCCATCGCGACATCAGCCCGTCGAACCTCCTGGTCTCGGTGGACGGCAACGCGAAGCTGATCGATTTCGGGATCGCCAAGGCGCGCCATCGCGTCTCGGAGACCCAGGCGGGTCTCACGCTCAAGGGCAAGTGGCGCTACGTGGCGCCCGAGCAGGCGCGGCATGCAACGGTCGACCGGCGCTGCGACATCTTCTCGCTGGGCATCGTGTTCTGGGAGCTCCTGGCCGGCCGGCAGCTGTTCCCCGACGACAGCCACGCCGGCCTGCTCAACCGGCTGCACCAGACCGACGCGCTGGCACCGAGCGCGGTCAACCCCGGCGTGCCGGCGGTCGTCGATCGGATCGTGCTGGCGATGCTGGGGCACGATCCGGCGGACCGGCCGCAGACCGCCGCCGAGGTCCAGCGCCGGATCGCGAGCGCCATCCCGGGCGCCGCCAACCGTGAACCGGCCGAGCTCGGCGCGCTCGCCATCGAGGTTCGCGACCGCTGCGCGCAGCGGCGCGCCCGGCGGACCAGCGCCGAGTCGTCCGGTTCGGACAGCGACCGCAACTTCTCGCCGATCCGGAGCTCCGGCCCGCGGACGTCGACCGGCGACCGGGTCGACGCCGAGGCCCGCTCTCGCTCCGGCGTATCGGACGCACCGCCGCCGGCGCCGCGGTGGTGGCGGCAGCGCAGCGTGCAGATCGCGGCCGGCCTGATCGGCGCAGGTCTGCTGCTGGGCGTCTGGCTCGGCCGCCGGGGAAGCGAAGCCGACGCGCGCGCGAGCGCGGCGCCGCTGCCTCCGCGCGGCCGCACGCTCGAGCTGGTCGTACCGCAGCCGGTCGCGCGGGTGGAATCGCCACCGCTGGTTCCCAGCGTGCCGCCGGCGCCGATCGCGTCGACGGACCCGCCAGCGCCGCCCACGCCGGCGGCACCGCCACCGCCCACCGCGACCGCGGCGCCGCCACCGGCCTCCGCGCCCAGGCGAGAGGTCGCGCATGTCGCTTCCAGGCCCAGGCCGCCTCGGCCGGCCGCGAGCGAGGCGGAGAGCGCCAGGCCGGCTCCGCCACCGCATGCACCCGCGGTCGCCGGCGCCAGGGCACCGTTCACCGCGATGCCGTTCGACGACACGGCCAACACCAGCGGCGCGCCCGCGGCGCTCGAGGTGGTGAAGGACAAGAAGGCACCGATCGTCCCCCAGTTCGACAACTGACGAGCGAGTCACAACATGAAACAGCTGCTGTTGATCATGGTCGTCGTCGTGGCGACCCCCGGCGCGGTGCACGCACAATCCGCCGATTCCGGTCCTGCGTCCAAGGTCACCCTCGCGCGCCGGCTGTACGACGAGGGCGTCGACGCCGTCGGCAAGAACCAGTGGAGCCTCGCGTACGACCGGTTCAAGACGTCCTACGAGCTCGCACCGCGGATCTTGACCCTGTACAACCTCGCCGGGGCGCAGGGTCAGACCGGGCGGCTGGTCGAGGCGGGCGAGAGCTACCGCAAATTTCTGCACGACACCGGCGATGGCCGGTACGCCGAGTACCGGACCGAGGCGACCAACCAGCTGGAGCTGATCGGCAGGCAGATCGCTCAGCTGACCGTCGAGATCCCCAACCTCGAGCCGACCGACGCGGTCGCGATCGACGACATCGAGTTTCCGCAGGCGGCGCTGCACGAGGCGATCCCGATCAACCCGGGCAGTCACACCGTCCGGATCCGGCGAGGGGCCGCCATGCTCGCCAGCCGGGCGGTCACGCTGTCCTCGGGTGGCACCGAGACGGTGCACATCGAGCTGGCGGTGAACCCGCCCGATCTGGCGGTTCACCGCCCCCCCGATTCGCCCGCCGTGACCGCTCCGGCGGCTCCGGCGCCCGCTCCGAAACCGGGCGAGCACGGCGCGAGTCGGACCTGGCTGCGCTCGCCCTGGCTGTGGTCCGGCGTGGCGGTCGTCGTGGCCGGCGCCGGCGCCGGCGCGTATCTGGTGATGCGTTCGCCCGACGGCGTGCGCGTTCGTTGACCCGATCACAGGACCTCCGCATGAAATCGCCATCCTGGCTCTCCCTCGCGATCTGGGCCTGTGCTGCCTCCGGCTGCAGCTCCACCATGCCCGGTTCTCCCCAGCCGATCGGATTCACCTTCAACACCACCGAAGGCAGCTTCGCCAGCTTCGGGTGGAGTGGCGCTGTTCACGACGTCGCGGCCCCGCCGGATACCCCGTTCGAGGTCAAGACGACCGAGTGCGACAATGACGTCTGCCGGTTCGCGGGGCCCGTCGCGTCCAGCGCCAAGGTCGATCGCCGGCGCTGCCTGTTCCGGATGAGCAAGACCTGCACCGCGGATGGTGACTGCCCCCTGGACCATGGCAACCCGACACAGTGTGTCTATGTGTACGACACTCCGATCGCGACGCCGCTTCCCGGAGCCGATAACAACATCGGCGCATGTGCCTGGTCGTATATCCCGCTCGTCACGCCGGATGGTCAGCCGACGATCACCGGCACCCTGAACCTGGCCACCGGTGCGCTCAAGCTCGAGAGCTTCACGGTGCTGTTGCCGCTGAACGCCAGCGGCATGGGAACGTTTGCCGGGGTGTGTGCCGAATGTGTGGGCGACACGATGGCCAACGATGGTGTGAAGGGCGGCACCTGCCGGCTCGCGACTCAGCTCGGCGCCGCCCCGGGTCCCCAGGGTCCGTTCCCGATCGCCGATCACAGCATCGATATCGGCATGCCATGTGACGTCAACCGCACCGGAACGATCGGCGGCTACGGTGGTAGCTACAGCATGGATTGCTCACCGACCGTGATCTCCGGGCTCGGTCCGCCGCTCCAGTTCGGAGGTTCGTTCTCCAGCTCCGGCGTCCAGGTGTCGCTGTCCGCGGATAGCCCGGACTGCACGGCGCCGGGATTCTCCGGCAAGAAGTGCTTCTGCGGGATGTGCGCCGACGGGAAGACGGCGTGCCTGTCGAATGCGGAGTGCGGCACCGGCGGGTCCTGCGTGGGCGCATCGCTGCCCACCATGCCGACGAGCATGGACAATGTTCCGGTCGCCGGCAACCTGTGCGACGGAGGGGCGTGCAACTGGGACGAGCAGGACGGCACCGGGACCTGCCCCGCGTCGGTGCTGGCGCCACCTGGAATGCCTGCTCCCACGGTCGGCTGCTACCCGTCTCCGACCAAGGGCAGCAAGGGAGCCGATGGCAAGGACGTGACGATCACCGCACCAGGCCTCGGCCAGCCGGATCCGCGGATCCCCACGCTCTACCACGCCAACACGGCCGGCGCGAGATGCATCGCAGCAGGGTCCGCGCACGAGTCGGTTCCTGTCAATCGTCAGCTCGGGCTGCCGGGGCTTCTGTTCCAGAAAAGAAATTTCCTGATTGACGTCAAATACGCGGAGGATCAGAAATGATCTCGAGATGGCTGTTGGCCGGTTCGCTCGTGCTCGTGGCCTGCACGTCCCCCCGTCAGATCGTGCTGTCGATCGACACCACGCTGGGCGTGCCGTGCGACATCGATCAGATCCGGATCGTCGTCAGGTCGGCCAGGACGACCACGTTCGAGCGTTCCCTGACCGGCGCGCGGCTCCCCGTCGCGATCACGCTGCTCGACGAGACCGCGACGGGGTCTTTCGATCTCGAGATCTCCGGGCTCCACGGTGGTGTCGAGGCGCTGCGTGCTTTCGGGCCGATGCAGTTCAGCGGTCACGAGGAGACCGAGACAGTGCTGCTCGATGCTAGCTGCACGACCGCCATGCCATGTCCGCTGTCCGCCGCGATGTCCGCCGGTGCGACATCGCCCGGCACCCGGGGGGTATGCCAGTACGCCGGAAGCCCGGCGCTCGACAGCTTCGAGGACGCGTGCGGTGTGCCCGGAAACACGGCGGTGGCAATCAGCGGGGCCACCGGCCCGATCCTCCTGGCGCTGGACGATGTGCTGCCGGGCTCTGGATTTCAGTTCTATGGCCGGCCGATCGGCAAGATCTGGGTGTCCAAGGATGGCTATGTCTCGTTCACGCCGGACAGCCCCGATCCGAGCGGGGGCCTGAGGCCGGGGCCGCTCGATCGCGGCATCACGGGCATGGGGGCGGCGCCACCCCTGCAGTCGGTGATGGTGTTCTGGGACACGCTGAACTTCCGGGACGCGATGAACGTCGCCGTCGGTAAAGTGTGTTACGTCCTCGAAGGAAGCGGGGATAATCGGCAGCTTCGCGTGACCTGGAAGCATGCCTGTGTGACTCAGCCGTGCACGCCGGCCGACAACCTCAACTTCACGGTCACGCTCGAGGAGCGCAGTCATCGAGTCGTGCTCAACTACGGCGACATGTTCGCGAGCAATCCGGATAGCGCGCATGGCATCAACGCCACCGTGGGGCTGGTGCATGACGCGATCGGCTGCCCGGCCGACGAATGCAAGCTCGCAACCGGCCTGTGCCAGGACGGTGTCACGCCGTGCGGCTATTCGCAGGTGTTCACGGATACGGCTCAGATGATGAAGGTCCCGGACATGCAGTTCGTCCCGATCGCGAACCCATAGATCTCGACCGAGCCGGCATGGTCGACCGAGCCCTGCGGCCTGTACGACATGACCTGCTGTCGTGATGTGGGCTTCCGCCGCACCTGCGAGGCAGAGCGAGGACCTCGGCCACCAGGTGGTCAGTCCACAAATCCGGACTCCACAAACTTGTGTTGACATTCACTCGGTTGGAGCGTATCGATGCGACGCAACACGTCATGAGATTGTGGCCACCGCGCCGGTTCGTCGCCGGGCCTGGTCGGACTGGCGACGCGGGCCCAGGAGATGATTGACATGCGATCCTCGATACGCCACTTCGCCATCGGCTGTGTATGGCTGGCCGTGCTGAGCGCGGTCGCCGGTGCGGCGGTGACCACCAACCAGATCGCGGTGCCCCGTCCGGCCATGGGATGGGCGTCGTGGAACAGCTTCGCCAGCAGCTTCGACGCCAGCACGATCCGGGCGCAAGTCGACGCGTTCGTCGCGGCCGGGATGCCGGCGGCCGGCTATCAGTACATCGATATCGACGAGGGCTGGTGGCAGGGCGCGCGCGACAGCGCGGGCAACATCATGGTCAATCCCACGCAGTGGCCGGGCGGGATGGCCGCGATCGTCAGCTATATCCACAGCAAGGGCCTCAAGGCCGGTATCTACACCGATGCCGGCAAGAACGGCTGCGGGTTCTTCTTCCCGACCACCCAGCCGGCGGCCCCGAATACCGGCAGCGAGGGTCACTACCAGCAGGACATGGTGCAGTTCGAGCAGTGGGGATTCGACCTCGTCAAGGTCGACTGGTGCGGCGGCGACGCCGAGGGCCTCGATCCGCAGGCGACGTTCCAGGCGATCAGCGCGGCGCTCGCCGCTGCGACCGCGAGCACCGGACATCCGATGGCGCTGTCGATCTGCGAATGGGGCCGCCAGAACCCGTGGAACTGGGGCGCCGGGACCGGCGCGATGTGGCGCGCCAGCACGGACCTGATCTTCTTCGGACAGTCCGCGACGTTGCCGCCCGCGCTGTCCAACTTCGATCAGGCGCAGCACCCCGGTTCGCAGCACACCGGGTACGTCAATGATCCGGACATGCTCACGGTCGGCATGTCGGGGCTGTCCGACGCGCAGGGCCGGACCGAGCTGAGCCTGTGGGCGATCTCGGGCGCGCCGCTGCTGGCCGGCAACAACATGGCGACGATGAGCTCGACGACCGCGGCGATCCTCAAGAACGCCGAGGTGCTCGCGGTCGACCAGGATCCGCGCGGCCTGCAGGGCGTGAAGGTCGCCGAGGACAGCGCCGGTCTCCAGGTCTACAGCAAGGTGCTGTCGGGCTCGGGGCGCCGGGCGGTGCTGCTGCTCAACCGGAGCTCGGCGGCGGCCACCATGACGGTGCGGTGGGCCGACCTCGGCCTGGCGGGCACGTCGGCGAGCGTCCGGAACCTGTGGACCGCGACGACGATCGGCAACGTCACCACCAGCTTCAGCGTCAGTGTCCCAGCCAGTAACTCGGTGCTGCTCGGCGTCACCGGGACCGAGGGCGCCGTGACGACGTTCGAGGCCGAGGCGACCGCCAACCAGCGCGGTGGCGCGGCAATGGTGACGTCGTGCGCGACGTGCTCCGGCGGTTCCAGCGTCCACTCGGTCGGCAACGGCAGCGCGAACACCCTGCGATTCACCGGGATCACGGCGAGCGCCACGGGACCCGCGGTGGTGAACATCGCCTACCTCAACGGGGACGCGGCGGTCCGGACGGCGACCCTGACCACCAACGGTCAGGGCCCGACCAGCGTGGCATTTCCACCCACCGGATCGTGGACCACGCCCGGCACCGTGTCGGTCATCGTGTCGCTGGCCAAGGGAACCAACACGATCGCGTTCGGCAATGCGCAGGCGTTCGCGCCGGACCTCGATGCGATCACCGTCTTGCCGCTGCCCGGCGCGAGCGGCGACGAGATCGTGGGCGCGCAGTCCGGCCGGTGCGTCGACGTCAACAACACCACCCTCACCAACGGCACGCAGATGCAGCTGTGGGACTGCAGCGGTGGCGCGAACCAGACGTGGGTGTACACCGCGCGCAAGCAGCTGGTCGTGTATGGCAACAAGTGCCTGGATGCCAATCATGCCGGAACCACCAATGGCACGGCAGTCATCATCTGGGACTGCAACGGCCAGACGAACCAGCAATGGAACATCAATGCCAGCGGGACCATCGTCGGCGTGCAATCGGGCCTGTGCCTGGACGCCAGCGGCAATGGCACCGCCAACGGCACCAGCCTGATCCTGTGGGCCTGCGGATCCGGGGCCAACCAGCGCTGGTCGGTGAACTGAGCGGGTGGTAAACGCGTACGCGGGCCGCGCGCGCCCGGCGGAAGGACACCGTGACCTCATGAAGATCATCCCTCGATCACCGGTCCTGCTCGTGGCGGCGCTGGTCGTGGCCGTTGCGCTCGCAGCGGCGCGGCCTGCGAGCGCCGCGTCGCACACGATCACCTGGGATCAGTACTCCCTGATGGTCGACGGCCAGCGCATCTACATCTGGTCGGGTGAATTCCACCCGTTCCGGCTGCCCAGCCCGAGCCTGTGGCGCGATGTGCTGCAGAAGCTGAAGGCCAGTGGTTACAACGCAGTCTCGCTGTACTTCGACTGGGGCTATCACTCCGCGAAGTCGGGCGTCTACGACTTCACCGGCGTGCGCGACATGGATCAGGTGCTCGCGCTTGCCCAGGAGGTCGGGCTGTACGTCATCGCGCGGCCGGGGCCGTACATCAACGCCGAGGCCGATGGCGGCGGTTTCCCGGGCTGGCTCGCGAACGTCGCAGGCCGGGCGCGCAGCGACGCCGCGGACTACATGGCGGCGACCGACCAGTGGCAGTCGCAGATCGACGCGATCCTCGCCCGGCACCAGCTGACCAGCGGCGCCGGCACGGTCCTCCTGTACCAGATCGAGAACGAGCTCGCGTCGACCGGCACCAGCCAGCGCAACTACATGAAGCACCTGCACGACAAGGCGCGTGCCGACGGCATCACGGTGCCGATCTTCCACAACGACAAGGGCCGCAACGGCCTGTGGGTGCCGGCGAGCTCCACCGTGTCGGGCACCGTGCCCGGTCCGGTCGATCTGTACGCGTTCGATGGCTATCCCGGCGGCACGTGCCACAGCGACAACACCACGGGTGGTCCGTCGGTCGCCCCCGACTGGGGCCTGTGGGGCGCCGGCGGCGCGACCGGCGGCGCGACCGCATCGCCGAGCACACCCGGTTTCGCCGCCGAGTTCGGCGGTGGCTGGTTCGATTTCTGGGGCGGGTCCGGCTCGTACCCGTGCATGTCGCAGCGCGAGGGGCCCGGGTACGAGCGCGTGTTCTACGGGACCAACATCGCCAACCGGCTCACGATCCAGAACGTCTACATGACCGTCGGGGGCACGTCGTGGGGCTGGCTGCCGGCCCCGGTGGTCTACACGTCGTACGACTACGGCGCGGCGCTCGACGAGGGGCGCCAGCTCCGGCCCAAGATCGCCACGATGAAGGAGCTCGGGCTGTTCCTGCAGAGCGTCGCGCCGATCACCAAGCTCGACCGCGCCGCCGCGGTGACGCCGTCGTCGAGCGCGGTCAAGGTCGATCACGACGTGAACCCGGACACCCAGACGCACTTCTACGTCGCGACGCACAATCCATCGAGCGCGACCACCAGCGACGCGTTCACGTTCCCGATCAACACGCCCGACGGCGCGTTCACTGCCTCGCTCGCGCTCAACGGGCAGGACGCCAAGATCCTGGTCGCGAACTACAGCTTCGGCGGGCAGCACCTGGTCTATTCCACCTCGGAGATCGAGACCGTGATGCGCCAGGGCACCACCGACCTGCTGCTGCTCTACGGCCGCACCAACGAGGCGGGCGAGACCGTGCTGCGCTACACCAGCGCGCCGACCGTGACCGTCCTGGCCGGCACGGTCACCCCCACGTTCTCCGGCGGCTTGCTGGCTCTCCAGTACACCCACAGTGCCCTGGCGCAGGTCCGGATCACCGGCGGCGGACGCGACGCCCTGACGCTGTTGATCGCGCGGCAGAGCTTTGCCGACACGATGTGGCGCCAGGACACCTCGGCGGGGCCGGTGCTCGAGCGCGGGCCTCAGCTGGTGCGCACGGCGACCGTGGCCGGTTCGACCCTGGCCCTGACCGGCGACACCGGCGCGGCGTCGAGCCTCGAGATCTGGGCGCCGGCCGGGATCTCCGCGGTCACCTGGAACGGGGCCGCGATCAGCATCCGGACGACGTCAGCGGGCAGCCTGTCCGCGGTGAACATGCTGCCCGGGGCCGACGCGATCAGCCTGCCCGATCTGTCCGCCGCCAGCTGGCGGTTCTCGGTCGAGTCTCCCGAGGCCAGCGCATCGTTCGATGACAGCGCGTGGACCGCGGCCAGCCGGACCACGACGACCAGCACGACGCCACCGCCGTCCGGACAGGTCGTGCTCACCGCCGACGACTATGGCTTCCACCACGGCGATGTCTGGGTTCGCGGCCGCTTTACCGGCGCCGCGGCCACGATTGCACTGCGCTACGGCGGCGGCGGCGCGGGGATGCTGCAGGCCTGGCTGGACGGCGTGTACCTGGGCCAGAACGTGCTGGCCACCGGCACGACCACGCCGGCCACCACGGGGACGGTCAGCTTCACCGTTCCCACCGCGCAGCGGACCGCCGGCGCGCACGTGCTCTCCGTGATGGTGCGCGACGACTCCCACAACGAGGACGGCGGGGTCAACGATGCCCAGAAGGAAGGCCGGGGTCTGATCTCGGCCACGATCACCAGCACGGCTGGATCCGCGGTGACCGCGACCTGGAAGATCCAGGGCAACGCCGGCGGCGAGTCGATCGCCGACCCGGTGCGCGGCCCGCTGAACACCGGCGGGCTGTTCGGGGAACGCAACCGCTGGCACCTGCCGGGCTTTCCCGACGGCGGATGGCAGAGCCGCCGGGTGCCGGACACGACGGCGGTCGCCGGCACGTCGTGGTACCGCACCCAGTTCACGCTGGCGATCCCGGCCGCCGACGATGCCTCGCTCGGCATCACGATCGGCGACCCGACGGTGCGCGCCTCGGGTGGCGCCTACCGCGTGCTGATCTTCGTCAACGGCTGGAACATGGGGCAGTACATCGGCAACGTCGGGCCGCAGCACACCTTCATCGTCCCCGCTGGCATCCTCAACCCGAGCGGCACCAACACGCTCGCGCTCGCGGTGACCAGCAACGGCGGCGCGGCCGATGTCCTCGAGAAGGTCGTGCTGACCAACCTGGGCACGGCGCGCGGCGGTGTGCCGCTGTCCCTGGTCAACTCGCCGGGATTCTGACCGCCGGCGTCGTGATGAAGCCGGTCACGGGGCGCCGGACGGGTCCCACGCGGTGGCGAGCCCTTCCTCGAGAGCGTCGAGCTCCGCCATCGCCGCCGCGTCGAGCGCGAAGTCGAACACCGCGGCGTTCTCCGCGATGTGGTCTCGCTGGACCGACCTGCTCAGCACGACGTTGCCGTGCTCGAGGCTCCAGCGCAGCAGGACCTGCGCCGGGGTGCGGCCGACCCTGCGCGCGACCGCAGCGAGCCGCGCGTCGGCGAGCCGCTGGCCCTGCGTCAGCGGACAGTACGCCTCGACCACGATGCCGTGCTCGCGGCACAGCGCGCAGGTATCCCGGCGCTGGAGGAACGGTGACAGCTCGATCTGGTTGACGTGAGGAACCACCTTGGCCTCCCCGAGCAGCTCGCGCAGGTGCGGCACCATGTAGTTGCTGACGCCGATCGCGCGCGCCCGGCCGTCGGCAAACGCGCGCTCGAGCGCCCGCCACGAATCGCGGCGCTTGCCGGGCACCGGCCAGTGAATCAGGTAGAGATCGACGTGGTCCATTCCGAGCCTGGCGAGGCTGGCATCCAGCTCGCGCAGCGCCGCGTCGTAGCCGTGGCCGTCGTTCCACAGCTTCGTGGTGACGAACACCTGGTCGCGTGGCACCGAGCTCGCCCGGATCGCCGCGCCCACGTCGGCCTCGTTGCCGTAGACCCGCGCGGTGTCGACATGGCGATAACCGAGCTCGAGCGCGGCGGTGACCGAGTTGCGCGTGGTGGCACCCTCGGGGACCTCCCAGACGCCGAAACCGAGCTGAGGGATCTGGGCACCGGTGAGCAGCGGGAGGCACGGGGTGGTGGCCGACATGCGCGGACTATAGAGCATGCGCGGCCCGGGGCCGCGGCACGCGTCACCCGCCGATCGTCTCGCCGCCCAGGATCGGCAACACGATCCCCGTGATGTAGCTCGAGTCGGCGTCCGACGCGAGGAACACGTACGCGGGCGCGATCTCCTCCGGCTGGGCCGGCCGGCCGAGCGGCGTATCTGCCCCCTGCTGGCTGACATGGTCGGGCGGGTTGCCGCGGTCGGCGACGTTGAGCGGCGTCCACACCGGCCCGGGCGCCACCGCGTTGACCCGGATCCGCTTGTCGATCAGCTGCTGGGCCATGACCTTGGTGAACTGGTTGATCGCGCCCTTGGTCGCCGAGTAGTCGGGCAGCTGCTTCGAGCCCGCGAAGCTCGTCTCCGAGCTCGTCGCGATGATCGCCGAGCCCGGCGCGAGGTGCGGAACGGCCGCCTGCACGAGCAGCACGTAGGCGAAGAAGTTGGTCCGGAACGTGCGCTCGAGCTCCTCGAGCGTCAGCTTGTCGATCTGCTTGCGATTCTGATAGCCGGCGTTCGACACCAGGATGTCGAGACCACCCAGCTGATCGACGCTGCGCTCGATCAGCTCCGCACAGAATCGCGCTTCGGTGAGGTCACCCGGCAGGAGCACGCAGCGGCGACCTACCGCCTCCACCGCGCGCTTGGTCTCCTCGGCATCGCTCTGCTCCTCGGTGAGGTAGTTGATCGCGACGTCGGCGCCCTCGCGGGCGAACAGCAGCGCGACCGCGCGCCCGATGCCCGAATCACCTCCGGTGATCAGCGCGCGCTTGCCTTCCAGCTTGCCGGCGGCCTTGTATGCGGGCGCCTCGTACGCCGGCCTGGGTTTCAGATCGGATTCCAGGCCCGGAGGCGGAATCTTCTGCGGGCCAAACGGCGGGCGGGGCCGGCGCTCCTCGCGATCCGGGCGGGATCCGTTGTGCGTGGTCATCTCATTCCTCCAGGTAGAGCGTCCAGAGGGTGCAATCGGATCGCCAGCTCATCGCCCCGGTGCTGCGTGCAGCGATCCGGCCTTCCCCCGCGGTCTACGAAGCTTTCCGGCACCCCCGCACGCGCGCCAGCGACGAACATCCGAGCGCGGCTGTCACAGCTGCGGTCGTGCGCGATGCCGTCATGATTCGCAGGACTGGCACCGATGGTGCACTCCCTACGCACATGACCAACGCGCTCGACGTACTCGAGATCCTGACCTCTCAGCACTCCGAAGTCGATGACCTGATCGAGCAGCTCGAGCGCGGCGAGGGCAGCCGTGCGGCGCTGTTCGCCCAGCTCGCCGACAAGCTCGCCGCGCACGCGGCGGTCGAGGAGCAGATCTTCTACCCGGCCGCGATGGCGGAAGCGACCTCGGACCTGCTCCACGAGTCGGTCGAGGAGCACCTCGAGATCAAGCGCCTGCTGGCCGACATGCTCGCGCTCGATCCCGACGCCGACGAGGAGGAGTTCCAGGCCAAGCTCAACGTCCTCAAGGAGAACGTGTCTCACCACGCTCACGAGGAAGAGGAAGCCAAGCTGTTTCCGATGCTCCGCAAGCTGCTTGGCGCCGACGACCGCGCCGCGCTCGGCAACGAGGTGCTCGCCATGTTCGAGGCGCTGATCGAGCGCGAGCCGCGCTTCCAGGTGCCCAAGGAAACCGAGGCGGCGGCCGCGCTGCCGGCCGTATGAAACACGTCCAGACCGCCCGGCTGCGCCGGCGTGGCTTCCAGGTCCTGCACAGGACCCGCGCGTCGCAGGCCGCGACGATGACGATCCGCCCCGGCCAGTCCTCGAGCGAGGACTCCCGGAACGAGCATCGCTGGGCCGAGCAATGGCTCTACGTGGTCGCAGGCACCGGAACGGCCCGGGTGTCGGGCCGCAGCGTGCGGCTCCGCGAGGGCTCGCTGCTGCTGATCGGCAAGCGCGAGCCCCACGTCATCCGGAACACCGGCCGCTCGGACCTGGTCACGGTGAACATCTACGCGCCGCCCGCCTACCGCACCGACGGCGATCCGCTCGCGTAGCTGCCGCAGAAACAGCACATCGAGCGGTGGTGCACGCACGCTGAGCGGCCCTGACCGGCCATCTGCGGATCCGATCGGGTGGGCTCAGTGCCGATCCTGGTCGGCGCTCTCGCTGCCGCGACGGGCGCGCCGCTCGCGCTCCTCGTCCTCGTCGTCGTCGTCGGTCCTGGCCGCGGGCATGACCCGGGGCCGGACCGGCGGGCCGAGCCGCTGGCGGAAGAAGTCGAGGACAAGCCGGGTCGCGGCGATCCGGTGGGCGGCGTCAGCGCGGTCCGGCCAGGTGGCGATCTCGGCGTGCTTGCCGGCGGCGGACAGCGCGTCGATCAGCTGGAAGGCGTGCGCGGTGGCGATCCGGCTGCCCGGGACCGCGGGCAGGAGCAGCAGCGGACGGGTGAGATGATCGGCGTAGACCGCGGCGGTGGTCCGGCGATAGCCCTCGGCGTTGAACGCCGGGGCCTTCAGGTACCGCTCGGCGGTCGCGGCGTCGACCAGCGACCAGTCGGTGATCGGTGAGACGGCGACCGCGGCGGCGAACACGTCGGGGTGGAGCAGGACAGCCATCGCGGCGAGGTAGCCGCCGATCTCGCCGCCGA
Organism: Kofleriaceae bacterium; assembly: GCA_036265355.1. Classification (GTDB taxonomy): domain Bacteria; phylum Myxococcota_A; class Polyangia; order Haliangiales; family Haliangiaceae; genus JABFXX01. The sequence goes on along the minus strand of DATAPF010000172.1, from coordinate 7,403 downwards.
GCGCGCCGACCCGGCCGAGGTCGAGCTCGGGGTGGTGGGCGGCGAGCCGCTTGAGCGCGTCGATCTGATCGGTCATCGGGACGGTGAGCACGTCGCCGGCGATCGCGCGCTGCCAGCTGCGCTCGGGTCCCGGCGTGCCGCGGCCGTCGCTGCGCACGACGATGAAGCCCTGGTCGGCGTACCACTGGTCGAGCAGGTAGGTGTCGAGCGCGTCGACCACGCTCCGGGTGTCGGGAGCGCCGCCGATCCGCAGCACGACCGGGTAGCGGAGCTTGGGATCGAAGGCGTGCGGCCGGGTCAGTGCGGCGAGCTGCGCATGATCGTGCAGCAGCAGGGTCTCGAACTGGGTGGTCGGCGGAGCGGCCGGATGGTCGGCGACCGACGGCAGCGGGGTGCGCGAGCCGTCGGCGCGGATCACGGTGGTGGCCCGCCCGCCGGCCCTGAGCAGCGAGCTGATCGCGACGATGCCGTGCGCGGCGCGCGCGGTGTGGACGCCGCCGCCCGAGGTCAGCGCGACCGGCGCGCCGCCGGCGAGCGGGACCCGCCAGACCTGCTGCTCGCGCGCGTCCGAGGCGCCCTCGATCACGGCGTCGTGGCCGTCCGGCGAGATGCCGGCGATCCGGCGCGCGCCGACGTCGGCGGTGAGGACCGTGCGGACATGGCCGCCGTCGGCGGCGTGGTGCTCCACGCTCCACGCGCCGCTGGCCTCGGTCATCCACAGAAAGCCCGAGCCGTCGGGCAGCCAGGCCAGACCGTCGGGCAGGACGTTGACCCAGGCCGGATCCTTGTCGACCAGGACCTGGCGGGACGCGGTGGTCGCCGGATCGACGGTGACCACCGCGGCGATCGTCTGGGTGCGGCCGACGACGACGAGCGTGAGCGGTCCGCGGGCGGGCCAGATCGCCTGCGCGAGGTACGGGTAATGCTCGCGGTCCCAGCTGACCCAGCGCGGCGCGCCGCCGCGGACCGAGACGAGGCCGAGGTCGACCGCGGCGATCGGCGTGCCGGGGCGTGGGATCCGGGTCATCGCGGGCGGCTGCTCGGGGTGGCGCGGATCGGCGACGTACCGGGGCTCGACCGCGCGCGCGTCGCAGCGCTCGAACGCGATCGCCTGGCTGTCGGGCGACCACCAGTAGCCGCGGTCGCGGCCGAACGCGCGCGCCGCGGGATCGGGCGTGGCGTAGTCGCGGGCATCATCAGCAGCAAGCTTGTCGGCGGCGGGGTGCTGCGCGATCCGGACCGGCTGCGGCTCGCCGACCGCGAGCACCCACAGATCGCCGCCGCGCACGAACGCGACGCGCTTGCCGTCGGGCGACAGCTGGGCGTCGCGGTACGGCCCGATCGCGAGCTCGCGCACCACCCCGGTCGAGCGCTCGAGCAGGAACAGCCGGCCGGCGAGCGGGATCAGCACGCGGGCGCCGTCGTCGGAGACGCTGATCACGTCGATGCCGGCGCCGAGCTCGGGCGGCGCGGGCGGCTCGGCCGCGGCGCCGCGCCCGGGCGCCCCGGGTGGGGCCGGCGGTGGAGCAGCGACCAGCGCCGCGGCGTTCGCGAGCTGGGTGATCTTGCCGGACGCGTCGAGCTGGTAGAGGTCGGCGACCCGGTTGCGCGGCTTGCTGCGGCGGAACAGCACCGCGCCGTCGGGGGTGATCGCGAGCGGCGCCGGCGTGCCGAGCTCGAACCGCTCGGTGGTCTGCAGCGCCGCCAGCGCCGCCTCGTCGATCACCGGCCACGCGGGCTGGTCGTCGCCGGAGCCGGACCCGGAGCTCTGTGATCTCGCGCCGGATGCCGTGGACGCCCCGGTTCCAGCACCGCCGCCGGATGACCCGCGCTCGCCGCGGCAACCCGGAGCGGCGGCCAGCGCCAGGGCGCCGCCGAAGACGATCACCAGCGCGCCACACGCGGCACGAGGGGCTGTCATCGGCGCATCCTCGTCACGGGGGTCGGGGCGGTCAAGCGAGCTCGGGCTGATTTGCAAGACAAATGCCCTCGACGCGGCGACGCCGAGGGCGGGCGGCGGGTCAGTCCGCCGGGCGGGGACCGCTCAGCTCAGTTGTGCACCGCCCAGGTGTTGAGCACGCCGGTGTCGCCGAATGCGTCGGTGTCGATGATGCAGATCGTCCAGGTTCCCGATGCGTCGCCGGTCAGCCCCGGCACGCCGCGGCTGGCGAAGCTGAAGTTGCAGGCACCGGCCGGGAACGTGCCGGTCGGGAACGCCGTCACGGTCGTGCCGTTGTGCGCCAGCGTGCCGCGCAGGATCGAGCAGAAGTCGTGGCGGCCCGCGACGTCGAGCTTGGCCAGCGACGAGTCGCTGCCCGGGGTCGACGGCACCGTCAGGTTGGTGCACGCCGAGCTGTTGTCGATCGTGGGCAGGTTCGGGGTCGCCGAGCCCGACCACGGGACGACCGCGGTGCAGTTGCCGTTGATCAGCAGCGACCACGAGTTGAGCGTGCCGACGTCCTGGGCCGCGAGATCCTGGACCTTGAGCCGCCAGGTGCCGGCCGCGGGCTGGCCGTTGAACGTGGTGATCGCCTGGTTGGTGATGATGAGGTTGTCGGCCGAGCCACCCGCGCGGTTGCTGACGATGAACTGCGTGCCGCTCGGGGCGATCAGCGTGACGACGAGGTCGCCGCGGAACGTGTGGGTGATGTTGAGCGACAGCGCCAGCGAGGCGACGTTGCCGTTGCCGCTCACCGGCAGGTTCGAGGTCACGCCGGTCGCGTTGTTGTCCGGGATCGACTTGGGCACGTCGGTCGAGGTGAAGGTCTGGTTGGTGATGCAGCCGCCGCCGGCGTTGTTGACGGTGACCGTCACGCTCGTCGTGGTGCTCGCACCCTGGTTGTCGGTCGCGGTCGCCCGGAACGTCGCGCCGCCGTTGGGCACCCTGGTGGTGTCGAACGTGGTCGAGAACGGCGTGGTGGTGTCGGTGACGCTGGTGCCGTCCGGCAGATCGAACCGGACGCTCGCCACCGTGCCGTCGGCGTCCGCCGCGCTGGCCGCGACGGTGATCATGCCGCTCACCGTCGCGCCCGCGGTCGGCGAGGTGATCGAGACCGTCGGCGCCTGGTTGTTGTTGGTGACGGTGACCGAGGCACTGGCGGTGTGGGTCGCCGACGTGCCGGTGCCGGTGATCGTGAAGTTGGTGGTGCTGGCGCCGACGGTCGACGCGACGGTCAGGGTCAAGGTCGAGCTGCCCCCCGCGGTCACGCTGGCCGGGTTGAACGAGCCGGTGATGCCGGAGGGCAGCCCGGACACCGACAGGTTGACGGTCTGGGCCGTGCCCGCGGTGACCGCGGTGCTCACCGTGTAGCTCGTGGTCGAGCCCGCCGCGACGGTCTGCGACGTCGGGTTGACCGAGATGCTGAAGTCGTTGGTCTGCGCGCCGCAGCTGGGGAACTTGAACGTGCCGATCCGGGTCCGCCAGTTGAACGAGCCGCTCGCGCCCATGTACTCCTGCGCGTACCAGAACGTGCAGTCGTCGGTCGGGTCGATGTTCATCGAGCTGTAGTCGCCCCACCGGGTCAGGTTGGCGTTCTGCGAGCCGGTGCCCGCGATGATCGTCGCCTCGCCCTGGCCCATCGTGCCGAGCGTGTCGCCGACCAGCCGGCCGGTGTAGCGGATGCTCGGGTTGATCGTCGAGCTCGAGGTCGAGAACCCCAGGCCGATGTTGCCGGCCTGGTCGAACGTCATGCTCGGCATCCAGCGGAACGCCGCGTCCGGCGCGTAGGTGCCCTGCTGGAACACCGTCGGCGTGGTCGCCATGTTGCGCAGCTCGTACCACCGGACGCCGCCGCCCGAGCCCGCGGTCACCGAGTGCGAGATCAGCAGCGCGTCGTGATCCGAGAACCGGCGGTACACCGCGCGGTTCATCGCGCGGTCGGCCAGCGAGTCGAGCTTGGTGGTGGTGCCGGGCTGGGTGACGCAGGTGCCGCCGTTGCACAGCTCGGCGAACGACGCGACCGTGATGTTGGTCGGCCCGGTGAACGTCGAGTTGGCCGGCGTCGTGAAGTCGATGTGGGTCTTGAAGAACGCGAGCGTGGTGGTCGTGTTGAGCGCGACCGCGAAGTTGGGCGAGCCGGCCGGCGGCTGGGTCGAACCGTCGAGGTCGGACGCGAGCAGGCCGCCGATCTGGTTGCTGGTGTTGAAGCACTGCTCGGTCGCGGCCGCGCCGGTCAGCATCTTCGCGCGGTCGAACGCGCACAGCCGGGCGCCCGCGAACGTGTTGTTCGGGAACATGTTGAACGTGAAGTAGTACGCGTCGGGCCACAGCCCCATCTTCGGGTAGTCGTTGAACCCGTCGAACGTGAACTGGTAGCGGTTGTAGCTGCCGGTCGGATCCGGCGAGGTCGACACCGCGACGCACTGGAAGAACGGCCCGCTGCCGCCGTTGACCGAGAACTGCGAGATCACCCAGCGGTCCGCGATCCGGTCGTAGCGAACGACGCCGTCGCCGTCGTTGGTCGTCGCGCACGCGCCGTTGAAGCCGTTCCACAGCGTGTTGGTGTTGACCGGGCCCATCAGCACCGCGCCGGCGCGGCTGAAGATCGTGACGCCCGAGTTGACGATCTGGACGTAGTGGTTGGGGCCGATGTCACCGTCGGTGTCCGGCGGCGCCGACTGGACCGTGAAGCCGGGCAGCCCGGTGCCCATGCCCTCGAACGTGGTGATCGGGGTCGGGATGTCCGGGCCGCCGATCGCGGTCTGCACGACCGGATCGACGACCGGGCCGGCCGCCTCGATCTGCGGGTGCGGGATCCGGCGCCACGCCTCGGCTTCGTGGGCGCGCTCGGACGCGAGCGGCACCGGGCGCTTGGCGAGCTCGCTCAGCGGGGGCGAGACGTCCTGTGCGTCCGGCTTGATGACCTGCACACTCGAATCGTCCGTCCCTGCCGTCGCACAGGCGGCGAGGGACACGGCGAGAACGCCAGGGATCCATGCTCTCGATCGCAAGTTCATCTGGGTCGGCCTCCGGATGGGCAGCGCGCGAGTAGCTATGAACTGTCCGTTGAAATCGGAGAGAGGAATTCCCATGGGCCGGATGACTCTTAACCTCATCCCACTCGCGACCACCTCGAGTTGTGACGTGTCTGACCAATTTTACGTAATTAAAATGCACGATTAGCGCACCCAAATTCGCGCGTACGTCCTCACGCACCAGTCAGGATTTTCACCACACGACGGTCGACGGAGATGTTTCGCAACGCTCCCGGAGGAGCTTGTCAATCGACACTCCCCGCGCCGATCGCCTATCGTGCGCGCATGTCGCAGCACCGGATCGCCGTCGTGTGTTCACTGGTGCTCTCCGCCTCGGCCTCGGTCGCCGGCGCCGACGCGGCGGACGACAGCGCGACCGCGGACACCGCCAGCGCCCGCGCCGCGGCCAACGACGACTCGTTCACTCCCGGGCTCACCCACTCGACCGGACCGGCGCTGGCCGCGGTGACGGCGACCGCGACGGTCAACGGGCCTGCCCCCAGCAACACGGTCGACCTCAACGGCGAGATCCATGTCTGGGGACCCGCCCGGCTGGTGCTGCGGGTCGACAACGTGTTCGCGACCAGCGGCGGCAAGGCGCGGCCGGGGATCGGCGGGGCGGTCCAGCTGCTCGACGAGCGCAAGCATGGCGTGGCGTCGTCGGCCTACCTGTCGTTCAAGACCGAGGGCTTCACCGAGGCCGAGGGCGAGATCGAGGGGCTGGTGTCGTTCGGCAAGCAGCTCGGCCCGGTCCACGGCACGCTCAACGTCGCCTACGGCCAGGATGCCGACAACGTCGAGCGCGACGGCGAGCTCGCGCTCGGCCTGCACGTCGAGCCGATGCGCGGCCTGTTCACCGGCGTGATCGGCCGGTTCCGCGACGCGCTCGGCTCCAACGGCGACAAGGGAACAGGCGTCGTGCGCGACGCGCTCGGCGCCGCCACCGCGACCTACGTGGTCGGCCGGATCGGGCTGACCGCCAGCGTCGGGATCGACGGCGTCAAGCTCTTGCACGCCCCGATGCAGGCCGGCGCGGAGGCCGCGTTCTCGGTCGGCACGGTGTTCTGACCGGACGATTGACTGCTTTCGAATCGGGCGGCGACGTGCGGTAGCTCCCGGCGCAACCGCTGGTTGACTCCGGGTCCTCGCCGCCGCGCGGGCGCCGAGTAGATCCGCGAGGATGGGACGGGTCCTCCGCTTGCTCCGTGCTCGCGGCGCAAGGAGGAATCATGCCCCAGACCGCACCGATCTACTTGCTCCTCGTCGCCTGCGCCGGCTGCCGCGCCACCGACACCAACCACCCGCCCGAGGCCGAGGAGACCACCGAGACCGCCGTCTCCGTCGGCAGTACCTCGCCACCGCATCCCTGCGCCGCACACCTGGGCGTCAAACCGTGGGAGGGCGGCAGCCTGTGCACCGGGAACCTGTCGCTCACCTTCGCCGCAGGCCCGGTCTCGCTGATCTACAACAGCATGGACGCCGCGGTCGCCGGCCCCGGCGGCTTCGGCATGCGCCTGGGCTTCCGCGACCGCGTCACCCCCAACGCCGACGGCTCGGTGACGCGGGTGATGGCCAGCGGTGAGCCGGTGGTGTTCACCCCCGACGGACAGGGCGGGTTCCACTCGCCGCCGGAGACCGACGACACGATGACCCACCCGACCTCCGACAGCTACGTCCTCAACGTCCGCGGAGGCACCAGGATGACCTACCGCAACCCCAGGGGCAGCGCCTGGCTGCTGGGCAGCATCGCCGACCGCGTCGGCAACACCACGACGATCGCCGCCGACGCCTCCAACCAGGAGACGTCGGTGACCGATCCGGTCGGCAACGTGACCGGACTGACCTGGAGCCAGGGGCGGATCGCCAGCGTCACCAACGCCGAGGGGTTGACCTGGACCCTGCAGTACACCGGCAGCGAGCTGACCGGGATCCGCCAGCCCGTGGTGAACGGCGTCGCCCCGGTCGAGACCCTCGCCTACGACGGCGGCGGCCGCCACCTGCTGCTGACCGACACCAGCCCCGAGGGCGTGGCGGTGGCCCGCTTCGAGTACAACGCCGACGGCAGCCTGGCCACCTCGATCGACCCCGAGGGCCGCCGCACCAGCCTGACCAGCACCGCCAGCCAGGTGCGCACCACCGACGCCTTCGGCAGCGTCACCACCTACAACTTCACCCCCGCCGGCGAGCTCAGCGAGACCTTCGACCCGAGCGGCGTGCGCCTGGCGCACAACGTCTACGACAGCCGCCATCGCCTGGTCAGTACGCTCGACTGGCTCAACAAGGAGACCCGGTACACCTACGACGCGAACGACAACGTGCTCAGCGAGACCGATCGCTACGGCAACGTCACCCGGTGGACCTACGACGGCGATCACAACCCGACCAGCGTCACCGACCCGGCCGGCAAGGTCACCCGCACCACCTACGAC
>DATAPF010000171.1:0-27486 GCA_036265355.1 Kofleriaceae bacterium | reverse complement strand
CGAGCAGTACAACGGCGGAGAGGTCTTCGAGACCACCACCGGCACCCGGCTGGTCGCCACCTTCATGAGCCTCAGCGAGACGGTCACGACCGTGACCGACGCCCACGGCCTGAACACCGCGATGATCGACCTGACGCTGTTCTTCATCAGCGGCCACCAGCAGCACGGTGGCCAGGGCGGCGGCGGCGGCGGCGGCGGCCGCGGCCGCGCCCCCGAGGTCATCCGGCTGCAGGGCGCCGTCGATTTCGAGGGGCAGCAGCCGCCCACCGCGAAGGACGAGAAGGACATTCAGCAGGCGATCGGCAGTGTGAGCGCCGCTTCGCCGCAGTGGGCGCATCTGATCGGCCACCAGTTCCGCCTGATGAACCTGAACCAGCCCGGCACCACCGCCAAGCTCGAGATCGACTGAGTCGCGACCGTGCACCGGCAGCCGCGGCGGGCCCTCGGGTCAGCCGCGGCGGCCGTGCCGTATTTTCGGCTATCCGACGCATCCCCGAGGATGGCTGTTCGATCTCGACAACGGCGCGCCACGACCGGCGAAGCGACGACGGCGCTGAACCGCCGGCGTCAGCCGCGGCTGCCGCGCACCACCCGGGGCGGTGCGCCGGGCACGAGCTCGAGCACCTCGATCGGACCGCCGTAGCGCCGGGACAGGCCGACGTCGATCCGCCACACCGCGCCGCCGCACGCCGAGCTGATGCCGCCGTCCTGCACGGTGTGGCCGACGACCATGCGCCGGACCCCGAGCGCCGCGAGCGCCGCGGCGACCTGCGCGCAGTCGACGTCGGGGCCGCCGGCCGCGCGCGTCCACACCGGGCTGTCGTCTGAGGTCAGCGCCGCGGGCGGGTCGCCGGCCTGGCCGTCGAGCCAGCACCGCGCGGTCCGGTTGACGTCGTCGGCGCGGCCGGCCCGGTCGCCGAGCACGCCGGCGTGCGAGAACACGGTGTCGCCGACGATCGCGATCACCGCGTGGCGGGCGAGCTGCCGGGCGTAGCTGCCGCCCGCGCCGAGCGCTGCGACCCGGCTGCGCGACTCGGCGGGGACGCCCGCCGGCGCTGCCCCCGCGACGCCATCGAACGCATGCAGCCCGGCTGGCGTGACGTAGCGGAAGTCGCCGGCGCCGTTCATCAGCTCGTGGTTGCCGAGCAGCATGACGAGCGCACCACCCGCGGCGCGGGCCTGGACCTCCAGCTCGGCGATCAGGTCGAGCAGCGCGCGCTCGTCGTCGCCGCGATCGAGCACGTCGCCGGTCTGGACCACGACGAGGTCGCCGCCGATCCAGCGGTCCCGCTCGTCGATCGCCCCGGCCGCGCGCAGCGCCGCACGCGCGCCGCCGAGGTCGCCGTGCAGATCGCCGATCGCGACCAGGCGGCGGGGCGCCGGCAGCCGCAGCGGCAGCGGCGCGAGCGTGCAGCCGGTGGCCGGCGATGGCGGTGGCGGCGGTGGGGCCTCGTCGTGCGCGCGGTGGCGATCGCAGCCTGCGCCGAGCGCCAGCCATGCCGCGAGGACCGCCGGCGAGATCGCGCGCTGCATCGCCCGCGAGTGTACGCCGCCGCGCCGCGGCTGGATGCGAGCGCGCCCGCACGCTGGTCGGCCGGCCCGAGATCGTGGTAACAACGATGTCCTGGTGGGGGACCGTCGGTGATGTCGCGCCTGCGTCGAGCTCTGTGCCTCGGGCCGCTGTCGATGCTCGTCGGGTGCGCGCGCTGTGATCCACCGCCGCGGCCGCGCGAGCCGACGCTGCGGGTCGCGCCCGATCCGGCCGCGCCGGCGAGCGGGCGGCGCGTGGTCGCGGTGGGCCAGATCGCGCAGACCTGGCACGTCGGCGCGTGGGCGCCGGCATCGATCACGCTGGCCGAGGTCGCACCCGGCGATGCGATCGTCGTGCTCGCCGCCTGCTGGGGCGACCTGGAGGCCCGCTCGGCCACCGAGCCGACCGACGATCAGGGCGAGCTGCGCCGCGTGGTCGATCAGGGCCCCGCGACGGTCGGGCGCAAGAAGCCGCCGGTGTTCGCGCAGCTCTACGTCGAGCTCGACCCCGCCCCCGGCGCCCACACGATCATCCCGGCGTACCTCGGCGGCCCGGCCGGCGACGGCACGCTCTACGTCGCGCAGGTCCGTGGGCTCACCGAGCACCGCGTGGTCGCCACCGGCGACCGCTGGGTCCGCGGCAGCGCCATCCCCCAGATCGACGCCGCGACCGACCGCCCGGCCGAGACCGGCGATCTGGTCATCGCGCTCGCCGGCTACGACAACGTCGACCCGCGGGACCACTCGGGGTTCAGCCACCCACCGGCGGGCTGGATCGCGCTCGGCCTCGACGACGACACTGCCAACAACGTGCCGTCCGAGCTGTGCTATCGCACGGCTCCGGTGGACGGTGCCCAGGCGGTCGCATGGACGTGGACCGATCCGTCGGTCAACGTGGCGACCGCGGTGATCGCCGCGCTGCGCTGACCCCGGACCGGCGGCGGCTCAGTACCACTGCAGGCGCCGCTCGTGGCGACGGCCGCGCGCGAGGTCGCGCACCACCCGCGCCGCCCCCAGCATGTGCCGCTTGAGCGAGTCGCGCATCACGCTGTCGCCGACCGGCCGGGGCGACAGCCCGAACCGCCGCATCACGTGGTTGACCCGGTAGGTCTCGACCAGGTCGTACGAGCTGCGGGTGTTCATCAGCACGCTGAACGTCGCGGTGATGTCGTCGCCGGTGACCGCGGCGTGCGGCGATCCCATCGGCATGTAGATGCTGTCGCCGGGCTGGAGCTCGAACACCTGCGCCCTGGGCTCCACGTCGGGCTGGTAGATCGCGTCGCGCAGCTTGCCCACGCGATAGAAGGTCTCGAGCGCGCCCTCGCTGATCACGTTGCGATCGCGGTGGTCCCAGACGTAGAAGGTCTTGGGCCCGCGCAGGTGGCACAGGAAGTTCTGCTCGTGGTCGAGGTGGAACGGCGTCACCGAGCGCGGCGAGGCGAGGAACGCCGAGGCGTCGCGGTTGATCAGCGCGCGATCGCGCCCGGGCAGGAACGGCAGCAGCTCGGCGTGGATCTCGTCGAGCAAGGCGGCATAGGCCGGATCGCTGCGGATGTTGATCAGCTGGACGAACGCCTTTGCCTTGTGGAGATTGTCGATCGCCTTGCGCAGGCTGTCCCGCGTCGGATCGGTGTGGAGCAGACTGCTCATGTTGGTGGCGACGCTGCGTTCGCCATCGTGAAACCGCACGAATTCCGGATCGATGCGCAGCGCCAGATCTGCCAGCGCCTGCGTCGTCATCAGCGGATGACCCGCGAGCTGATGCCGGAGGCGCTGGACCTTCATCTGATCAAACGTGTCACCCAGCTCGACAAACCCCTTCATACCCGTACTACAGCGCGAACTCGGACCGGCAGCAAGACACGTTTGGACCTATGTCGCGCCGCAGGCCGTCACGACCCCGGGCGGCCCTGGCCAGGGGAGGCATCCTGCCTCGCGACCTCGACCGCGCCGAGCGTGATCTCGCCGTTATGGGCCCTGCCGGCTCTTGCCGGTCACGGTTTCGAGCCCGGGATCAGCGACGATAGCCAGCGCTGGAGCCGCGACGCCGGCGGCGCGGGGGGCGGCGGCGGACGAGGCAGCTCCGGACGCGGAGCATCGTACTCCCGCGCGATCTGCTCCAGGGTCTGGAAGATGAAGGTCCGCGGGCTGATCCGCTTGCCGGTGCGGGCCTCGAGCTTGGCGACCGCCTGCATGATCAGCAGCGAGTGGCCGCCGAGGTCGAGGAAGTTGTCGGTCACCGAGATCCGCTCGACACCGAGCAGCTCCCGCCACACCCCGGCCACCAGCTGCTCGCCGCGGCTGCGCGGCGCCGACGCCGGCGCGACCGGCGCCGCGGGCTGAACCTCGGGGGCCGGCAGGGCGCGGCGATCGATCTTGCCGTTCGGGGTCAGCGGCAGCCGATCGAGCGGCACGAACACCGCCGGCACCATGTAGTCGGGCAGCGAGCCGCGCAGGTGCTCGCGCAGCGCCGCGCCGCCCGGCACGGCCCCGCGCGCGACCAGGTACCCGACCAGGCGCTGCTCACCGCCGGGGCCGGGCCGGGCGACGACGACCGCCTCGGCGACCTGGGGATGGCGCGCCAGCGCGACCTCGATCTCGCCCAGCTCGATGCGGTAGCCGCGGACCTTGACCTGGAAGTCGGTGCGCCCGAGGTGCTGGAGCTGGCCGTCGGCGCGCCAGCGGGCGAGGTCGCCGGTGCGGTACAGCCGGGCGCCCGGGCGCCCCGACCACCGGTCGGCCACGAAGCGCTGCTCGGTGAGCTCGGGCCGGGCGTGGTAGCCGAGCGCGACCCCGGCGCCGCCGATGGTGAGCTCGCCCGCCACGCCGATCGGCACCGGCTCGCCCGCGTCGTCGAGGATCCACACCTCGGTGTTGTCGATCGGGCGACCGATCGGCACCCCGCCCTGCCCGGCCTCGATCCGGCCGCAGGTCGACCACACGGTGGTCTCGGTCGGGCCGTACATGTTCCACAGCTCGCCGGCGCGGGACAGCAGGTTCTCGGCGAGCTCGCCGGGCAGCGCCTCGCCGCCGCACAGCGCCTTGAACCCGGCGCGGCCGCGCCAGCCGGCCTCGATCAGCATCCGCCAGGTCGCCGGCGTGGCCTGCATGACGGTGGCGCGGTGCTGGTCGAGCACGCCGCGCAGCGCGACGCCGTCGGTGGCCTGATCGCGGGTCGCGAGGATGATCTCGGCGCCGACCACCAGCGGCAGCAGCAGCTCGAGCACGGCGATGTCGAACGACAGCGTGGTGACCGCGACCAGGCGATCGCCGGCGGTCAGCCCGGGCTGCTCGCGCATGCTGGCGAGGAAGTTGACCACCGCGCGGTGCGGGACGCGCACGCCCTTGGGCCGGCCGGTCGAGCCCGAGGTGTAGATCAGGTACGCCGCGTCGTCGGGCCCGACCGTCACCGCCGGCGGGGTGTCGGCCGGGGCCGCGACGAGCTCGTCGACCCGCAGCAGGATCGCGGGATCGAGCTGGAGCGCGGCCAGCTCGCCGCCGGCGACGTCGCGGTCGGTGATCACGAAGCGAGCGCCCGCGTCGGCCAGCATGAACGCGAGGCGCTCGGCCGGGAACCCGGGATCGAGCGGCAGGTAGGTCGCACCGGCGGCGAGCGCGCCGAGCAGCGCCGCCAGCATCGCCGGCGTGCGCTCGACCAGCAGCGCGACCACGTCGCCGCGCCGGACGCCGCGGGCCGCGAGCGCCGCGGCCACCCGATCGCGCTGCATCGCGAGCTCGGCGTAGCTGACCGCGGCCGCCGCACCGGGCTGGCGCACCGCGATCCGATCGCCGTGCTGGCCGAGCGGCGCGAACAGCGCGGTCAGCGTGGCGTCGTCGGCGAGCGGCCGCGCGGTGCGGTTCCACACCGCGAGCTGGGCGCGCTCCTCGCCGGTGATCGCGAGCAGCTGGCCCAGCGGGCGATCCGGGGCGGCGGCGATCGCATCGGCGAGCGCGAGGAACCGCCGGCGCCAGCGCTGGGCGGTCTCGGGATCGATGATGTCGGTGTTGTAGTTGAGGCCGCCGACCACCCCGTCGGCGCCGTCGAGAAACCACAGCGCGACGTCCTGCGCCGACGACGGCTGGAACACCGGCAGGTTGTGGTGCTCGAGGTCGCCCCACTTCGCCGGGCGCTGGCGCGCGTCCTGGTACGAGAAGAACGCCTGGTAGATCGGGAACCGGCTCTCGTCGCGCTTCTGGTCGAGCACGCGGACCAGGTGCTCGAACGGGACGTCCTGGGCGCCGAACGCCTCGACCACCTCGCCGCGGACGTGGCGGAGCAGCTGGAGGAAGCTGGCGCCGGGATCGATGCGCAGCCGCAGCGGCAGGGCGTTGACGAAGAACCCCATGACCTGCTCGAGCTCGGGCAGCATGCGGCCACGCACCGGGGTACCGACGATGATCTCGGGCTGGCGGGTCAGCTGATGGAGCAGCGCCGTCCACGCGCCGAGCAGGGTCATGAACAGGGTCGCGCCCTCGCGCAGCCCGACCGCGCGCAGCGTCGCTGCGGTGGCCGGCGGCAGGCTCAACCACTCCGTGGCGCCCTCGCCGCTCTGGGTCGGCGGCCGCGGGTGATCGGTCGCCAGATCGAGCGCGTCGGGCGCGCCGGTCAGCTTGGTGCGCCAGTGCTCGACCTGGCGCGCGAGCTCGGGGCCGGTCAGCCAGTCGCGGTGCCACACCGTGAAGTCGGCGTAGCTCACCGCGGGCAGCGCGCGGGCCACCGGCGCACCGGCGACCTCGGCCGCGTACAGCGCCGACATCTCCTCGTAGAACAGGTCGAACGACCAGCCGTCCCAGATGATGTGGTGCGCCATGAAGTACAGCACGTGGTGGTCGGGGGCGAGCCGGTACAGCCGGACCCGGAACAGCGGCGCGCGCGACAGGTCGAACGGCTGGGCGATCTCGATCTCGAGCCGGCGGGCGAGCTGGGCCTCGCGCTGGTCGTCCGGCAGCCCGGACAGGTCGTCCAGCGGGATCGCCGCGTCGACCCGATCGGCGACGATCTGCGCCGGGGCGTCGCCGACCATGCCGACCGCGGTGCGCAGCACGGGCTGGCGCTGGACCAGCTGGGCGAATGCCCGGCCGAGCGCCGCGACGTCGAGCGCGCCGTGCAGGCGGTGCGCCGACGGCACGTTGAACACCGTGCGGCCGAGCTGGAGCTGCTCGAGGTACCACACGCGCTGCTGCATCAGCGACAGCGGGGCCGGCGCGGTGTCCGAGCGCGGCACGATGCGCTGGGGCGGCGCAGCGCCGCGGCCCGCAGCGCGGTCACCCTCGTCGAGCCACGCCGCGAGGCTGGCCACCGTGGTGTGCTCGAAGCCGGCGCGCATCGCCACGCTGCGGCCCAGCGTGCGCGACAGCTTCGCGGTCATCTGGGCGACCAGCAGCGAGTGACCGCCGAGCGCGAAGAAGTCGTCGAACACGCTGAGCCGGGGCAGCGCCAGCGCCTCCTGGTAGGCGGCGGAGACCACCTGCTCGGTCGGCGTGCGCGGCGCGACCGCGGCGCCGTTGCCCGCGACCGCCGGTCCCGACGGCGCCGGCAGCGCCTTGCGATCGACCTTGCCGCTGCCGGTGAGCGGCAGCGCGGCCAGCGCGACGAACCGCGCCGGGATCATGTAGTCGGGCAGCGAGCTCGCGAGGTGGATCCGCAGCGCGTCGTCGCTCGGCATGGGCGGCGCGGCGCCGTCGCGGGGTACGTCGCGGGGTACGTCGCGGGGTACAATGTAGCCGATCAGCCGGACGTCGCCGGGCCGGTCCTCGCGGGTCACCACGCAGGCCTGGGCGATCGCCGGGTGGCCGGCGAGCGCGACCTCGATCTCGCCGAGCTCGATCCGGTAGCCGCGGAGCTTGACCTGGAAGTCGGTGCGGCCGAGGCACTCGAGCGCACCGCTGCCGTCGCCGCGCAGCCGCCAGCGGCCGAGGTCGCCGGTCCGGTACATCCGCGCGCCGGGTTCGACCCGCGACGGATCGGCGACGAACCGCTCGCCGGTCAGCTCGGGCCGGTGCAGGTAGCCCAGCGTCACGCCGTCGCCGCCGATGTAGAGCTCGCCGACCACGCCGACCGGCACCGGCTGGCGATCGTCGTCGAGCACGTGGATCTGGGTGTTCGCGATCGGGTGTCCGATCAGGATCGGACCGGAGGCGTCGACGCGGTGGACCGCCGACCACACGGTGGTCTCGGTCGGGCCGTACATGTTCCACAGCTCGCCGGCGCGCGCCACCAGCTCGCCCGCGAGATCGCGCGGCAGCGCCTCGCCGCCGCACAGCGCGCGCAGCCCGGGGCCGCCGGCCGCGCGGCCGCGCCAGCCGGTCTCGATCAGCAGGCGCCAGGTCGCCGGCGTCGCCTGCAGGACCGTCGCCCGGTGCTGCGCGAGCAGGCCGCCGAGCGCGACCCCGTCGGTCGCCTCGTCGCGGGTCGCCAGCACGATCTCGGCGCCGACCGCGAGCGGCAGGAGCAGCTCGAGCACGGCGATGTCGAACGACAGCGTGGTGACCGCGACCACGACGTCGCGCTCGGTCATGCCCGGCTCGCGCGCGATGCTGGTCAGGAAGTTGACGACCGCGCGGTGCGGGACGCACACCCCCTTGGGCTTGCCGGTCGACCCCGAGGTGTAGATGACGTACGCGGCGTCGTCGGCGGTGCCCGCCGAGGCGATCGCCGGCGCCGGCGCGGCGGCCGGGACGTCGTCGAGCAGCACCGCCGGGACGGCGCCGATCACCGGCGCGGCGCTGCCGGCGAGCGCGCCGGTCGTGACGATCGCGGTGAGCCCGGCGTCCTCGACCATGAACCGCAGCCGGTCGACCGGGAACGCGGGATCGAGCGGCACGTAGGCGGCGCCGGCCGCGAGCGCGCCGATGATGGCGGGCAGCAGGTCGAGATCGCGCTCGACGAGCAGGCCGACCCGATCGCCGCGTTTCACGCCGCGCGCCGCCAGCGCGGCCGCGATCGCCGCGGCCCGGCGGTCCAGCGCACCGTAGCTGAGGGTCGCGCCGCGGCAGCGCACCGCGATGCGATCGGGCGCGCGCCGGCAGGTGGCGGCGATCAGCTGCTCGACCCGCATCGCGCGCGGGTAGTCGGCCTCGGTCTGGTTCCACGCGGTGAGCGCGCGGCGGTCGGCGTCGCACAGCACGGCGAGCTTGCCGAGCGCCCGCCGCGGATCGGCGACCGCGCTGCGCAGCAGGGCCTCGTACGCGGCGAGCCAGCGCCGCACGGTCGCGGCGTCGAACAGGTCGGCGTTGTACTGGCACTCGAGCCGCATCCCGGCCGGGCCGCCGTCGACCGCGTTGACGAACAGCTCGAAGGTCTCGTGGCTGCGCGCGTTGCTCGCCAGCTCGAGCGCGACGCCGGGCATGCTGTGGCCCTCGCCGGTCAGCGCCTGGTCGATGTTGAAGATCACGCTGATCAGCGGCAGCCGGGCGGGATCGCGGGCGAGCGGCAGCATCTGGAGCACCCGGCCGAACGTGACGTCCTGGTGATCGTAGGCGTCGAGCATGATGCGCCGGGCCGCGGCGACGCACTCGGCGAACGGCTGATCGCGCGCGACCCGGCTGCGCAGCGGCAGCATGTGGACGCAGTGGCCGATCAGGCCCTCGAGGCCGGCCGCGGCCTGGCCCGCCGCCGGGATCCCGACGACGAGGTCGGTCTGGCCGGTCAGCCGGTGGAGCAGCGCGGAGAACCCGGCGAGCAGGGTCGCGAACAGGCTGCCGCCCAGGCCGGCGCCGGTCTTCTTGACCTGCGCCACCAGCTCGGCGGGCAGCACGTGGTCCTCGCGCCCGGCGCGCGTCGTGCGCATCGCCGGCCGCGCCCGGTCGGTCGGCAGGTCGAGCACCGGCACGCGGTCGGTGAACTGCTCGATCCACCAGCGCTCGTTGCCGGCCACCTCGGGCGAGTCGGCGCGCGCGGCGCGATCGGCGGCGTAGTCGAGGAACGACGGCGCGCCGGGCAGCGCCGCGGCGCGCGCGCCGGTCGCGATCGCGTACAGCGCGGCGAGATCCTTGACCAGCACCCAGTACGACCAGCCGTCGAGCACGATGTGGTGGCCGGTGAACACCAGCACGTGGTGATCGACCGCGAGCCGGACCAGCTCGGCCCGGACCAGCGGACCGCGCTCGAGATCGAACGGCTCGGTGACCGCTCGCTCGGTGATCGCCGCGAACGCCGCGTCGCGCGCGCTCGGCGCGAGCTCGGCGAGATCGCGCAGCGGGACCTCGAGCTCGGGTGCGCCACCCGGCTCGGGGGCGCACACGGTCAGGCCGTCGGCGTCGAACGTCGCGCGCAGCGCGTCGTGGCGGACCGGCAGCTGGCGCACCGCCTGGCGCAGCGCCGCCACCTCGAGCTCGCCGCGCAGGTGGAGCGACACCGACTCGTTGTAGGCCAGCGACGCCTCGGGGCCGAGCCGCGCGGCGAGCCAGACCTCGCGCTGCGGCTCGGTCGACGGCGCCCGGCGGACGCCGGCCTCGGCGCGCGCGGCGATCGGCACGCGCGCCGCCGGGAAGAACCCGCTGGCCTGCATCTCGCTCGCCGCCGCCTGGTACGCGGCGACGATCGCCGCGATGTCCTCGTCGGTGTGCGCCGTGGTCAGGAAGCACGGGAAGTTGTCGAGGATGTGGATGCCGCGGTCGCGCAGCATGGTGTAGATCAGGTCGCCGTAGGCCAGGTCCTCGGTGAACACGTTGCGCCACAGCGAGGCGAACGTGTTGAGCTTGAACGGCGCGCCGACCCCGGCCATGAACCGGTTGATCTCGCCGACCATCGCCTGGGTCCGCGCGGTCAGCCGGTCCTGCAGCGCGGGTCCGGCGTCCCGCATGTGGATCAGCGCGGCGCGCGCGGCGGCGAGCGCGAGCGGGTGGCGGACGAACGTGCCGGCGAAGTAGGTCACGCCGACCGTCGGGATCGAGTCGTCGCCGTACTCCCAGTGGCCGCCGTCGAGCGCGTCCATGAACGCGCGCTTGCCGGCGATCACGCCGATCGGGAACCCGCCGCCGACCACCTTGCCGTACGACGCGAGGTCGGCCTGGATGTCGAACAGGCCCTGCGCGCCGCGCGGGTGGGCGCGGAACCCGCAGACCACCTCGTCGAAGATCAGCAGCGTGCCGCTGGCCTCGGTCAGCGCGCGCAGCTCGCGCAGGAACTCGACCGGCTGGAAGTCCGGCCGCCGGCTCTGGACCGGCTCGACGACGATCGCGGCGAGCTCGCCGGCGCGCTGGCGCAGGATCTCGAGCGACTCGGGCGTGCCGTAGTCGAGCACCAGCACGTTCTGCGACGCCGCCGGCATGATCCCGGGCGCCGCCGGGATGCTCCGCAGCTTGCGGGTGCCGCGGACGATGACCTCGTCGAAGATCCCGTGGTAGGCGCCGGTGAAGATCGCGATCAGGCTGCGGCCGGTCACGGTGCGCGCGATCCGCATCGTGCCCATCACGGCCTCGGAGCCGGTGTTGCAGAACGCGGCGCGGTCGGCGCCGGTGACATCACAGAACAGCTCGGCGACCTCGCCGGACAGCACGTGCTGCGGGCCGATCTCGAAGCCGCGGTCGATCTGCTCGTGGATCGCGGCGCGGATGAAGTCGGCCTGCCAGCCGAACAGGCTCATGCCGAACCCGGACAGCACGTCGACGTACTCGTTGCCGTCGATGTCCCACAGGTGCGAGCCGCGCGAGCGCTCGATCACGACCTGGTAGGTCAGCTCCTTGGTCAGCGGCCGGAAGCCGTTGACCACGCGCGGATCGGCCATCCGGCCGCGGTGCCGGGCGGTGTAGTCCTTCGACTTGCGAGTGCGCGCGGTGTAGCGCGCGATCAGCGCGTCGAGCCGGGCCCGCTGCTGCGGGGTCAGCACGTCGACGGTGGTGTGGATGCGCGCGATCGCGCCGAACGCCTTCTTGACGTCGTAGCCGACCGGACCGGCCGGCGGCTCGTCCTCGTTCTTGGCCGGCTTGGCCGGCGGCGGCGCGGCGACCGGCGCAGGCAGCGGGGACGCCGGGGGCGCGGCGACCGCGGCGGGCGACCGGGCCGGCGGCGGCGCGGCGATCGCCGCAGCGACCGGCGCAGGCGGTGCGGCCCCGCCCAGCGCGGCGAGCTGCTGCGCCATGATCGCGAGCTGCTGATCGATCACCTGGCGGATGTACGACGACGGCTCGCCGGCTGCCGGCAGCGGGAACGCGATCGAGGCGGCAAACGCCGGCGGCGCGGCCGCGGCTGCGACCGGGACGGCGGGCGCTGCGGCGGGCGCGTCGGGCGGCAGCCGCTCGTCGAGCAGCGCGGCCAGGCTCGCGATCGTCGGATAGCGCTCCATGACCTCGCGAAACGTGACCTTGACGGCGTGGCTGCGCTGGAGCTGCAGCGCGAGCTGGGTCAGCGTCAGCGAGTCGAGGCCGAGCTCGAGCCACGGCGTCGACGGATCGACGCCGCTGACATCGCTGCCGGAGACTTCCTCGACGAGCTCGCACACCGAGGCGAGCATGCGCCGGCTCCGGTCGGCAGCCGCGTGCGCAGCAGGGATGGCGGGGCCAGGTGGGGCGGATCCTGCGATGGCCATGGCGACAGGCAGCTCCAGGCTAGGTGGAGGGACGGCGACGGCGGACGCCGCGGGGACGGGTGCAGCGGCCGCCAGCGGTGCGGCAAGCGCCGCCGGCGCGGCGGCCGGGACCGCGAGCGACGCCGCGAGCGACGCCGCGGCGGGGGCGTCGACCCAGTGGCGCTGGCGCTGGAACGGATAGACCGGCAGCGCGACCCGGCGCCGGCGCTCGTGGCCGCGGTAGCCGGCCCAGTCGACCGCGGCGCCCAGGCACCACAGCTGACCGAGCGCGGCGGCGATCGCCTCGGGCTCGCGCTCGACGGCATCGGCCAGGCTCGGGATCGCCGGGGGCAGCGCCCGCTTGCCCGGGACCGAGGGCGATGGATCGATCGCGGGGTGGGGGCCCCGCGACTCATTGGCCCGAGGGAACCCCTGCGGGGGGACCGCCTGGCGCGCGAGCGCCGACAGCGTCGCGCGCGGCCCGATCTCGATCAGCACGCGGCGCGGCTCGGCGAGCAGCTGCGCCACCGCCGGGCCGAACCGCACCGGCAGCCGCAGGTGCTCGGCCCAGTAGCGCGTGCTGGTCGCCTCGGCGTCGGACAGCCAGCGCGCGGTCACCGTCGACAGGATCGGGATCCGCGGCGGCGACAGCCGGATCGCCGCGATCCGCGCCGCCAGCGGCTCGATCACCGGATCCATCATCGCGGAGTGGAACGCGTGCGACGTCACCAGCCGCCGCGCGGTGACCCCGGCCTCGGCGAGCGCGGCCTCGAGCGCTCCGATCGCGTCGCTCGGCCCCGACGCCACGCACAGCCCGGGCGCGTTCTCGGCGGCGATCACCACGCCGGCGGGCAGCCGCGGCGCGAGCTGGTCGGCCGCCAGCCGGACCGACAGCATGCTGCCGGCGGGCAGCGCCTGCATCCGCCGGCCGCGCTCGACGACCAGCGCGAGCGCGTCGGCCAGCTCCATCACCCCGGCGAGCGCGGCGCACACCCACTCACCGACGCTGTGGCCGATCAGCGCGCCCGGCGTCACGCCCCAGCTCATCCACAGCCGCGCCAGCGCGTACTCGAGGGCAAAGATCGCCGGCTGGGTCACGCTGGTCGGCACCAGCGCCTGGGGATCCTCGGAGAACAGCACCGCGCGCGGATCGCCGGTCCACGGCGCCCCGGGCAGCGCCTCGAGGATCGCGCAGCACTCGTCGTACGCGGCGCGGAACGCCGGCTCGCTGTGGTAGAGCCCGCCGCCCATCCGCGCGTACTGCGAGCCCTGGCCGGGGCACAGCAGGCCCAGGCTCGGCAGCTCGGCGCCGACCTCGCGGCTGCCGGCCCGGCTCGGCTCGGGCGCCTGGAGCAGGCGCGCGGCCTCGGCGGGCGAGGTCGCAACCACGTAGCGGCGGTGCGTGAACCCGCGGCGGCCGACCTGCAGCGTGTGCGCCGCATCGGCCAGCACCGCCGGGTCGTCGCCGGGCACGGTGGCCAACCACCGCGCGAGGCTGGCCGAGGCCTCGGCGAGCGCGGGCGCGGTGCGCGCCGACACCACGATCAGCTCGGCGGCGCGCGGCGGCGGCGCCGAGCGGACCGCCGGCGGCGCCTCCTCGAGCACCGCGTGCGCGTTGGTGCCGCCGAACCCGAACGAGCTGACCGCGGCGCGGCGCGGTCCGGCCGCCTCCGGCCACGGCGTCAGCGCGGTCTGGACCCGGAACGGCGTGCGCGCGAAGTCGATCTTGGGCGACGGCCCGGCGAAGTTGATCGACGGCGGCAGCGTGCGCCGGTGCAGCGCGAGCGCGGTCTTGATCAGGCTGGCGGCGCCGGCCGCGATCACCATGTGGCCGACGTTGCTCTTGAGCGAGCCGATCGCGCAGAACCCGCGGTCGGCGGTGTGGCGGCGGAACGCGCGGGTCAGGCCCTCGATCTCGATCGGATCGCCGAGCGGCGTCGCGGTGCCGTGCGCCTCGACGTACGACAGCGTGCGCGCGTCGATCCCGGCGGCGTCGTGGGCCGCGGCGATCACCGCCGCCTGACCCTCGGGGCTCGGCGCGGTGAAGCTCGCGCGATCGGCCCCGTCGTTGTTGACCGCGGCGCCCAGCAGCACGGCGTAGACCGGATCGCCGTCGGCGATCGCGTCGGACAGCCGGCGCAGCACGACCACGCCGACGCCGTCGGAGAACACCGTGCCGCCGGCCTGGGCGTCGAACGTCCGGGTGTGGCCGTCGGGCGACGCCATCGAGCCTTCCTGGTAGAAGTAGCCGCTCGCGGGCGGGCACGTGATCGCGACCCCGCCGGCGAGCGCGACGTCGCAGCCGCCGCTGCGCAGGCTGTCCATCGCCATCGCCGCGGCGACCAGCGAGGTCGAGCACGCGGTGTGCACGCTGACCGCCGGCCCGGTCAGCCCGAGCCGGTGGGCGACCCGGCTGGTGACGTAGTCCTTCTCGTTGCCGAGCATCACCGCGAGCTCGCCGAGCCGGTGCGCGACGTCGGGCCGGGGCGCGAGGTGGCGCTGGTAGTAGGTCGCGTTGTACATCCCGCCGAAGATCCCGATCGGCCCGGGCGCGGTCTCCGGGACGTAGCCGGCATGCTCCAGCGCGTGCCACGACACCTCGAGGAAGTGGCGGTGCTGCGGGTCGAGCAGCTGGGCCTCGAGCGGCGAGATCCCGAAGAACGCCGCGTCGAACAGCTCGACGCCGTCGAGCACGCCGCGCGCGGCGACGTACGCCGGATCGCCGCGCTGGGCCGCCGGGATGCTCGGATCGAGCTCGCCCGGCGCGAACCACCGGATCGACTCCTTGCCCGCGCACAGGTTGGCCCAGAACTGCTCGACGTCGCCGGCGCCCGGGAACCGCCCCGCCATGCCGATGATCGCGATCGGCTCGCGGCCGTCGCGCGCGGCGCGCTCGCGCGTGCGGCGGCGCGCGCTGCGCGGTGCCGCGGTGTCACCCGCCAGCGCGCGGGCCAGCGCGGCCGGGGTCGGCGCGGCGAACAGCACCGCCGGCGACAGCTCGGGCAGCCCGGCGTCGCGCAGCCGGGCGAGCAGCCGCACCGCGAGCAGCGAGTTGCCGCCGAGCTCGAAGAACCCGTCGAGCGCGCCGACCTGATCGATGCCGAGCAGCTCGCCGAACGCGCGGCAGATCGCGACCTCGTGCTCGCCCGACGGCGCGCGGTACGGCTGCGCCAGCTCGGGCCGACCGGCGGCCGGCGCGGGCAGCCGCGCGCGATCGAGCTTGCCGTTGGTGGTGACCGGCAGCGCCGCGAGCGTGACGTACGCCGACGGGACCATGAAGTCCGGCAGCGTGCGCGCCAGCGCGGCGCGCAGCACCGGGGCGCTGGCGGCGTCGCCGACCCCGCCGTCGTCGGCGCCGGCCGGCACGATGTACGCAACCAGCCGCTTGCCGGCGGGGCCGTCGTCGCGCAGCAGCACCGCGCATGCGGCGATGCCGGGCAGCGCGCCGAGCCGCGCCTCGATCTCGCCGAGCTCGATCCGGAACCCGCGCAGCTTGACCTGGCCGTCGGCGCGGCCGAAGAAGTCGAGCGCACCGTCGGGCCGCCACCGCACCCGATCGCCGGTGCGGTACAGCCGGTGCGGTGGCTGCGCGCCCCCCATGTGGTCGGGGACGAAGCGCTCGGCGTCGAGCTCGGGGCGCGCCAGGTAGCCGCGCGCCACGCCGAGGCCGCCGACGTACAGCTCGCCGACGATGCCGACCGGGACCGGCGCACCGGCGCGGTTGAGCACGTAGACCCGGGTATCGGCGATCGGGCGGCCGATCGGGATCGCGGTCTCGGCGGGGATGTCGCGCGGGATCGCGTAGGTCGTCGTGAACGTCGTGCACTCGGTCGGACCGTAGCCGTTGATCAGCTCGGTCGCCGGCAGCGCGGCGAGCGCGCGCCGCACGTGGCTCGGCGACAGTGCCTCGCCGCCGGTGAACAGCTGGCGCAGCCCCGCCAGCAGCCCGGGATCCTCGTCCACGACCGAGTTGAACAGCGCCGCGGTGAGCCACGCCGAGGTCACGCCGTGGGCCGCGATCGCGCGCGCCAGCCCGCGGCCGGTCGGGATCGGATCGCGATAGACCACGCACGCGCCGCCGTGCAGCAGCGGCCCCCACAGCTCGAGCGTCGACGCGTCGAACCCGAGCGGCGCGGCGTGGAGGAACCGGGTGTCCGCGTCGAGCCGGACGTAGCTCACGCGGCCGACCAGCCGGACGATCGAGCGATGCTCGATCTGCACACCCTTGGGCTGGCCGGTCGAGCCCGAGGTGTACATCACGTAGGCGCGCGTGCGCGGCGTGGCGCGCTCGACCCGCGGCGCCGCGGCCTGGTCGCCCGCCGCCGCAACATCGTCGATCCCACGGGGGGCTCTGCCCCCCGCCCCACCGGCAGAGCCGTCGGGGTCCCCACCCCCCGTCTCGCTACGCTCGACCGACGCCGCGTCGTCGCGCATCGCGGCGACCGCCGCGCGAAACGCCGCATAGGCCTCGTCGCCGGGTCCACCGGCGGCCGGCAGCGGCGCCGGCTCCCGCCGGCCACCCGGGCGCTCACCGCGCAGCCCGCGCAGCCCGTCCACGATCTCGCTCGCCGGCCGCCGCGCGTCGCGCTCCACTGCCACCAGGTCGCGCAGCAGCACCTGCACCGGCGGTGGCACGGCCCACGCGGCGGGCCGGTCGCCGGCGAGCTGCTCGCGCACCGCCGCCGCGCCCCGCGAGAACGGTGCGGTCCCCGAGAACAGGAAGGCCAGCGTCGTGCCCAGCGCATACAGATCCGATCGCCGATCGATCCACCGCGGATCGAGCGCCGCTTGCTCCGGCGCGCTCCACCCCCACGTGCCGGTGGCGCCGGGCGGTCCAGCGCCGGCCCCCTCGATCCGCGCCAGGTCCAGATCGACCAGCGTGACGTGTAGCTTGCCATCGCCGCGATCGAGCAGCAGGTTGCCCGGCTTGAGATCGCGCAGCACGACGCCGCGCGCGTGGGCATGCGCGACCAGCTCGGCGATCTGGATCGCGAGCTCGAGCCGATCGGTGGGGCTCGCCGGCGACCCGGCGCGGTCGAGCCGGCGCCCGCTCGCCCAGGCGAAGGCGAGCGCGTCGGGATGGACCGCCACCAGCCGTGCGATCCCGGAATGATCGAGGCGGCGCGCGGCCTCGGCCATCGCGGTGAGCTCGCCGGCAGCGCCGGCGCCGCGCCCGCGCATCGCGAGCGCGACCCGCCGCCACGGATCGCGCTGCTCGATCGCCTCGAAGATCGGCCGCCGGCGCGACATCAGCCGCCGGACCAGCGCATATCCCGGATAGCGCGACACGGTCGGCTACGCGCGGCCCGGCACGGCGATCTGGCGCATCCACAGCGCCGAGGTGGCCGCGACCGCGAGCGCGCCGAGCATGGCCAGCGCGAACACCAGCCGCGCACCCGGGAACAGCGACAGGAGCACGCTATCGAGCTTGCGCGCCATGACGACGTCGCCGACGATCTGGTTGTCGAACCCGCGGATCGGCTGGGCCAGCACCTGGTAGGTCGCGCCGCCGGCCGCGGCCTCGGCGGTGCCGGCGGTGACCGCGGCGATCCGGACCAGCGCGGGCGGCACGTTGCCGATCGCGGTGCCGCCGGGCGCGACGATCGACAGCCGGGTCTGCTCGTCGAGCCTGATCTCGCCGAACAGCCGGGCGGCGTCGACCTCCTCGATGAACGCGCTGGCGACCTCCCGGTTCTTGTCGGTCCCGAGCACGAGCGTGCGGGTGTAGAACAGCCCCAGCCCGGGCGCCGGGTTGGGCCCGAGCAACCCGGACGCGACCAGCGCGGGGTCGTCGGTGCGGACCAGGCTGATCGTGCGGTCCTTCCGGGTCAGCGCGTCCTGGATCCACGGCAGTCGGGTCAGGTCGCTGCGGCCGGCGGTCGGCGCGGCGCTCGAGTACAGCATCCGGCCCTTGCTGTCGGCCACCGCGATCGTCGTCGGGTACTGCGTGCCCGCGAAGTCCTGGATCAGCGTCCAGTCCTGCGACATCAGCGCGCTGTGGATCCGGTCGAGGTTCTCGGCGTCGGACTTGGCATCGCCGAGGCCGAAGTCGGCGTTGTCGCGGTTGGCGGCCTCGCGCATCACCGAGAGCGAGTAGACCTGGTTGGCGGCGGTGTCGAACCGCGCGGTCAGCCCGTCCCACGCCCGGTTGGTCTGCCGGGCGGTCAGCGCGAACGACGCCTGGATCTCCGCGGTCACCCGGTCGCGGACCACCAGGTCGGTGACCAGGCCGAGCCCGAGCGCGACGGCCAGCGCGGTCGCGGCGATCGCGATCCACCGCCACGGCCGGGCGCGGTCGCGGCCGAGCTCGGCGAGCAGGTGGTCCATCACCGGGAACCGATCGCCGGGCCGCGCGCTGAGCCCGCGCAGCACGATCGCGCGCAGCGCGCCCGACACTCGCGCCCTGGCCGGCGGCGGTCGGACCCGGCCCGCGCATACGTTGTCGCCGAGCTCCTCGAACGTCTTGCCGCCGAACGGCCGGCTGCCGTACAGCGCCTCGTACAGCGCGACGCAGAACGCGAACTGATCGGTGCGCGGATCGACGTTGCCGCCGCGGAACTGCTCGGGCGCCATGTACGCCGGCGTGCCGAGCACCGAGCCCGACGCGGTGAGCTCGAGGTTGCCGGCCGGGGCGATCCGGCCCGCGCCGCGGGTCGCGGCCTCGCCACTGCTCGCCCGGACCGCGGCGAGCCCGAAGTCGGTCACCCGGACCCGGCCGTCCGCGCCGACCAGGCAGTTGTCGGGCTTGAAGTCGCGGTGGACGATGCCCGCGGCGTGCGCGGCGGCCAGCCCGCGGCCCGCGGCGATGTACGCCTCGACGATCTCGGCGACCGAGCGCGGCTGCTGCTGCCACGTCCGGAGGCTGCCGCCCTGGACCAGCTCCATCGCGATGTAGGTCGCGCCGCCGGCGATCCCGGCGTCGTAGACCGCGACCACGTGAGGGTGGTTGACCTGCGCCATCGACCGCGCCTCGCGGATCAGCCGATCGGTGAGCGCGTCGTCGGGGCGGTGCAGCAGCTTGAGCGCGACCTGGCGGCCGAGCCCGACGTCGTCGGCGCAGTACACCACGCCCATCGCCCCGGCGCCCAGCCGCTCGAGCAGCGTGTAGCGGCCGAGCACGCGGCCCGCCATGCTCGGCGTGGTCAGCGTGCGCGCCGCCAGCCGCGCCGACCCGGGCGAGGTCGCCACCAGCGCCGGATCGCGGCTCGGCCGCATCACCGCCACGCTGGCCTGGGTCTCGCCGAGCGCCGCCGTCCCCGGGTCCGGCGCGCCGGTGCGCAGCGTGGCGACCGCCGCGTCGCGCGTCGCGTCGCGGGCGAGCAGCGAGATCAGATCGCGGCAGTCGGCGCAGCCGTCGAGGTGCGCGATCGCAGCCGCCCGGGCCGCGGCATCGAGCGCGCCCGACATCAGATCCTGCACGGCGTTGGCGTCGAGGCAATCCACCTCCCGGCATTGTGACATGCCTTCCATGCAACAATGCCGCGATGGATCCGGTCGACCATCTGATCGCCGCGAGCGGCCTGCCCGCCGCCGCGCGCGGGGTCATCGCGACCGCGTGGCAGGCGATGCTCGACGCCGCGCGCGCCGCGTGGCCCGAGGTCCGGATCGATCCCGCCCAGCTGGTCGAGTTCATCGCGCAGCGGCTCGCCGGCCCCGACCTCGCCGCCGCGCTCGCCACCGCGCCCGCCGCCGACCTCGTGCTCGCCGCCGCGTGCACCGCGCAGGAGCCGACCGCGCACGCCGCGTTCGACGCCGTGCTCACCGAGGTCGACGCCGCCGGCGCCACGACCCGCTCGCCCCAGGACCTGATCGACGACGTCAAGCAGCTGCTCCGGGTCCAGCTCCTGGTCCCCCGCGACGGCAAGCCGCCCGGCATCGCCGGCTACCGCGGCAAGGGCCCGCTGCGCGGCTGGGTCCGGATCACCGCGACCCGCGAGCTGATCCGCCACCAGCGCAAGCGCGCCCGCGAGGCTCCGAGCGAGCGGCCGCTCGACGAGGCGCTCGCCGACGCCGGCGATCCGCTGCTGTCCCAGCTCAAGGCCGAGTACCGCACCGAGTTCGCCACCGCGCTGCGCGAGGCGATCGGCGAGCTCGACGCCGAGGATCGCACGCTGCTGCGCCAGCAGATCGTCGACCAGCTCTCGATCGACGAGATCGGCGCCGCGTTCGGCGTCCACCGCGCGACCGCTGCGCGCTGGCTGCAGCGCGCCCGCGGCGCCCTGGTCGCCGCGACGCGCGGCCGGCTCGCCGCCCGGCTCAAGCTGCCGGTCGAGGAGATCGACAGCGTGATCCGGCTGGTCCAGAGCCAGCTCGACGCATCGGTGATCCGTTACCTGCGCGAGGAAGACGAACACGACGGCGACGATTGACCTCGGATCGCCACCGGCCTGGTCGAGCGCCTGCTCGACGCGAGCGTCATGGCACCACGACGAAGGCGCAAACGCCACGCCACGCACCGTGCAACGTGCCCCGATCGTCGAATGCGCCGCACCACACGGCATCCAGCGGTTCGACCGCCGGCGGTGTCACCGAGAATGCATCCGGTCGAAACGGATTCGCGGCGGTGAACAGCGACGGCAGGTCCGCCACCCGGACCATCGCGGGATCGAGATGGACGGGCTGCGCCGCACGAGCCCGTGGCGTCGCGGTCAGCGAGACTTCCCCGTTCAGCGCCACCAGCCGCGGCAAACCGTCCGGACCCGTCGGCGGCAAACGCTTGCCTCGGTTGAATGGCGATATCCACCAGGTCCGGCCACGACCGACAGTCATGAGATCGGGGTGAAAGGCGGCGGGCGATCCGTGATGGGGAATCTTGAGCCCGTGATGATCTCCGAGGTGGCGATGACGTTTCAGCACCGCATGCCACCCTGCCGGGAGCAGTGCGCCGTGCGAATCCACTGCCGGCAGATCGCTGCCGAGCACGATCCTCGTTGCCCCGAACACGAGCTCCACGACCGCGCTGAGCTCATTGGGATCACCGCGATGCCTCTCGGTCAGGCGACGATGGACGAGCGCTGCATCGGGAGCTCGAACGAACGCCGAAACGTGGCGATGCGTCAAGGGCAGTTGTGCACCGTCGACGAGCGCCAGCAGGTCTCCAGGCGCAGCGTCGAACCGGCGCCGGATCGCGAGCATCGCCTCGAGCACGACTCGACGCCGCAGCTGCTCCAGCGAGTCCGCGCTCGCCGCGGCGAGCTCTGCTTCGAATGCCGCGAACACCACCGCTGGAGAGCTGGGCGACGTGGTCAAGCCGATGTGGCGAGGCACGGCGGTCTCGATCACATCGCGGATCCCGAACGCATGGTCGGTATGCGGATGCGTCAGCAACAGCGCCTCGACTGGTTCCTCCGGAGCTCGCCAGCGGTCGAGGATGCCCAGGAGCGGCAAGCGTCCCGTGGCCACGCGGCAGCCATCCATCACGAGCCATCCCCGGTCGGGCAGCGCCACCGCAATCCCTTCTCCATAACCAGGTCCGGCGACAAACACGTGCAGCAGCGAGCGATCGAGCGGGACTCCGAGGCCGTCGAGCGCTACCGAGGCCACGTGTTCACTCGCGGAACCAGCTCGGACTCCTCCAGCTCGAGCGACGCGCGTTCCCCGTCGGCCGGCACCGGTCGCACGACCTGCTCGCCACCCTCGTAGCTCCCGAGCTCGAAGAATCCGTCCGCGTCTTCTGCCGGCTCGCCTGCCAGCTGTCGCCAGGTTTCAGCATCGAACGTCAGTTGCTGCGCTTCGTCGGGCGTCGGTGCCACGACGACGGTGACGGCGTTCGAGCTCGCATCCACGACACGACCCGGCGCCCACGCGACCATCTGTCGCCCCGATCGCGTCGGCCGCAGGCTGCGCGGGCGGCTCCAGCGGTCCGCCAGCGGTGTGCCGGCCGGATACACCGACTCGCCGAGTGCCAGCGCCTGCTCCTGCGCCGTGACGACCTGAACCAGGTCCCGAAGCTCGGACTCCTCCTCGAGCCAGCGCTCTGGAACCTCGGTCAGAACCTCGCGGGCATCCTCGAGCCGGCCGACGGCGAGCCAGCGGCGAGCGACCCAGAAATGCAGGTTGAGCGCCAACCACGGCGAGGCACGAAGTCGCGTGCCATCGGGATCGATGAAGCGGATCGCATGTTGCCAGGCAGCTCGCGCCTCCGCGAGGGAGCCATGCGCAATCAGGAACCGGATCCAGCGCTGTTGCCACCACGGATTCTCGGGCTCCTCGGCCGCTGCATGGGCATAGCCGCGGCGGATATCCTCCAGCTCGCCGCGCGCACGCTCGAGGTTGTAGGCGAGGTAGTGGCTCGAGTAGGGGTCGTTGCCAAATGTATCGATGCAGCGCTGGTAGATCCGGGCGGCGTCTCGGAAGTGGTGGAGCTCGCGGCTCAAGTACCGCCCATGCTCCCACAGTTGCTCGCGTCCGGCGGGAGCCTGCTGATTCCAGAGCGCGGCACACTTCGCACCGCCCAGCGACAGGTGATGGACCTTCTCCAGCCAGTTGATCGCCCGCTCGTGACCGAGGCCCCGCAGGCTGGACGCGCCGTCCAGCGATTCGTGGTACTGCGCCAGCGTCGCATGCGCGTCCTCCAGTGCCGGCCGGGTCACCTTGAGCGCATCGAGCAGGACCTGCCTCGTCACCTCCGATACGCGAACATTCTCGTCCCCGTACCCGATGCATGCCGTGAGCAGCGGCTGCCACGGCGGCTCGACGCCGGACATTGCCGACATCTTCTCCACCGGCACGGCGCGACGCGCCAGCAGGAGTCGCTGTACGGCCACGGAGAGCGCAGGCCGGTGGCCGAGCTGCCGGACCATCTTTCGCGCCAGCGCATCGAGCCGCAGGCCGACGCCTTCGGGCTGCTCGCCGAGCGCGATCAGCCCGACCTGCAGACGAGCTTCGAGCGGCGTGCTCGCCCAGCCCGTCCTTGCCATCCAGGTTGCCAGCTCCTTGGCCGCTGCACCAAAATCCCCTGGCAGCTGCGAGGCGTCGATCTGGGCCGCGCCGATCCTCGGCGCCGTGAGCTCCAGCTCCCGGGTGAATTCCTCGCGTAATCTCGTGTGGCGCGTCGCCAGGACTGCGACGCAGAGCGGCCTCATCTGCAACAGGACCGCGAGCATCTGCTCGATCCGCCGCCGTGTTGTGGCGTCGGCCTCCCGCGGGGGACCGGCGCGCGGAACCGGCATGAGCACCACCACAGGGCGGTTGGCATCGGCGAGGGCTTGCGCAGCCAACTTCGTATCGTCCAGCAGATCGCGGCGGTCCACATCGAGCGTGGTATCGAGCATCCCTGCGCTCGTGCTGAGCTGAACGAGGCCATGGAGCGGAGCATCGAGGTCTTCGAACGATGGGAAATCGACGACCACGAGATCCATGCGGGTTGAAAGCAGGCTCACCAGCATGTGACGCCCGGCACCGATCGCTGCACGGATCGCGAGCTTGGCGCCGGGTCTCTGGAGCTCCTTCTCAAGCACCCCTACCCGCTCCTTCAGGCTGGCCTTGTACGACCAGAGATCCAGCACGTGGAGAAGCCTACCTGGCGAGGATCTTGGTCGCAAGACGAGGGTAGACGACGGACGACCCTGGGAGCTCGCGGCCGAGCCGCCCGTTCGAGGCCTGCGTGATGTAGGGATATCTACTACTCGCGATGCCGGCCTTGTACGAAGGGATCCGTGGTGCACCACAGCACCAGGTGTGCGTCTCGACGGATCCGGCGATCAGCGTGCAGATCAGATCACGAGACCACTGAATTGTGCCTTATCTCCGGACCGGGTCCGTTTTTATCGTTTCTTTTATGAAATACAGATCTCCGCGGTCGACCGCCATTCGCCGTGTCTCCTGCACGCAGCATGAGCAAGCTCCGGGACCCATACGAATCAGCCGGCTCGGCGATGCGACGCGGGACCGAATCTCGGCGCTGGTCCCACAGACCGTGCGCGATGCGCGCGCACCGAAGATCGCGTCAGCGATAGGTCGGGCCGCCGTCCTTGTACTTCTCGCCGTACTTGTTGAGGTGGGCCGGCTCGGCGCCGCGCACGATCGCGAGGTCGGCCGTGGTGTCGGCGCCGGGCTTGACCGTGACCTTGGCGCTGACCGGCCGCGCGCGGCGGGAAAACGCCCACACCGTCCAGTCGCCGGGCGGAACGCCGTCGATCACGAACTTGCCGTCGGGTCCGGCCACGGTGTGGCGGCGGTTGGGCAGCACGATGATGGTCGCCGCCATCTCGGGGTGGATGTTGCAGTAGACGTCGACCACGCCGGTCTCGGGGAAGCTGATCTCCTTGGTCTCGCCCTTGGGGAACGAGCCGAGGTCGAACTTGCGCGGCGGCGACTGCGAGAACACGTTGTGGAGGAACGGATCGAAGTTGGGGAACTCGACCTTCTCGCCGGCCGTGACCGCGACCAGGGCCGGGACGAACTTGCGGCCCTTCTGAGCGATCGTCGTGACCTTCTCGCTCGGCGGCTCGTTGAAGCCAAGCACGTAGACCACGACGTCGGCGACCGCGGGCTGGCCGTCGGCGTCGCTGATCTTGACCGTGCCGACCACGCGGCCGGTCGGCTGCGCCGCGGCGCCGCCGCCGAGCCCCGCGGCCAGTACGCCCACCGCGACGACCAGCGCTCGCATCAGAATCCGATCCCCCAGATCACGCGCGGCGCGACCGTCACGCGGTACAGGCCGATGCCGAACGCGCCGCTGACCCAGAACCGGCCGTGGGTCCACGACAGATCGGGCCCTGCCACCGCCCAGCTCTCGGACCGCGTGTCGAGGCTGAGCTCGGAGTAGATCTCCGCGCCGACCCGGAGCTCGCCGATCGCGGCCACGCTGACCCCGACGCCGGGGTGCAGCTCGAGGTGGGACGCGCTCGACGCGAGATCGCCGGTGAACCCGACATCGGCGACGGCCTGGAGCGTCCCGCTCTGGTAGGACACCACGGCGTCGCCCTCGACCCGCACGTTGCTGCGCGCGGTGACGTCGCGCTTGACCGCGACCCGGACCAGCGGCACCAGCGCGGGCGCCAGGACCGGGTCCGGCGACGCCAGGCGGTAGCGCGCCTCGATGCCGAACCGCTTGAACGTGAACGACACCCGCCGGCCCGGCATGCTGTCCGGCATGGGCACGTCCGCCCACTCCAGCTCGATCGGAAACCCGAGCTCCAGCTCGTCGGTGATGCCGACCAGCGGCCCCCAGGCCAGCCAGGTCTCCTTGTTGCGCGAGCTGTACTTGTCGCTCTCGTCCTGGACCCAGGTCTGCAGCTCGACCCCGCGCTCCGGCACCACCTCCGTGCTGTACAGCCAGCCGTAGTAGCTACGGCCCGCGTGCGCGGTTCGCGGCACGACACACGCGAGGAGGGCCAGGGCCAGGGCCAGGACGGTACGCACCACGGCATCCTAGCTCAAGGCCGTGGGGTATCGTCGCGCCCATGATCGATCACATGGGTCTTCTGGTCGCAGATCTCGACGCGAGTGTGGCGTTCTATACCCGGGCGCTCGCGCCGCTGGGCTACGAGGTCGTGATGCGCAGGGAGCAGTTCGCCGGGTTCGGTGTTGCCGGCAAGCCGGACTTCTGGATCGCCGCGGGCAAGCCGACCGACAAGCTGCACGTCGCGTTCCGCGCCAGGGGCCGCGCCGAGGTCCGCGCGTTCCACGACGCGGCGATCGCCGCCGGCGGCACCGACAACGGCCCGCCCGGCGTGCGCGCGATGTACCACCCGAGCTACTACGGCGCGTTCGTTCACGACCCCGACGGGCACAACATCGAGGCGGTGTGCCACGAACCGTATCTGGATTAGCGCAGCTCGATCGCCCTCGGCGGCGTCGGCCCGGACGGCGCGGCGACCAGCTCGCCGATCGCGGCAGCCGACAGCCCCTCGCGCTCGAGCGCCGCGAGGCACGCATCGGCGCGCTCGGCCGGCACGCACAGCAGCAGGCCGCCGCTGGTCTGGGCATCGCATGCCAGCGAGGCCCGCAGCTCGCGCTCGCTGTCGTCGGGCGGCTCGGCGGACAGCGGCGCGCCGTCGGCCCACCGCACGAGATCGGCGACGAAGCCGCGGTTGGCCTTGCTGCCGGCCGGGCACAGCCGGGCGCGCAGGTGGTGGAGCGCGTCGGGCAGCAGCGGCAGCTGCGCGAGCTCGATCCGCGCGCCGACCTGCGAGCCGCGCACGATGTTGCGGAGGTGGCCGAGCAGGCCGAACCCGGTGATGTCGGTGGCCGAGGTCGCGCCGTGCGCATGGCCGACCCGCGCGGCGCCCTGGTTGAGCGTGGTCATCGCGGCGATCGCCGCGGCGGTCGCGGCGGGGCTGGCGACGCCCTTCTTGATCGCCTGGCCGATCACGCCGGTGCCGAGCGGCTTGGTCAGCACCAGGACCTGGCCGGGCCGCGCCGTGCGGTTGGACCACAGCGCGCCGGCCTCGACCTCCCCGGTCACCGACAGCCCGTACTTGAGCTCGGCGTCGCGCACCGAGTGGCCGCCGACGATCGCGACGCCGGCCTGCGCGCAGGTCCGGGTCCCGGCGGCGAGGATCGCGTCGAGCACGTCGAGCGGCAGCTGGTCGTCGGGGAAGAACACCAGGCTGAGCGCGAACCGCGGCTCGCCGCCCATCGCCCACACGTCGGACATCGCGTTGGCGGCGGCGATCGCGCCGAACGCGTCCGGATCGTCGACCAGCGGCGCGATCACGTCGGCGGTCAGCACCAGGTCGCGGCCGGCCGCGCCGCGCACCACGGCCGCGTCGTCGGACAGCTCGTGGTCGACGATGATGTCGGCGCGCCCACCGCCCGCGGACTGCGCGGCCGGCAGGTGCGCCAGGACCTGGGACAGCTCACCGAGCCGTAGCTTGGCGGCTCAACCACCGCCTCGCGCGTACTGCGTCAGGCGGATCGCGGCTCGGGCTTCGGGCGTCATCCGCGCATCTAACCACACTCGCGGCGGCTGGCCAGCGAGCCGGTCACGGCGTCGGTCACGGCAACAGGATACCGCGCTTGAACAGGTCGTCTCCGATGCGGCCGGTCGGCGCATCCTTGCCGAGCGCGACCGGGAACTGGAAGGCCACCGCGACCCGGTAGGTCGGGCCGATCAGCGCGACCGCGAGGTGGATGACCGCGACGCCGGCGAACGTGGCGTGGAACACCGCGGCCGGGCGCTGCACGCCGCCGACCGGCACCGTCATCAGCGTGTCGAACACCAGGTGGTTGACCCTGGCGTGGT
This sequence comes from Kofleriaceae bacterium, assembly GCA_036265355.1. Lineage (GTDB taxonomy): Bacteria > Myxococcota_A > Polyangia > Haliangiales > Haliangiaceae > JABFXX01. Next base: position 258 of record DATAPF010000171.1, on the reverse strand, counting down.
ACTGGGCCAGCTCCTTCGGATCGTTGCTCGCGATCTCGATCGGCCCGCCGGCGATCAGCACGCCGCGCGGGTTGGCCGCGACGACCAGGTTGTCCTTCGCCGCGATCTGGAAACCCGCCGGGATCACCAGCTGCACACCCTGACCGATCGACATCTTCTGGCCGCTGGTCGGCGCGGCCGGCGCAGGACGCGGCGGCCGCGGGCCCGGCGTGGGTCGCGGCGCGACCGCCGGCGGCTGCTGCCATGGATCCGGCGCGG
>DATAPF010000170.1:0-51952 GCA_036265355.1 Kofleriaceae bacterium | reverse complement strand
CATGTCCCGGAGTGTGGCAACCAGCTCCTCTGCGGAAAGTACGTCACCCCTACGTTCCCAAAGCTCAGCAGCAAGGCGTTCAAGTGCCGGCGTGCACTGGAGCGGCTGCAGAAAGCCATGTGAATTCGCATCGATCCAGCGTGCCACGTAGCGATCGTAAAGCGAAGCAACTGTGATTTGCTCCAGGGTATCGTCGGCCTCCACGATGATATCGGAAAGGAGTTGGAGTAGATGCGGTCGTGATGCCAGCTTCAAGAGCGTGGGTGCCGCGAGGATCCGAGCGAGGGCAGCCGCGGCTTGTACAGCACCCAGCTTGTACTCGAGAAAGCTAGCGATCTGAGGCCGATCGAATGGCGCAAGCTCCACGACCTGGGCATTCTGCGAGCTTCCGGTGCTGAGCATTTTGCCCGTTGCTGAGTCGAGATGCGAGCGCGTTGTTATCATCATTCGCATGGTAGTGACCACTTCAGACGCAGTTATCGATCTGGGAAGTCGTCGCAGCACGCGTTGCATTCCTCGGGGAGCGGCGCTGTTCTCTTCGAGATCATCGAACAGGAGCACTAGCCGGCCGGTCTGGAGCAGATACAGAATCGCCTCGAGATTGCCGCGCCAACCGATCGTCGCATGTAGATGTTCCTGGAGCAGTGTGATGAAGGTGGCATTGGGACCAGCTCGATACAGGTCGATCAGCATTGGTAGCGGCAAGCTCGGATCGTCGCGGTGTTGGGTCGCTAGCTCGTAGCTCAGCCGGCGCAGCAAGCTCGTCTTTCCACTGCCCGCCTCGCCGACAAGCATGAGAATTTGTGGCCCGTGGCCCCTCGCCCATCGCATTGCCACGGCAAGCGCGTCGTCAGCACAACTTCTTTCTATCACCGGCTGCACCACATAGGTGCGCGCCAACTCACTGTCCTCGAACTCGCGTCGGATCGCGTAGCTGTAGGCTTGCAGATCGACAAGCTGATCTTCGAGCTCTGGGACTGTTCGTAGCGCGATACCTGCCGCGTGTGCAGCACGGCGCTCGTCATCATGGGCCATGTCTACGATCAGCAACCCCTGAGCATGCGTGGATTCGGGCAAGCCGCGCATGCGATTGATCAAATCAGGTATCGTTAGGTCCGCCCGAGACTGAATATAGGTAACCAAGTACGTATGTTCAGCGAGTGGCGTTCGTTCACGCGCTACGAAATCGGCGTAGTCGGACGGTCCGATCTCGAACTCTAGCAGCTGGAGCAGTCGTTCGACATATGCAAGGCGCGTCTTCCTGGTCGTATGCAAGCCATGTGACACATCGCTGCGGACACGTGATGCGCGCAGTTCGAGCAACCGCTCGGCGACCTCGCGATAGGCGCGCGCGGCATCGCTCGATGGGGCGCTGCGAACAAGCACATCCTCAGCATAGAGCAGATTCTCGACCAAGGGAATCTCGATCAACGTACGAGGGGCGACACCTGGAAAGCCGCTTGACCATCGCTCGCGCCCGCGGTCACGTGCAGTCGGTGAAACCGGCACTGGGGATGCGACGAGCATGCGATCGAGCTTCCCGCGACGATATGGCTCGGACTCGCCACGCTCGGTCGCAAAACGATCGAGGGCAAGATACACGCTCCGAAGACCCTCGGTGCTCTGCGCGCTGTAGTTACCGACGAGGACCGTGCAGTCGGGGAGATATCGTGTGACAAAGCCGCCGAGATCCGATACTCCGGTCCGCGAATCGATGAACAGGAAGGTCGGCTCGAACCGCGCGATCAGGGCATCGCGTGCCCGGCATAGCAGGTGAAGGCCATGCTCGGGGTGTTCGACGAACAGCGCGTTCCAGTCCACCGTGGCGTAGCGATGGCCAAGATCGGCGAGCGTACCGAGTGCTGGCAACACGAGGATGGTGCCGCGATGTTCTCCGCGTGCCGCGTACACCCTCTCTCCGAGAATATTCAGCCATGACTCGGAGGGCCACGCGAGCGTTGGATCGGGCGTAGGGCAGGGCGGGGTATCTCCCAACCACTCGAGGAACCCGCTCTGCCAGAGCTGCTCAGGTGGCTGCAGTCCGGGGAAATGGTGAACGCCAGGCGCCTCCAGGTCGAGATCCCATATCAGCACGCGTTCCCCGCGCTCTGCGAGGATGCTCGCGACGTTGACCAGCAGGGTCGTGCGGCCGACGCCACCCTTGAAGCTGTAGAAGGTCGTGGTGTAGGTGGTCACGAGGCCGCGCGCACGGGTTCGGTCATGCGACAACCGCGCTCGATCCTCGCGCGAGACGACGAGGATGTCGCGACCTGCGCCGCGATATCCTCCTTGATCGCGAGGCGTCCGAGCTCGGTGATCGAGACGAATCGCTGTTGCCCGTTAGCCTGGCGGACGATCAGGTCCCATTGCTCCATCAACTTGAGCGTCACCGAGCGCTGGCCCTCGTTCGGGATCAGCGTCAGGTCGCCCTGGGCGATGCGACCACCGGCAAGATGGAGCTGGAGCAGGATCTCGCGGACGTGTCGGCGCTCGAGGATCCGGTTCGGCACCTCGAGTCTCAACGCGGCGCGAGACATGATCTCCGACAGCAGACGCCAGCGAGCAAAGTAGGGCCGCTCCAGCCGGTCGAGCTCATCGCGAACGCTGTCGTGGGCGACACGCTCGAGGTGATCGGCCAGCGCAAGTGCATCCTCGCGCGAACCATCGTGCACGCGCGCCAGGATGCGCATGCAGCGATCGATGTACACAGCGTCGAGGACCTCCGCGGTCTGTTCGTCGAATGCATCGAGCTTGCGAACCTCGGCTTGCAGCTCGGCGAGGGTCGCCTCGCGCGCCCAGTACTCCGGAGACTTGATGAGCAACATGCTTGGCCTAAACTTAGATCTTTAGCGTAGTTTACAGTTGGCCTAACGCCAAGTCAAATCAAGGCCTTCGCGTCATGATGACCACCGTGATCTTCCGGAAGTCTGGCGAGTTGCCATGGGTATCGCTGGGCTTGCCGGCGTCGTGGATGAAGCTGCGGAAAGGCGTGTTCTGGGAGGCATCTCCCTGATGGGCGAGCACAGTGACCGTGCCGACCATCCGGCCGATGCGAGCTGCCGCCGCCTGGTGCGCCCGCTCGCCTGGGCCGTACGCCGGGACGAGCAGCCACTCCGGCTGGATCTCGTGCCAGATCGCCCCGACGTGGTCGTCGCAGAAATCCTTGCAGATCGCGATCGCGATGATGCCGATCGGCGTGATCAGCACGCTGACCGTATCGCCGAGCTGGATGTCCTCGACCCGACCAGCGAGTGCCCCGTAGGCCACGAGCTGTGGTGCTCGATCAGCGAGTTCCCGGAGCCGCTGAACGCGATGGCGCGATGCACGAACCGCTGACCCACCTGTTCGTGAAAGCTCCCTGGCACCACCAGCGCGAGGCGATTCGAAGCTGCTCCGGAGGGCCAACGCAGCTGCCGGGCGATCCAGCGTCGCGCCTCAGGCGTCACCGTGAGCTCGGGCGCGACCAGCACATCGACTCCTCCGCTCTCCGCGGCCTGGATCGTCGCCCACAGCTTGGCGGCTCGGTCCTCTCCGTTGCGGATCGCGATGGCGCGTTCACCGGTCCACTCGATCGATGCATCGTCGTCGAAGCTCGTCGTTGCGAGACCGATCTCGGCGCGGGCGAGCGGCTGCTCGAATCCCACCGCGACGGTCTTGATCCGAACGCGAAGTGAGCCGGGTCGTGCGGGTACCGTCACGTGCAGCGGTAGGAGCGCGTGATGTCGGAGGTGCGTGTAGAGCACGCCGGCCTGCTTGCCCGTGTGTGGGGTTCGCTCGCGGCCGAGGCGTATGACATGTCGTGCGCGATCCCCGGAACCGAACCGCTGTGGAGCCAGATCGTGTGCGGAGCCAGGCCATAGCCAGGCCGCCCGGTCGATTGCCTCGAGCTCGAGCCGCACGGTTTCCGCAGATCGGTCCGGTGACAGCGGCTCGAAGGCCAGCGGCGGCGATGCGAGCCCAGCCAGATAGCGCTCCGTCTCACGCTCGACCCGATGTCGCCACAGGTCATCGCCTTGGCTGCCGTCTTGTGCGACGCGCCAGCGTGCCTGCGCCGCCGGCAGCCGATCAATGTCCTGACCGAACCATTCGACGAGCTCGAATAGCCGGGCACGGAGCGCTGCAAGACCATCCATGCCGTCCACCGACATCGGCCGCCATGCTGCCAAATCCGACTTCGTGTGGCAAGCACATCGAGAGAGTTCATGCCAACGCGTCCGGAAGCCGGACACCGGAGGCTTGATGACAGGAGGCGACCGGGAGCGGCTGGCCTGTGCCGCGGCGTACTCGGGTCAGCCCTGCCAGCCAGACCGCGCCTCGTACACCAGCTTCGGTCCGCCGCACCACGATTGCTGAGCTGGCGATGCACTGGTCGAGCGATCCTCGGGTCGATCGGCATGTTCGCGATTGCCGTGAGCGGCTCCGCTGCGGTTGCGACGGGCTTGCGCAACTGGCGGCCGAATCGGAGGGCCACACGCGAGCCGCTGGTTATCGCGCGATATCCAACGGCCGCCGTGCGCGCGACACCGCTTGACGGATCCGGCGCCATGGTTATCATCTGATAACCAATGCCCCGCCCGCCGGCCTACGATCACGAGCAGCTGATCGCCGCGGCGTACGACGTGCTGCGCGAGCACGGCCCGGCGGGGCTGTCGCTGCGGCCGATCGCGGCGCGGCTCGGGGTCAGCCAGCCGGCGCTGTTCAAGCGGATCGGGTCCAAGCGCGCGCTGATCATGGAGATGCAGCGCTGGGCGACCGGCAAGACCAAGCTCCTGGTCGCGGCGCTGCGCGGGCGCGAGCTGCGCGACGGGCTGCGCTGGCTGTTCCGGGCCTACGCGCGCCAGGCCCGCTCGCCGCGCGAGCTGGTCAACCTGGTCGCGTTCTCGACGCTGTGGCTGGCGGACCCGGGGCTGCGCGCGCAGATCGAGCTGCGCGATCGCGTGCTGACCGGCGCGATCGCCGCGCTGGTCCGCCGGGCCGGCCGGCCGCGCTCGGCGGCGACGGCGCGCGCGCTGGTCGCGCTGCTCGACGGCGTGCCGCTGCGCTGGGCGATCCGGCCGCGCGGTTCGCTGGAGCGCGCGCTGCTCGGCGCGCTGGACGTCGTGCTCGGGGCGCGGAGCGCGCGGTGATCGATCCGGGCTTGCCGGCGGCGCACGCGCCTGCCGCCGGGGAAAGGACTGCGATGGACGAGGCAATGCGCAACAAGCAGCTGGTTCGCGAGTCGATCGAACGGGTGTGGGGGCAGCAGCGGCCCGACGAGCTCGAGCGTGAGGTCGAGCGCTTCCTCGCGCCGAGCTTCGTGGACCACGGCGCGCTGCCGGGGACGGCCCCGGGGCCGGCGGGGTTCGCCGACGGCGTCCGCCGCCTGCTCGCCGCGTTCCCCGACGCCCACAACGAGATCCACGACATCGTCGCCGAGGGCGACCGCGTCGTCGTGCGCTGGACGATGACCGGCACCCACACCGGCGGCGGCCTCGGGATCCCCGCGACCGGCCGCGCGGTGCGGATCACCGGGATCACGATGTCGCGCGTGGTCGGCGGGCGGATCGCCGAGCACTGGATCTATCGCGACGACATCGCGATGCTCCGCCAGCTCGGCCTGATGCCATCGCCGGGCGCGACCGCGGGGTGAGGCGCAGCGCCGCGGTGCCGCGCCGTGGCGCCGCGACGGTGGATCACCGACGGTATCGCGCCGGGCGGGTCACGGCAGGAACCGGCTGCGCGCCGCGAACCGGGGCGACCGGCTGCCCTCCATCGCGAGCGCCGCGGTGATGCCCAGGGTGCCGATGTTGGCGATCAGGTTGGCGATGCCGAGGCCGCCCACCGCCCGCTGAAGCGCCACGGTGCGCTCGCCGCCGCGCGCGGTGCCGCCCGCCTCGCGCACCTGGGCCGGGCCCTCGCCGCGCCGGGCGCACGTGCCGAGCATGCGCCCCAGCACGGCGGTCGCGATGCCGGTGACCAGGCTCGCCACCACCAGCCCGTCCTTGATCCGTGTCATGGCGCGGGCCGTGCCGCTGACCTCGCGGCCGCTCAGCATCGAGCGCCCGGCGAACCAGGTCGCGGCGACCACGCCGTGCGCGGCGAGGTTGATCCAGGTGAACTTCTGCCAGGCGGCCGTCGAGACCCGATCGCGCTCGATCGGATCCGCGATCTCGTGGAGCGCGGGCTCCAGGGCGGCGCGGCCGTAGAGCGTGCCACCGACCGCGGTGGCGAGTCCGACATCGTGAGCGGCCCAGGCTGCTGTCGAGAGAGTGCTCATCTTTCGTACCTCCGCCCCGCGGTCATGCATGCCGCGGTCCCGACCGGCCGTGCGCATGCGCGCACCGAGCTCGGCTCCCGCTGCGGAGTCGGCTGAGCTCCGAGCGCGAATGGCGGCGCTGCGCCCGTTCAGCGCCGCTTGCCGGGCACATCGTGCACATGGATGATGCGGATTCGATCGCGCAACGCCGCGGTGATCGTCGCGTTGCGCATCGCCTTGTACATGCCCCGTCGGCGCAGGCTGCCGACGGCCGGCACGACGCGCATCACGACGTGCACCGGGTGATACGGCTTGACCACAGGCCGCGACTTGTGCGGCGAACCTGCGCGCCCGCACCTGGGCTTTCGGCCCGCGCGTCGGCGCTTCCCGCCGTGCCGGAACAGGTCCTGCTGCACGTGCCGCTTCCGCTGCCGCCGAGGACTCGCCGTTGCCATGTCTCGTTGATAGCGACTGCGTGATGTGCTGTCCACTTGAAATCGCCGATTTAAATGTACTATTGTGTCATCAATTCTGTCACCAATTGATTGCCTCTCTGATTCAGAGGCTCATTCACTGCATGGCTTCGCTGATCGTAGTCCCGAGATGGTCTCCACAGCGACGAGGTGCTGCAGATCGCGTGACCTCCTTGAGACCTGTGATGGCCAACGCGCCACGGCCAGCACCGCCGATCATGCGCGTTGCCCACAGAGCTCTCAACGCTAACGCCCGCGCGGAGGCTCCGGGCCGGGATTTTTTCCTGTCTTGTTTCTTCGGAGAAGTCGTGATGGCGCATCCAGCCTCGATCTGGCTCACGAAGGTGTGACACTGCCGGCCAGTTCGCTCGGGAACGATCAATAAATAAAAATAAACCAGAAAGGGAACGTCCGCGCGGGGCGATGCACTGTGAGTGGAGCGTCCACGTCGACCTGGTGAGCCGCGGCGCGCCAGTCACAGGGCCGTCCACGCGGTCTTCCGTGTTCATGGTTACCGCCGTCTGCGCCGATGAGGGTGGTCCCTCGTCGGCTGGGTCATCGGATCCGTCGTTGCAGAAGCGACCCCGCGGCAATACGACCACCGGCGCGGCGTCAGCAGCGCCTCGACCCGTGGTCTCTCGATCGTGCCGCGCCCCGACTGCGGCCCGCGCCGGGACGGAGTCGGTGGCCGGCGCGGGGCCATCGCTCCCCGAAGCGCAGTCGCATCGGACGAGCCATCGGAGACCGCAAGCGTGGGCTGCAGAGTGCTCGCCGGCGGATCAGAACCCGGGCGTCTCCATCGGGCCCGACGACTGCCCGGTGATGAACTGCTGGACGATCGGATCGGGCGAGGCGCGCAGCTCGGCCGGCGTGGCGAGCGCGTGCACGATGCCCTGGTAGAGCAGGGCGACGCGGTCGGCGGTGCCGAAGATCGACGGCGGATCGTGCGAGACCACGACGGCGGTGACGCCGAGCCGCGACGCGAGCTCGCGGATCAGGCGATCGATCCGGCGCGCGCTGACCGGATCGAGGCCGGTGGTCGGCTCGTCGAACAGCACGACCTCGGGATCGAGCGCCAGGGTGCGGGCGATCGCGGCGCGCTTGCGCATGCCATCGGACAGCTCGGCCGGGTAGCGATCGGCGTGCTCGGCCATGTAGACCTCGGCGAGCCGGCGGCGGGCCTCGTCGAGCGCGGCCGGCCAGGCCAGGCGCCGGTGCTTGCGCAGGGGCAGCGCGACGTTCTCCGCCAGCGTCATCGAGTCGAACAGGGTCGAGCTCTGGAACACCATGCCGATCCGCTTGCGCAGCGGCACCAGCGCGCGCTCGGCGAGCTGATCGACGCGCCGGCCGTCGAACCAGATCTCGCCGCGATCGAGGCGGAGCAGGCCGATCAGGAGCTTGATCGTCACCGACTTGCCGACGCCCGAGGTGCCGATGATGAACAGGATCTCGCCGCGCCGGATCGCCAGGCTCATGTCGCGCAGCACCGGCTGGCCGCCGAATGCCTTGGACACCGCGCGGTACTCGATGAACGCGGCCGGCTCGGTCACAGGTCACCGCCGAACACCCCCAGCGCGGCCGCCGAGATCGCGAAGTCGAGGACGATCACCGAGAGCGACCCGCCGATCACCGCGGCGGTGGTCGCCCAGCCGACGCCCTCGGAGCTGCCCCGGGCGCGCAGGCCGCAGAACCCGGCGACCACCGGGATCGCGGCGCCGTAGGCCGCGGCCTTGATGACGAGCAGCGCGACGTGGCGGACGCGGACCATCGACGCGTCGAAGAACGTCCCCGGGTTGACCGCGAACGAGTACTTCGCGGTCAGCCCACTCGCGCCGTACATCACGACGCCGCCGAGCACGCTGAGCGCGAGGGTCATGATCAGCGAGGCGATGAACCGCGGCACGATCAGGTAGTCGATCGGCAGCACGCCGCACATCCGCAGCGCGTCGATCTGCTCGGTGACCTTCATCGAGCCGATCTCGGCGGCGATGCCGGCGCCGACCCGGGTCGCGAGCATCAGGCCGGTCAAGGTCGCGGCGAAGTCCGACACGTCGAGCTTGAGCAGCTGGGCGCCGACCTGGGAGAAGTCGCCGGTGACCCGCGACAGCTGCAGGCAGGCCTCGTAGGCCATCACCATGCCGAGAAAGCCCAGGGTCACCGCGATGAACACGATCGAGCGGTTGCCGATCCAGTACAGCTGGCGGACGATCTCGCTGGCCTGGCGGCCCTGGCGGCCCCGGCGTTCGCGGCGCGACGCGAGGCGCGCGACGCCGGCCCAGGTCGCGACGTAGACGCCCCAGAGCTCGCGGCTGGCCGCGCCGGCGGCGAGCAGCGCGCCGCCCGCGGCCGCGATCCGGCGCTGGGTCCAGCCGGCGACCCGGGAGGGCATCGAGCGCGCCGCGTCCATCATCCGGTCAGGTAGGTCAGGAAGAAGTCGAGCAGCATGATCGAGATCGCCGCGGCGACCACGGCATGGTTGACCGCGCGGCCGACGCCGACCGCGCCGCCGCGCACGGTGACGCCGAAGTAGCACGACGACACCGCGATCGCGCCGCCGAACGCGATCGACTTGTAGACGCCGTGCAGGAAGTCGAACGGCCGCAGGTTGTCGACGAAGCCGTGGTACATGGTCGACCACTCGATGCCGAGCATCAGCCGGCCGACGATCGCCGCGCCGGTCAGCGCCACGAGGTCGCCGATCACGGTCAGCGCGACGAGCGTGGTCATCATCGCCACCACGCGCGGCAGGACGAGGTACTGCACCGGATCGATCGCCAGGGCGCGCAGCCCGTCGAGCTGCTCGGTCACCGTCATCGTCGACAGCTCGGCGGTGTTGTTGGCCCCGACCCGGCCGGAGAACATCAGCGCGATGAGGATCGGGCCGAGCTCGCGCAGCACCGCGTAGCCCGCCGCCCAGCCCGCGAGTGCAGTGGCGCCAAACTTTTTCACAAAAGGACCCGCCTGCAGGGTCATCAGGCCGCCCGCGAACAGCGCGGTGAGCACGACGATCGGCACCGAGCGGTTGCCCATCTTGTAGAGGCTCTTCCCCAGCTCGCGCCGGTCGATCCGCGGCGGGACCAGCGCCCGGGCGACCTCCGCGGTGAGCAGGACGATGCCGCCGACCTCCTGGGCGACGGCGACCGCGCCTGCGCCGACCCCGGCGATCAGGCCCGCGCGCGGCGCGGTCGCAGGGGCCGGCGGCGCGGGTCGCTCGAGCACGAGCTACGATACCGCGCGCGGCGGGCCGGCGCCGTCCGTGGCATCGCCGGCACCGGACGAGCATGTAGGCGCCGGCTGCGAAGGCTTCCTGGCTGCGCTGTGATGCGTCATGAACAGGTCTCTACAGTCTCCGGGGGGTTCCCCGTCCGTCGACCCACACAGCACCGCGTTCCTTTGGTAAAGGGTTAGGGTCCTCGCGCCGGGCACGCGTCCATGCGCGCGACCGGGGAATTTCGACTTCGTTAGCCTGGGAGCTTTCATGCGCTCGTTGATCGTTGCGGCAGCTTGGCTTTCCGGAACTTTGCTGTGCGGATGCGGGTCGACCAGCAGCGGCGTGACGCCGTCGCTGACCATCACACCGTCGGGAAACGCCGGCACGGTCGCGATCTCTGGCCCGACCGACTTCACCGCGCAGGTGGTCGGCAGCACGGCGGACGTCGCGTGGACGGTCACCGGCGGCACGCTGACCGCGACCTCCGGGCTCCACGTCGTGTACCTCCCACCGCTGGGCACCGCGGCGGGGATGCTGACCGCGACGGCGGGCAACCTGACGGCGAGCGTGAAGATCGCGTCGTCGCCGGCCGCACTCAAGCCGGTCTCGATCCCGGGCCTCAAGGGTGCGGTGACCGTGCAGTACGACGCCCAGGACGTCCCGCACATCCAGTGCACCCAGGCGGTCGACTGCATCGCCGTCCAGGGCTACCTGCAGGCGCGCGACCGCTGGTTCCCGATGGACTTCCTGCGCCACGTCGCCGAGGGCCACCTCGCCGAGCTGATCGGCTCCAGCGGGCTGTCGTCGGACCTCCAGCTGCGGACGCTGTTCACGACCCGCGACGGCCAGCGGCTCGAGTCCGCGCTCCGGGTAGCCGCCGAGGCCGATCCGGATCACAAGACGCTCGACCTGCTGACCGCGTACACCGCCGGCGTCAACGCGTACCTCGCTCAGCTCAAGGCGACACCCGGCGCCGTGCTCCCCGGCGAGTACGCGCAGCTGCCGTTCGCGCTGACCCCGGCGGACCTCGATGCCTGGCGGATCGAGGACACGCTCGCGATCGGCCGGCTCAACCAGTTCCAGCTGTCCGAGACGCTCAATGCGGAGCTGGATAACGGCAAGTTCCTCGCGACCTACGGCCCGGCCGCGCTGGGCGGCAAGCTGCCCGACGCCGGCAAGATGCTGGCCTGGGTCCGGGCGCCGTCGCCGCTCACGGAGCGCGGCCATACGCTGTCGGCCGGCCCGGCCGGGATCTCGAGCGCCCCGGCGTCTCACGCCTCGGTCGCCCCGCGCCGGCGCCCCGCGAAGTTCGACCTGGCGCCGTGGCGCGATGCGCTGACCGCGGCGGCCGCGCGCACCGCCGAGCTGCACGATCGACTGCGCCCGCTCGACGCGAGCATCGGCTCGAACAACTGGGTGGTGTCCGGGGGCAAGTCCGCCACCGGCGCCGCGATGGTCGCCAACGATCCGCACCTGTCGCTGCAGTATCCGCCGCTGTTCCACCTCGCGGCGATGACCTCGAGCAACCAGAGCGACAACCTCGACCTGACCGGCGGGTCGTTCCCCGGAGTCCCGGGCGCGCTGGTCGGCCGCGGCGCCCACGTCGGCTGGGGCGTCACGGTCGTGGGCTACGACGTGACCGACGTCTACCTGGAGCAGTTCGCGCCGTGCCCGGGCAGCGGCCCGACCGATCCGCCGTGCGTCGCGTTCAAGAACGGCCTGGTGCCGACCCTGGCGTTTCCCCAGGTCTACAAGGTGCGGATCGGCCCCGGTCCGACCGGCCTGATCCCCGCCACCGTCCCGGCGCCGTTCGTGCTGATGGTCCCCCACCACGGGCCGGTCATCCAGGCTCCCGATCCCAAGACCGGCAAGGGAGTCAGCGTCCGGTGGACCGGCCAGGAGGGCAACACGCTGGACAGCAAGGCGTTCTACGGGCTCAACACCGCGACCGACGTCGACGCCGCGATGCTCGCGCTCAAGGACTACGCGACCGGGGCACAGAACTTCGTGCTCGCCGATGACAAGGGCAACATCGCCTACGATCCGCACGCGCTGGTCCCGGTCCGGCCGTGGGCCATCACGGCCACCCCGCTCCTGCCGTGGTTCCCGCTGCCCGGCGACGGGTCGGCGGAGTGGGGGCCGGGGGGCTCCGTCGACTGCACGGTGGCGCCGGCCAAGCTGGACCCGACGTGCTGGATCGCCGACGCGACGCTGCCGCAGGGCAAGAACCCCGCCAAGGGCTACTTCTTCACCGCGAACGCCGACCCGACCGGCGTGTCCGACAACGACGACAACGATCCGCGCCCGGAGAACCCGGCGACGGATCCGCCGTACCTGAGCTTCAGCTGGGACGACTCCAGCGGGTTCCGCGCGACGCGGATCGAGCAGATGCTCGCGGCGGCGATCGCCAGGAACGGCAAGGTGTCGCTCGACGACATGATGCAGATCCAGTCCGACCACGCGTCGCGGCTGGGGCTGGCGTTCGCGCCGATCATCGCCGGGGTGGCCACGAGCGCGCCTGGGGGCTCGCCCCCCGATCTCGGGCTGGCCGCGAACATGATCGCCGCGTGGGCCGCCGCCGGCGCGGATTGCCCGTCCGGGCTCACCGGCACGGATCCCGGGGGCGCCGCCGACACCACGCCGGTCGTGGTCGCGAACTCGTCCGCCTGCTTCCTGTTCCACGAGTTCCTCCGCGTGCTGGTCACCAACGTCTTCACCGACGACCTCGCGGTCGCCGGCCAGGGGGTCAACGGGCTGGCGGCGATCAAGGCGCTGCTGTTCATGGCCACACCCCAGGGCGCCGGCAGCACGTCGTTCTGCAACGACGTCAACCCCACCACGGGTCAGGTGGTCGCGCCCAAGTCGTGCGCCACGCAGGTGGCGACCGCGCTGGTCACCGCCTACGACACGCTGAGCGGGCTGGTCGGCCCCGACCCGAAGACCTGGGTGTGGGGCCGCGTGCACACGATGCAGCCGGTCAGCCTGCTGGCGCTGGTGACCAGCGGGTACGCGCCCGGTCCGTTCGCGCGGCCGGGCGGCGCGTTCACCGTCGACGTCGGTAGCCCATCGCTCACCGCTTCCGGGACCAGCTTCTCGTTTGGATCGAGCGGCAACGTCCGCCACATCTCGCTGATGGACGAGGCCAAGCCGGTCGTGAAGATGCAGCTGCCCGGGCCGGAGCGCGATGGCCCGGCCGTGACCACCACGCCCGATCTGCTCGGCCAGTGGGTGAGAAACTCGTACTTCGACTACGCCGCCGGCGGCCAGATCAGCGCCGTCGCGGTTGCCACCCAGACCTTCCAGGCCCCCTAGGCCCCCCCGGGCCCCCAGACCCCCCAGACCCTATGACTACCCTTATCGTGGAGAGAGCCATGCTCCGGAGTCTATCTGCTGCCGTGCTGGCACTGGCGATCGGCGCCTGCGAGCCGGACCTACCGCAAGTCACCCCGCCCCCGACCGTCACCGCGGTCTTCGATCCGACCGCGGCCAAGATCCCGCTGCCCAACGACCTGGTGTTCATCGCGCCGCTCAACAGCGTGTGTCCGGCGCCGGCCAACGGGGACGCCAGCAAGACGCCGATGTGCGCGCAGGCCGAGCTGCTCGCCAGCTTCAACGGCAAGTTCCCCAGCGATCAGGAAGTCCCGCTCACGATCGACTTCACCGAGAACACCTACGACAACGGCCGGCTCAAGCCGATGGCGCCGGCGCTCGATCTGTCGACGGTAACGCCCGCGACGCTGTTCGTGATCGGCCCCACCGGCCCGGTGGCGCTCGAGACGCCGACGGCGGACGACTACGTCATCCCGACCGACGCCTCCGGGGTCAGCGATCACGGCACGCTGAGCATCCACCACAAGGACCACTTGCCGTGGCCGACGGGCGGCTACGTGCTGGTGATGCGCGGCGGCGACATGGGGGTCAAGACCCTGGCGACCGCCGACTCGCCCGCGATCCCGGTCACGCCGTCGCCGGTGTTCGACCTGATCGAGCAGGGCAAGGACCTGACCCTCCCCGAGAACATCGGGCTGCTCAAGGCCCAGAACAACGGCTCGACGATGGACGCGCTCGCGCAGGCCGTCCAGCTCAACTTGCTGATCGGGATCTACAAGAACACGGCGTTCCCGGCCGCCGATGCGGTGTTCCCGCACGAGCAGATGGCGATCGCCAGCACGTTCCAGATCGACACGACGGTCACCAACGTCGAGGTCGATCCGGCGCGCGGCCTGGCGCCGCTGCCGTTCGATCTGCTGCGCGATCCGACCAGCCACAAGCTCACGCCGACGGCGGCCTGCGCGCTGCTCGGCTCGAAGCTCGACAAGACCGGGGCGTGCCCCAATCCAGCCGCCGCCGGGTTCCTCACGCTCGACGGGTTCTCGACCACCGGCGCGATCCTCGCGCCGACCTCGGACCTGATCGACGGCGCGACGGTGACCAGCAGCAGCCTGCGGCTGTACGACCTGACCGACCCCAAGAATCCGGCGCTGGTGACCGCCGACCCGCCGCTGGGCGCGCTGATCATCGAGCCGTGCGAGTTCACCGCGCAGTTCAACGGCACGATCTGTGACACGGCGCAGCCCAAGCTGGCGCCGGCGATCGCGGCCCAGCCCGCCGGCGCGACCAATGGCGACCCGAGCTCGGTGTTCCGGAGCCGGCCGCTCAAGGACAACACCGACTACGCGGTGGTGATGACCACCGACATCAAGGACAAGGCCGGCAAGGCGATCGGGCCCGGCACGGTGGCCAAGATCCTGCGGTTCACCAACCCGCTGTCCGTCGGAGGTCACTCGGCGCTGCAGGGCATCGACGACACCACCGCGCTGTCGCTCGACACCATGCGCAAGCAGCTGATCCCGGTGTTCACCAAGCTCGGGCCGGACGCCACCAAGGTCGCGACGGCGTACACGTTCCACACCCAGAGCGTGGTGAGCCCGGCGACCGATCTCGGCGCGTTCCCGTACAGCCTGCCGGCGATCACCGCGCAGCCGGACAAGACCAGCCTCACCTTCGGGAGCGCGACGGACGCGTTCACCAAGTACGGCGTGGTGCCGACGATCCCGTCGTCGAACATCGACGAGATCCTCGAGGTCAACATCACCACGTTCAACTTGCTCGATCCGTCGAGCGGCGCGTTCTTCGCCGATCCGAAGCTGGCGGCCGCGGAGCCGATCCACGTCCTGATCGCCACGCCCAAGCCGGGCGCGGCGCCCAACTGCCCCGGCGCCCCGGACCCGCGCTCGGCGTTCACCAAGTGCGCCCCGTTGATGGTGTTCCGCCACGGCCTGGGCGGTGGGCGGGCCCAGATGCTGCTGATCGCCGACGCGTTCGCCGCCGCTGGCATGGTGACCGTCGCGATCGACGCCGCCAAGCACGGCGATCGCTCGCTGTGCCTGTCGGCGGCCCCGTCGCCCCAGAGCGGCTGCAACGGCGCCTGCACACCGCTGCCGATGGCCGCCGGTCAGGGCGACACCGCGGCCACGGGGGGGCCACCGGGGACCTGCGACTCCTCCGGCCTGGTCAAGGTGCCGGTCACGCCGGGAGCCACCGGCAACACGGACGGGATCGCCAAGGCGTCGGGCAATTACCTGATCAGCGCGAACTTCTTCCGCACCCGGGACTCGCTCCGCCAGGACCTGATCGACCAGTCCCAGCTCGTCCGCGCGATCGCGTTCGTTCCGACCGGCCCGCCACCGAGCACCAACGCGGTGTTCGACCACATCGTGACCCATGCGGCGACCACGACCGGCACCACCATGATCATCGATCCGGGCACCGTCTACTTCTCGGGTCAGTCGCTCGGCGCGATCCAGGGCACGATGGACGTCGCGACCAACTCGCGGATCTCCAAGGCGGGGCTCAATGTCGGCGGCGGGACGCTCGTCGACATCTTCAGCAACTCGCCGGCGTTCGCCACGGCGTTCAACCAGCTGCTCGCCGGGCTGGGCATCACGAAGGGCACGCCGCAGTACCTCCAGTTCCTGACCGTGGCCAAGACGATCCTCGACCCGGCCGACCCGGTGAACTTCGCCGGTCACCTCACGGCCAACACGCTGCCCGACCTGCTGGCGAACCCCAACCGCCAGGTCCCGCAGGCGGCCAAGAAGGTCCTGATCCAGGTCGCCAACTGCGATCAGGTCGTGCCCAACCCGTTCGGTCTGGTGTGGTCGAGCACCCTCGCGTTCGCCAACCCGGCGTCGCCCGTGGGACCGCTGCCCAACACCCCGGCGTTCTTTGCGCCCGGGAGCACCGGGACCTTCCAGCTGTTCGCCGGCAAGAACTTCAACCCGGCCGACTTCGGGAACCCCACCAAGTGCAATGACGGTACGGCGGCCGGGAACATCCTCGTCGGACAGCCCCCGACCCCGTCGGGCGGGCACGGCTTCCTGCTCAGCTTCGAGCGCCCCGATCTCACGCTGGCGGCCCAGGCGAACCTGGCCAGCTTCATGATGACCGGCAACCCCGTCCCCAGCGTCGTTCTTTCCCAGTAGACGAGGCCACCCATGCGCAAGCTGATCATCACAACCACGATCCTGGTGCCCACGGCGGCCTTCGCCGGCGGCTACCTCGTTCCCAGCGTGAACCCTCGCGATCTCGCGCTCGGCGGAGTCGCGGTCGCCGACCAGAACGGCCCCGAGGCGACCTTCCTCAACGCCGCCGACCTGGCGTCGCAGGAAGGCCTCGCGATCGGCGTCGCCGGCGCGGTGGCCAACAACCGCACCGACTGGTCGGACTCGACGCTGGGCTCGGCGTCGGTGTCGGCGAACAGCACGCCGCCGGCCGTCGCGATCTCGTACGGCGAGAAGCTGCCGTTCGACCAGGCGTGGGGCGTCGGCATCGGGTTCGGCGTGCCCGGCGGTGGCACGCTGAACTGGCCGGACAACTGGGTCGGCCAGGAGGCGGTCCGCTCGGTGAAGACCCAGGTGTTCGGGATCGGCGCGGGCGCCGCGTTCCAGCTGCTGCCGTACTTCCGGTTCGGCATCAACTACACCCGGTACCAGGCGACCGAGGAGATCCACCAGGCGCTCAACTTCCTCGATCACGTCGGCGACGCGGGGATCGGCCTGTCGGGCGGCGGCAACAGCATCGGGGTTGCGACCGAGGTCGTGCCGCCGAAGGTCCCGATCAAGCTCGGCATCACCTACCAGCACTCGTCGACGATCGGCCTCACCGGCCACGTGCACTTCTCCGACGTGCCGGCGGCGTTCCAGCCGATGCTCCACGATCAGCCGCTCAGCGAGGACTTCCTGATGCCCGACGTGGTGCGCGCGGGCCTGGCCTACGAGGTGATGCCGGGCCTGCGGCTGATGGGCGCGTACAGCTTCGAGCACTGGAGCCAGTACCAGACCGATCACTTCATCGGCGACGGCGGGTTCACGGCGGTCGTCAAGCGCAGCTACAACAACGTGCACACGGTCGGCGTCGCCGGCGAGTGGGCCCACATGGCGTTCCTGCAGCCGCTGACCGTGCGCGCGGGCGTGACGCGCAACGTCGGCTCGGATCAGCCGACCGAGACGTTGTCGCCGTCGCTCACCGACGCGAGCCGCTGGGCGCTGTCGATCGGCGCGGGCTACGACATCATGCCGCAGCTGCGGGCCGACGTCGGCTTCCAGCACCAGATCCTCGACTCGGTCACCGCGACCGGGATGGATGCGTTCCCCGGGACCTACAAGACCGCGATCGACTTCTTCTCGGTCGGTGTCACCTGGCGGACGGAGCTGCGGCCTCAGGTCAGGTAGCCGGGGCCGAGCCGCTCAGGGCGCGCGGCCGGCGTCGTCGAGCGGTCCGTCGAGCTCGCCGCGCACGAACTGACGGACCAGCGGATCGGGGGCGTCGGCGATCGCACGCGCCGGGCCGCGGTAGATCAGCCGGCCGCGGTAGAGGAATCCGATCTCGTCGACGAAGCCGGCCAGCGCGGTGACGTCGGACGACACCGCGAGCACGCTGGCGCCGGTCCGCGCGTGGTCGGCGGCCATCAGGTCGTAGATCTTCTGGCTCGTCACCGGGTCCAGGCCGGCGGTCGGCTCGTCGTAGATCACCAGCTCGGCGTCGGCGACGGTGGCGCGCGCGATGCCGACCCGCTTCCTCATGCCGCCGGACAGCTCGGCGGTGAGCTTGGCCTCGCTGCCGGCCAGGCCGACCGCGCGCAGCCGCTCGGCGACCCGCGCGGCGATCGCCTCGCGCGCCAGGCCGCCGCGCTGCTCGAGCGGGAACGCGACGTTGTCGGCGACCGACAGGAAGTCGAACAGCGCCGGGCTCTGGAACAGCATGCCGATCCGGCGGCGCACCGCGCCGAGCTCGGCCTCGCGCTTGCCGGCCAGGCGCTCGCCGAGCACCTCGACGCTGCCGCGATCCGGCTGCTCGAGCCCGCACACCAGCTTGCACAGCACGGTCTTGCCCGACGCCGCCGGGCCGATCAGCCCGAGCCGCGCGCCGGGCGCGAGGTCGAGTGACACGCCGGCGAGCACGTCGCGCCGCCCGTAGCGCTTGTGGACGTCGCGCAGCCGGACGGTCACGGGCACAGCTCCCGGCCGCGCGCGAGGTACTTGGAGTCGGCGAACGCGCGGACCAGCCGCGCGATCGCCGCGCACGCGCCGGCGTGGTCGTGGAGCTGCTCCAGGGTGACCGCGAGCTCGTACAGCGCGTCGTCGCGCAGGATCGACGCCGGGTAGTCCTCGGGCAGGCGGCGGAACGCGGCGGCGGCGCCCGGCAGGTCGTGCAGGTCGTCGCGCAGGATCTTGCCGAGCTCGAGCTGGGCGTCGTCGAGCCAGATCGAGAAGTACGAGCCGGCGAGCAGCGCGACCTCGCGGGTCGCGAGCAGCGCGCGCAGCCGGGTCACCGCGCCCTGCGGATCGTGCAGCGCCCGCGAGATCCGCGCGCCATGCCAGCGCGCGTCGTCGCGCATGCCGCTGCGCGGGTAGTCGGCCGCGATCCGGTCGTAGTAGGCGCGGGCGGCCGGCGGGTTGCCGAGCTCGTGCTCGGCGAGGTCGGCGAGCTCCCACAATAGATTATCGGCGACCTCGGTCTCGGCGAGCGCGGTCAGCAGCCGGGCGAGCTGGTCGGACAGCGCGCGAGCGTCGCGGCGGCGGCCGTCGCTGACCACCGCGCGCAGCGCGTCGCCGGCGATCGGCTCGTCGGGGTAGTCGGTCACGACCCGCCACAGCGCGGTCCACGCCGGCTCGACCTGGTGGCCGGCCAGCAGCAGCAGGCCGGCGCGGTACACCGCGGTCGCGGCGGTGGTGGCGTCGTCGCCGGCGCGCGCCGGGATCGCGAGGTAGGTCCGGATCGCCGGCTCGGTGCGGCCGGCGTGCTCGAGCGCCCCGGCCTCGCCGAGCAGCGCCTCGCCGCACGCCGCGCGGGCCCGGCGCGCCGGCCGGAGCGCGCGGCACTGGCCTTGCGCCGCGCGGTACGCGATGACCGCGCCGTCGACGTCGCCGGCGTCGGCGCGCTGGTCGGCGAGCGCGAGCTCGGGCAGCGTGCCCTGCGCCGAGCACGCCCCGGCGCCCGCCGCGATGACCGCGACGACCGCGACGACCGCGACGACCGCTGCCGCCCGGGGCGCGCGGACCGGCACGCCACGATCGCCGGCCGGCAGCGTCACAGCGCCGCGGTGATGCCCGCGATGACCTCGGCCGCGCGCAGCACGGCGGCGCGATCGACGTCGAGGTGGGTCACCGCGCGCAGCCGGTGCGGCCCGGCCGCATTGATCAGCACGCCGGCCTCGCGCGCGTTCTGGCTGACCGCCGCCGGGTTGCCGCGGTCGAGCTCGATCATCACGATGTTGGTCTGGACCCGCGCCGGATCGACCCGGACGTGGCGCGCACCGGCGAGCCGCTCGGCCAGCGCGCGCGCGTTGGCGTGATCGTCGGCCATCCGCGCGCGGTGGTGATCGAGCGCGTACAGCCCGGCGGCGGCGAGCACGCCGGCCTGGCGCATCCCGCCGCCGAGCATCTTGCGCAGCTTGCGGCAGCGCTTGATGAAGTCGCGGCGGCCGGCGATCAGCGAGCCGATCGGCGCGCCGAGCCCCTTGGACAGACACGCGCTGATCGAGTCGAAGCCGGCGGCGAGCTCGCGCTCGGACGCGCCGCCCGCGATCGCGGCGTTCCAGATCCGCGCGCCATCGAGGTGGACCGCCATGCCCAGGCCGTGCGCGGTGTCGATCACCTCGGCGAGCTGCGCCCGGTCCCAGCACGTACCGCCGGCCGCGTTGTGGGTGTTCTCGATCGCGACGACCCGGGTCAGCGACAGGTGCGGATCCTCGCCGGTCTTGAACGCGGCGCGGACCTCGGCGGCGGTGAACGTGTAGTCCGCCGTGATCGTGGTCTGCAGCCCCGACAGCGCCGCGAGCGCCCCGGACTCGCTGCGCCAGCAGTGCGCGTCCTTGCCGATGATCACCTGGTCGCCGTGGTGGGTGTGGGCGCGCAGCGCGATCTGGTTGGCCATCGTGCCGCTGGGCACCAGCAGCGCCGCCTCGGTGCCCAGCAGCTCGGCGGTCCGGTCCTGGAGCCGGTGCACCGTCGGATCGTCGTCGAACACGTCGTCGCCGACCTCGGCCTCGGCCATCGCCTTGCGCATCCCGGCGGTCGGGCGGGTCACGGTATCGCTGCGGAGATCGATCGTCGCCATCGCGGCGCAGCCTACCAGAACCGCCGCCTGCACCGCGCTCGCCCGCACCGGCCTCCGCTCACGGGGTCGGGGACACCGGTGGCCCGTCGTCGTGCCGGTCGCCGTCCTTGGCGCCGGATCCGTCGTCCTTGCCATCCTTGCCGTCCTTGCCGTCCTTGCCGGGCTCTGCCTTGCGCGGGGGCGGGGGCGGAGTCGGCGAGCCGAGCTCGGCGCGCAGCTTGTCCTCCAGCCGGGCGAGCATGGCGAGCTCCATCCAGCTCGGCCGATCGGCGATCTGCAGCACGAACCGGACCGCGCCGTGGCCGTCGTGGCTCACCGTCACGACCTCGAGCGAGCCGCGGTACGGCCTGCCCTCGTCGCGCAGCTCGAAGGTCACGTAGCCGGCGTCGGCGTCCTTCTCGGTGATCTTCGCATGCTCGTCGACGGCGAGGAACCGCACCGCGGTCGACCACACCTGATCGCGCGGATAGGCCAGGGTCTTCTCGGAGCGAGCCCACGCGGCATCCGTGTCCACCGCCAGGCCGCACAGCGCGCTGGCGAGGCTCACGCCGAGGACGAGGCCGTGGCGCGGCGGGCGGGGGGCGATCGGCGGCATGCCCGGATCGTCGGCCGGGCGCGGGGCGGGGGCCAGTTTCCGGCGGCGCGGGTCAGGGCGACGGCTCGACCGTGGCGCGCGGCAGCTGGGCCGATGGCGCGGCCGGCGGCGCCGGCGAGGCGGCAGCGCTGGCGTCGTCCGGCGGCGGCCTGCGGACGGCCCACAGGTCGTGGAACGAGACCCACGGGGTCGCCAGGCCGATCAAGCCCGTCCCGACGTACCACACCACCTGGAGCAGGTACTGCGTGAACGCAAACGCAAACGCAAACGCATAGACCGGCGGGTGCGCGGCATGGGGATCGGGGTCGAACCCGAGGTACAGCGACAGGCCGAGCAGCGTGAACCACTGGAACTGGCCGACCAGGCCGGGCGAGTTCGGCAGCATGAGGCCGACGCCGAGCAGGCCCATGGTCGCGAACGCGCCGATCGGCGACAGCGGCAGCCCGAACCCGCGCGCGAGCACCCAGACGCCGAGGCCGTTGGCGGTCCAGTACGCCATGCTCCAGATCAGGAACGCCAGGAGCCGGCGGACGTCCTTGAGCACCGAGCAGCCGCGGATCATGTCGAGCAGCCGATGCTCGATCGTCGTGGCGACCCGCGGGGCGTAGCGCGGCAGCAGCGTGAGCCGGAGGCAGAGCCGCACCGTCGCCGCCGGCCAGCGCAGCGCGAACGCCAGGAAGATCAGCGCGGCCGTGAACAGCGCCAGCGCGCCGTACGCGGTCGCCATCATCCAGCCCGGCGAGTCCGGGCCGCGGTGGGCGAAGAACGCGCCGAACACCAGCAGCGAGATGATCAGCCCGTCGACGATCCGCTCGACCGCGACCGTGCCGAGCGCCGCCGCCGCGGTCGAGTAGCCACCCTTGCCCAGAAGGCCCGGCCGCACGAACTCGCCGAGCCGCACCGGGAGCGCCAGGATCGCCATGAACCCGACCGACGAGATCGCGAGCAAGGGGCCGGTCGGCACCCGGACGCCGAGCGGCGCGAACAGGTCGTTCCAGCGCAGGGAGCGGCACAGGTGGACGATGATCTGCAGCCCGAGCCAGCCGGCGAGGTAGGGCGCGACCGCGCCCCACTGCATCGCGGCGAACACGTGCTGGAGGTCGTTGCGCGTGTCGGCGTTCGGCCATACCAGCCAGGTGCAGAGCGCCAGCATGCCGAGCGACAGGACGAGGTTGATGGCGAGCCGCATGTCAGTCCGGGAGCTCCCCCGCGAGGATGGCGCGCGGGGCGTGATCGAACAACCGGGTCACCGCGGCGTGACCGAGCTTCTTGTCGATCCACGCCAGGCCGGCCGCGGCCTGCGGGAGATCGCCGATCTGGTGGAGGTCCGTGGCGACGGCGCACGCCAGGCCGGTCTCGAGCAGGTGGCGCGCGGCCCGGGTCTCGCGCCGGCCGTGAAACCCGGCGACCGCGCCGAGGTCGACGACGAACGCGCAGACCCGGCGCAGCGATCGCGCGAGCTCGTCGTCGCCCCACAGCGGGTGGTAGCGCTCGGGATGGGCCAGCACCGCGAGCTTGCCGCGCAGGCGGAGCTTGAACAGGTGATCGGTCATGGCGGGAGGCAAGAGCGGGGGTGGGACCTCGACCAGGAAGGCGGGCGTCTCACGGTAGTAGGGAAGCTGATCCGCGGCGAGCCGTCGGATGAATACATCGTCCCACATGCTCTCGGCGCCCAGCCGCAGCGCCGGATGCCCGGGCCGGCGCAGGCGCTCGACCGCGGCCAGCGCCGCGTCGATCTGGCCCTGGCTCGGCAGGTACTGGCCGGCCTTCTGGTGCGGCGTCACGCACTGCTCGGTGATGCCGAGCGCGGCGAGTCCGTCCAGCATCGCGAGCGCCGCGGCTTCGTCGGTCGCGCCATCGTCCAGGCCGTACAGCACGTGGCTGTGAAGATCGACGAAGCCCATGGGGAGACGGGTGTGTATCGCAGTAGGGCGGCGGGCACAATTGTGCTCGTTGCCCCTGGAGATCCGCCGTGATAGAGATCGTACGTCCCGGGATGCGCCCGCGGCGAAGGACGGTCCATGGCACAGTCCGAGAAGCGTGAGAATTCGGTGTTGTTCTCGCTGCGCGAGCTCCGGCAGATCGAGGAGAGCCGCGTGCAGGAGGAGGAACACGCGGTGCGTTCCGCGGAGCAGGCGCGGGTCGCTGCGGCGCAGGAGGCCGAGCGCCGGCGGATCGAGGCCGAGGAGGCCAAGGTCCGGGCCGAGCGCGACGAGCTGCTCCGGATCCAGCAGGCGCGGGAGAGCGCCGAGCGCGAGGGGCGGCTGCGGGTCGAGTCCGCAGAGGCCATGGAGCGCCAGCGCCAGCAGGCCGCGCTGGAGCAGCAGCGCCTGCACCACGAGATGGAGCTGCGCCGCGCCGAGGTCGCCAAGAAGCGGCCGACCTGGATGGTCGCGGTGACCATCGGCGCCATCGTGCTCACCATCGGCCTGGGCATCTTCGCCGTCCAGCGCATGATCCAGGCGTCGCACGATCGCGAGGCCGCGGCGCTGGCCCAGCGCGACAAGGAAGAGGCCGTGCGCGTGGCCCAGGAGGCCCAGGACCGGGTCGACAAGCTGTCGAAGGACATGAAGGACCAGGACGACCGGCTCAACTCCGCCGACCAGGCGCTGAAGACCGCGCGGACCGAGGCCGACCGCCAGAAGGCGCAGGACGAGCTCAACCGGCTGCGCCAGCAGAAGTTCGAGATGGAGAAGCGGATCCAGGAGGCCCGGAATGCGGCGGCCAAGGCCGAGCGCGCCAAGGGCGTGCACATCTCCAAGGAGTGTCTGGACAACCCGCTCGCCAAGGGCTGTTGATCACGGCCTCTGGCACGGCCTCTGGCACGCCCTCCGGCACGCGCCGGGCGCGCGCGCCGGCCGTCCGGTTCCCGGACGTCGATCGCAGGCCCGGCTGCGCGCCGATGTCATCCGGCGAGCGCCCGACGAACCATCCTGCGCCGGTCGCGCGCCCACGCCCCTCGACGACGCTCGCAGCGCGCGCCGACGACACGCGGTGAGCCGCGCGCTGTCGACGGCGTCACGTCAGGCAAGACTCGCGGTACCCCCACGCGAGGACGCCGAGTAGGTTGCCCGCCCATGAACTCCCACGTCGTCGTATATGGACTGCTGATAGCGTGTCATTCGGGCGCCCACGATCAGGCCTGCGACCCCGCCTGCGGCGACGGCCTGGTCTGCCGCTACGCGACCTGCATCGTGCCCATCCCGTGCAGCGCGAACACCGAGTGCCCGGGAGACCAGTACTGCGACGCGACCGGCGGTGATTGCGTGCCATGGGGCCTCGGGCCGGGCGGCACGAGCGACCGCAGCTGCGCGGGCACGCCGGCGCCGGGCGCGTTCTTTCCGGCCGTGCAGTGCAGCTGGCAGGGGCCGCCGGTGGCAGATTCCTTCCCGGCACACGTCAACGTGCTGGCGACGCCGATGGTCGCCCCGCTCGACGAGCCGGCGGCGCCGTCGATCGTGTTCCCGTCGTACAACGGCACCGATCACGGCGCGGGGTCGTGCACCGGCACCGATCCGAACTCGTTCGGCGTGCTCCGCGTGATCGACGGCCGGACCTGCGCGCAGCGCGCCACGCTGTCGAAGGTGAGCGTGATCGCCTCGGCGCCGGTCGCGATCGGCGATCTGGGCGGCGACGATGCCACGCCGGAGATCGTCGCCGCGACCAGCCTGGGCGGCCTGGTCGCGTACACCCACCGCGGCCAGGGCTGGGACGTGCTGTGGCAGACCGCGTCGAACATCGCCGCCGGGCAGTGCGACTGGGCCGGCCCGGCGATCCACGACCTCGACGGGGACGGCGTCCCGGAGGTCATCTTCTACGGCGCGGTGTACGACGGCCGGACCGGCGCGGCGATCGACGAGTCGCTCGGCACCGCGGTCGACTCGATCGGCGTCGGCTACATCCCGGTGGTCGCCGACGTCGACGGCGACGGCGTGCCCGAGCTGGTCACCGGCGAGAACCTCTACCACTGGGACACGACCCGGCGGAAGTGGGGCAAGCCCACGGCCCTGCCGGCCGCCAACGGCCTGGTCGCGGTCGGCGACTTCGGCACGTTCCCGGCGGTCGGTCAGGACGATCGCTCGCACACCGACGGGATCGCCGAGGTCGCCGTGGTCTACCAGGGCAAGCTGCACGTGTTCAACGTCGCCGGCCGCGAGGTGTTCACCGCGAGCTTCCGCGGCGTCAGCGGGAACACGCCGCAGGGCGGGCCGCTGACCATCGCCGACTTCGACGGCGACGGCCGCGCCGAGATCGGCTCGGCCGGTCTCGCGGGCTACCACGTGTTCGATCCCGACTGCCGGCTGCCGCCGGGCCAGGCCGCGCCGGATCCGGCGACCTGCGGGACGCTGCAGACCGACGGCGTGCTGTGGACGTCGCCGACCCAGACCAGCGTCGGCGATCTGCCGGGCTCGTCGGCGTTCGACTTCGACGGCGATGGCCGCGCCGAGGTCATCCACGCCGATCAGTGCTTCACCCGGATCTACGACGGCGCGACCGGCAAGGTCCTGTACTCGCGGCCGCGCACCTCGTGCCAGTGGTTCGAGAACCCGGTGGTCGCCGATACCGACGCCGACTTCAACGCCGAGCTGGTCGTGACCTCGAACGCGAGCTGCGGCATCGCGTGCCCGGCGGTCGATCCGCTGTTCGACGGCGTGCAGTGCGTCGACAGCACGGACTGCCCGCTGACCACGCTGTGCGGGCGCGAGCAGGCCGGCGACGCGCTCGGGCGCTGCCGCTGCGCGGCCGACCCCGACTGCGGCGACGGCTTCGTGTGTCGCGATCCGGCCGCCGGTCCATCGCCGGCCGGCAAGGTGTGCCGCACCGCGCACGCTGCGGCGGCGCTGACCGGCGTCCAGGTGCTCGCCGACACCGCCGATCGCTGGATCGGCGCGCGCCCGATCTGGAACCAGCATGCGTACAGCGTCACCAACGTCAACGCGGACGGTGAGGTCCCGCCGGCCGGCCAGTGGCTGCGCAACTGGACCCAGCCCGGGCTCAACAGCTTCCGCGCCAACGCGCCGGGCGGTCCTTCGGCACCGCGGGCGGAGCCCGACCTCACGATCCGGCGGGCCAGCGTCCTGTGTGGTCCGTCCGGCCCCACCGTCGGCGCCGAGGTCTGCAACCGCGGCAACCAGCCCGTCCCCACCGGCCTGCCGGTCGCGGTCTACGCGGAGACCACCGCGTCCCGGCAGCTGCGCTGCCAGGCGCAGACCACCGAGCTGCTCCAGCCCGGCAGCTGCACCACCGTCGGCTGCCTCTGGCCCGGCGCGTACGGCGACGCCACGATCGCCGCCGATGACCGCGGCAACGGTCGCGGCATCGTCCGCGAGTGCCGCGAGGACAACAACGCGGTCACGCTCCACGTCGCGTGTCCCTAGCCGCGCAGTCCTTGCGCGATGTCGCGCCGCGTCGCGGCCGCGGCGCGATCGCGCTGGCCTGTCTGCGTGCGCTGACCTAGAGTACCGAGGTCGTGACGACCGACGACAAGGTCATCCTGCTCGTCGATGACGACCCGAACGACGTCGAGCTGACGCTGCGCGCGTTTCGCAACAACCCGCTCGCCAACAAGATCGTCGTCGCGCGCGACGGCCTCCAGGCGCTCGACTACCTGTGCGGCACCGGCGCGTACGCCGGCCGCGATCCGGCGCACCTGCCGCAGGTCGTGCTGCTCGATCTCAACCTGCCGGCGATCGGCGGCCTCGAGGTCCTGCGGCGGATCCGCGCCGACGAGCGGTTCCGCCGGCTGCCGATCGTCATCCTGACCTCGTCCAACGAGGACAGCGACAAGATCGCCGGCTACGGGCTCGGCGCCAACAGCTACGTCCGCAAGCCGGTCGACTTCCGCCAGTTCTCCGACGCCGTGACCCGGCTCGGCCTGTACTGGATGCTGGTCAACGAGCCGCCGCCGCGCTGACCGCCGCGCTGCATCCCGGCCGCTCGCGGCGGCCGCGGCGTGCCGCTGATCCACTGCATCTCGTCGTGGGTGACCCGCCAGCTGCCGTCGGGCTGGCGCTCGAGGCTGTACACGTTGCCCGACGCGCTGAGACCGGCCTCGAAGTAACCCCCGGTCACCTTGGCCTTGTCGCCGACGATCTCGACGTCCTCGGTGCGGAACACCAGGCCCTCGCCCGCGGCACGGTCGGCCTTCAGGAACACGCCCCGCGCGCTGCTCTCGCAGGCCGAGCCGGGCACCACGCGCACCGGGCTCCCGCGCATCGCCGACATGATGAACGGCGAAGGATCGCGCGGGTGGCCGCCCTGATCGATCTCCAGGCACACGAACGGGACCCGGAGCTGCCCACCGGACGCGTTGTGATGCACCAGGTGGCGGTACACCGCCAGGCGGACCTCGTCGTCCTCGCTGCCGGTCGGCCGGGCATTCGGCTCCTGTACCGGGGCGCGCGACATCAGCGGGGCAGCCGGTTGTGCGGCGCAGCCAGCGAGCACGAGGGCAAGGACGGCGGCGTACACGGCCGAGCGGCCGGCACCGGGCACATCGCGCCGCGGCGCCGGGTCGCCGCTTGCGAAGCTCGCATCCCCCATGCACGGATCTTAGCTGCGACCGCAGGCCGCAACCAGACGTCGATCCGCATCCGGACCGATCACGCGCGGAGCGGACCGTCATGCTCGGCTGACATGGAGCATGCGACCGGCAGCCGCGTCGGCGCGCAACGCCTCGAACAGCGAGGTGGCGGGAAGCGTCCAGTCCTGCCGCCAGGGTGCGATCCGGCGCAACAATGACCGGGTCATCGATACGTATTCTCCATGGTCCGCTGCTGCGACGACGACCGTGACGAGGATGCGGATCGCGTCCTCGCGCTCCTGCCTGGAGAGCTCGACGCGCGTCGCTCTCGCCAGCACGATCACGCAGGCCCGCAGCAGCGCGTGGCGGTCCCGGCGGCGCTCCCACAACGCATCGCGGTTGAGCTGGAGCGCTGCGATGGTCGCGGTCCCGCGCGCGTCGCTCCCGGCGGGGACGGCGAGCTCCCGGCGGAACTCGATGAACGCCATCGGATCTTCGCGCCCAGGATCGACGAACACCGGCTGCTCGACATGGAGGTCGTCGGCCTGGTGATGTGATGACACCCGCCGATCAGGGTTCAAGAGCGGGAACAGGCTGCGCTTGTGCCGCCGGTTGCAGACCTCACAGGACAGGTAGAGGTTCGCCCACGCGTACGCCAGCCAGTAGTAACCCCTCGCGGGCGGATCGGCTGCGCGTTGATGCGCGCTGGCCTTGGGGCGATAGTGCTCGACATCGCCGAACTGTGCGTGTCCTAGCTTGGACTCGCAGAAGCAGCACTTGTCATACTGCGCGGCGCGGAGCGCTTGCTTGACCTCCGGCGCGCCGTAGACGTCCCGGTCGAAGCTCAGCGGCTGTCCCGCTTCAGCCTTGCGGCACAGATCTGCCGTCAGTGTGACCCGCGGTCGCGCAGGATCCCGGGTACCTCATCGGGCTTGTGGACGCGGATCATCCGTGCCCGGGATCGGACGCGAGGCGATTGGCGAGCCGCCGGACGACCGCCCAGGTCTCGCGGTCCTGCGCTGTCTCGCCGGGGACGAGCTCGGCGAGTTTTGCATCGACGGCGGCGAACTCGGCGCGCTGGGCCTCGGTCGGCGCGTCGAGCAGCACCAGCTCTTGCTGGCGCTCCAGCAGCTTCTCGACCTCGACAGGTCGCGCGCTGCTGAGCCCGAACAGGTCGCTGGTGAGGATCTGATCGACGCGCCAGCCACGGACTTCCTCGGGGTCGTTCACGATCTCGACGTGATCGTCGACGCGGCGCAGGACCGCGACGTTGGTCACGCCGGGCGCCTGGACCACGAGCGGGCTGTGCGCGGTGACGATGAATTGCACGTTGGGGAACAGCCGATCGAGATGCGCCGTGATCTCGCGCTGCCAGCGCGGGTGCAGGTGCAGATCGATCTCGTCGACCAGCGCGATCGCCGGCTCGCTCAGCGGGTCCGCGCTGTCGGGGTACGCCTCGAACATGCGACTGGCCAGATCGACGACCCAGGCGATCATGCTGCGGTATCCCAGGCTCAGCGACCGCATCGCCAGCCAGCCATAGGGCGTCTGCACGTCGAGGCGAGGCCGAGGTGGTTGCTCATCGAGCCCCGCGACGCGAATATTGCTGACGTCGGGCAGCAGGTCGACGAGCGCGGCCTGGATCTTGTCGCGTCGTGCTACCGCGCGTCCATCGGCGGTCGTATTCGCCGCATAATCGGCGCGAAGCAGCCACTCTGAACCGCTGATCAGCTCAGCATCGTCGGACAGTAGCGACGCTGCCGAATCAATCGAAGCACCGGCCTCCACAGACCCCTCGTTCGAACGACGAAGCGCACCATAGCCACAACAGATCGCGTTCGCCGAGCTGGGGTATGGCCGGAAGATCGTTGATCTGGGATCCGACGATACGAGCGAGGCACGCGTGAGGCTTCCAGCCCTCCCTGAAGCTAACAGCTCGCCGAGAGCGAGATCGGAGGTTATCGACATCGTCGAAGCAGCACTTCGTCGCAAAACGAGGCCTGGCGCGTGAGCTCCGCGCGGATGAGAATCGCCGAGAGCGCCTGGACGAGGTTCGGAAATGCTCGGCGAGATCGCCCATGCGCACTGGAGCAGCGTCGTCTTCCCGACGCCATTCTCGCCGAGAATGACGGTCCACTTCGCGGGGCGGTTACCATGCGCCAGGTTCAGCGTTTGCGCTGGGCCGAAGCAACGAACGCCGGCCACGCGGAGGCTGGTGAAGTACACCGGGCCGAAGCGGCGATGTGCTTCGCTCTGTTCCTCGATGCTGCCCACGCCTTCACATCATAGCCCTCGCCGCGGGCAGGGGCCAGGTATCGGCTCCCCGGTGAGTCGACGCGGAGCGCCTACAGCGGCAGGCGGCGCAGGCGGAGCGCGTTGCCGATCACCGAGACCGAGCTGGCGCTCATCGCGGCGCTGGCGATCATCGGGCTCAGCAGCAGGCCGAACACGGGGTAGAGCACGCCGGCGGCGATCGGGACGCCGAGCAGGTTGTAGGCGAACGCGAACACGAGGTTCTGGCGGATGTTGCGCATCGTGCCGCGCGACAGCCGGCGGGCGCGGGGCAGGCCGCCGAGATCGCCGCCGAGCAGGGTGATGCCGGCGCTCTCGATCGCGACGTCGCTGCCGGTGGCCATGGCGATGCCGACGTGGGCGGCGGCGAGCGCGGGGGCGTCGTTGATGCCGTCGCCGGCCATCGCGACGATCTGGCCCTCGGCGCGCAGCCGGGTGATCGCGGCGGCCTTGTCGGTGGGGAGGACCTCGGCGAGCACGTCGCGCGGGTCGATGCCGAGCTCGCGGGCGACGGCGGCGGCGGTGGTGCGGCTGTCGCCGGTCAGCATCACGATGCGCAGGCCGTCGGCGCGCAGCGCGCGGATCGCGCCCGCGGCGGACGGCTTGATCGGGTCGGCGACGCCGAGCAGGCCGGCGAGCGCTCCGTCGATCCCACGGGGGGCGCTGCCCCCCGCCCCGCCGGCGAAGCCGTCGGGGTCCCCACCCCCCGTCTCGCTTCGCTCGACCACGACGTACATCGCGGTCTGGCCGCGCTCGCGCAGGGCCTCGGCGCGGGCCGCGGCGGCGGGGGGCTCGGCGACGCCGAGCGCGTCGAGCAGGGCGCGGTTGCCGAGCGCGATGCGGGCACCGTCGACCCGGCCGGTCACGCCCTTGCCGGGGAGCGAGACCAGCTCGGCGGGCTGGGACAGGGCGAGGCCGCGCGCCGCGGCGCCGGCGACGATCGCCGAGGCGAGGGGGTGCTCGCTGCCGCGCTCGAGGCTGGCAGCGCGGCGCAGGAGCTCGTCGGCCGACCGCACTGGCTCGCCGGGCAGCTCGCCGAGCAGCTCGAACGCCACGAGCTGGGGCTTGCCCTCGGTCAGCGTGCCGGTCTTGTCGACGACGAGGGTGGTGACGCGCTCGAGCGCCTCCAGCGCCTCGGCGTGCTTGACCAGCACGCCGGCGGTGGCGCCGCGGCCGGTGCCGACCATGATCGACATCGGGGTCGCCAGGCCGAGGGCGCACGGGCACGCGATGATCAGGACGGCGACGGCGTTGACCAGGGCGTAGACCAGCGCCGGTGGCGGGCCGACCGCCGCCCACACCACGAAGGTCGCGACCGCGCAGGCCAGGACGGCCGGCACGAAGTACGACGCGACGACGTCGGCGAGCCGCTGGATCGGCGCGCGGCTGCGCTGGGCCTCGCCGACCATGCGGACGATCTGGGCGAGCAGGGTCTCGCTGCCGACCCGCTCGGCGCGCATCACCAGGCCGCCGGTGCCGTTGACGGTGCCGGCGATGACCCGGTCGCCGGCCGCCTTCTCGACGGGGATCGGCTCGCCGGTGACCATCGACTCGTCGACCGCGCTCCGGCCGTCGAGCAGGATGCCGTCGACCGGCACCTTCTCGCCGGGCCGGATCCGCAGCCGGTCGCCGCGCGCGACGCGGTCGAGCGCGATCTCGTGGTCGATCTCGTGCCCGTCACCGTCGTCGGCGAGCCGGTGCGCGGTGCGCGGTGCGAGGCCGAGCAGGGCGCGGATCGCGCTGCCGGTGGCGCGGCGGGCGCGCAGCTCCAGGACCTGGCCGAGCAGGACCAGCGTGGTGATCACCGCGGCGGGCTCGAAGTACACGGCCGGCGCACCGCCGTGGCCGCGCAACGCCGCCGGCAGCGCGCCACCGGCGAGCAGCGCGATCGCGCTGAAGCCGTACGCCGCCGCGATGCCGATCGCGATCAGCGTGAACATGTTGAGCTTGCGCAGGACGATCGATCGGACGCCGCGCGCGAACAGCGGCGCACCGGCCCATGCGACGACCGGCGTGGCGAGCGCGAGCTGGAGCCAGGCCAGGGTGCCGGGCGACAGCGCGTGGATCGGCGCGCCGAGCATCTCCGCCATCGACCCGACGACCAGCGGTGCGGTCAACGCGGCGCTCACCGCGAACCTCCGGGTCATATCGCGGAGCTCGGGGTTGTCGGCGTCGAGCGCCGCGGCGCGCGGCTCGAGCGCCATGCCGCAGATCGGGCAGCTGCCGGGCTCGCGCTGCACGATCTCGGGATGCATCGGGCACACGTACTCGGTGACCACCGCCGGTACGTCGGGCTCGAGGGCCATGCCGCAGTCCGGACAGTCGCCAGGGCCCGGACGGCGAACCTCCGGGTGCATCGGGCAGGTGAACACCGGGCTGGCGCCGGGTGGGGCGATTCCCGAGGGCGGTATCGTGGAACGTGCGGCCGGGGCGTATGCCACCGCGAGGTAGCGCTCGGGGTCGGCGAGGAACTTGTCGCGGCAGCTCGGGTTGCAGAACCAGTATTCGCGGCCGGCGTGGGTGGCGCTGCCGCCCCGGGCCTTGCCGGGGATGACAGACATGCCGCAGACGGGGTCCTTGGGAGCGGCGACGGGGGCGAGGTAGCGCTCGGGGTCGGCGAGGAACTTGTCGCGGCAGCTCGGGTTGCAGAACCAGTACTCGCGGCCGGCGTGATGGGCGCTGCCACCCTTGGCCAGACCCGGGGTGACGGACATGCCGCAGACCGGATCCGTGGCGATCGCGGGGGTCGGCTCCGCCGGCCGCGCAGTCGGGTGGCTCATGCGAGCATTGTTTACCGCGAAGCGAGTGCCGACGCGGGCCGCTGTCCCCCTGGCCCGAGACACACCTCGGATCGCTGTGACACGGTCCGTGACACCTGGCGTGCCACGCGGTGGGACCGGCGTGCGATGTCCGCGCAATGCTTGCGTGCCCACGCCGCCCGACGCTGGCGTGCGCCGTGCACCGGCATCCCGGGGGACCATGGAAGTACCGATCGAGGCTTCGCGGGTGTGCGGACAGTGCGGCAAGGTGGTCCGGAGGGACGCGGTGGTGTATGCGGCGGGCGCCGGGCTGCTGTGCGCGCTGTGCTTCACCAAGGCAGACGTCACGGCAGCGCGGCGGCGGAGAGGGTTCGAGGGCACCGCCGTGGCACTGGTCGGCGCGATCGCGGCGGTGGTGCCGTTCGTCGCCCATGCGGTCTCGTCGCAGATGGCGGCGGCGAACCGCCATGACTGGGTCGCGCTGGCCAGCGGCATCTTCGCCGCGGTGTGCGGCGGGTCGACGATCGCGGCGGCGCGGGAGCACGCGAGCGGCGGCTGGCTCACGGCCGGCGCGCTGGCGGTGGCGCTGGGCGTGTATCACATCGCGCGCGGTGCGGGGCTGGTCGGGTAGCGCCGCGCGGCGTGGGGTCACCAGGTGGCGAGCAGGAACGCCGCGAAGATCGCGATCGCGATCGCGACACCGAGCGCGAGGTAGCGCACGAAGCCGTCGCGGCGGACGGTGCTGGACACCTCGAACACCGCGCCGCTGCTGACCGAGGACGGCGGGCGATCGTCGAACGCCGAGGGCTGCGGGCGCAGCGGCGACGGCGGCGAGCGATGGATCGTCGGGTAGACCTCGCGCAGGTTGGTGGTGACGCGCCCGCCGGGCTGCGGCGTGCTGCTGGGCCGCAGCCGGGGTCGCGATGAGTGGACGCGCGGAGCCTGCCGAGCCGGTGGTCGCGGCGCCGGCAGCGGGCCGACCAGCGTGGTGTCCGGGCCCACCGGGTCAGGCATCGGCACCGACGGGGTCAGCCGCGGCACCGCGGGGGCGATCGGTGGTGCGGCGCCGTCGCTCGCCACGATGGGCTCGGTCACCACGCTCGGCGTGGGCTGCGGGGTCGGCGTCGGGGTGGCCTGGGCGGGCGCGGCGTCGACGGTCGCCCGTGGCGCGCGGTCGGCAGCGTCGCCAGCCGGCGCGGGCGCGGCGCGGTCGTCGACCGCGGTCGGTGTCACCGGCGGTGAGCCGGGCACGATCGGGGCCGGCACCGTCGGGGCGAGCGCGCGCAGCACGGGATCGATGATGACGGGGGGCGGCGTCAGCCTCGGCGGCCGGGCCGGGACGCGCATGCCCTTGATCGTCGTGACGCCGCCGCGCGGGTGGGTCAGGTCGACGGTGGTGACCGCCTCCTCGCCGCCCACGAGGATCTCGTCGAGCGCGGCGGCGAGCTCGGCGGCGGACTGGTAGCGATCGGCGTACTGGCGCTCGATGCACCGCATGACGACGCGATCGACATCGGACGGCACCACGGCCTGGACCGCGAGGCGCGGCGGCGTGGTGGTCAGCACCGCGGCGAGCGCCGCCGCGGCGCTGGTGGCGTCGCTGAACGGCTTGCGACCGGCGATCATCTCGTACATCACGACGCCGAGCGTGTAGATGTCGCTGGTCGCGTCGCACATCCCGCCGACCATCTGCTCGGGCGACATGTAGTCGAGCGTCCCGATCATCTGACCGGCGTGGGTCAGATCGGAGCTGTCGATGTCGCTGTCGTGCATGATCTTGGCGATCCCGAAGTCGAGCACCTTGACGAAGTCCTCACCGGGGGTGCGCGGCTCGAGGTGGATGTTGGTCGGCTTGAGATCGCGGTGGATGATGCCCAGCGCGTGGGCCTCGGTCAGCGAGCTGCAGACCGCGCGCGCGATCGCGAGCATCTTCGTCCACGGCAGCGGGCCCTGGGTGCGAAACCGCTCGTACAGGCTCTCGCCGTGGAGCAGCTCCATGACGATGTAGAGCAGCCCGTCCGGCGCCTCGCCGAGCTCGTACGCGGTGATCGTGTGGGGATCGCGCAGCCGGGTCAGCGCCGCGCCCTCGCGCCGGAACCGCGCGACCACCCCCGCATCATGCGTCAGGTTGGCGTGCAGCACCTTGAGCGCGAGCTGGTGCCCCGACTTGACATGGGTCGCGCGATAGATCGCGCCGAAGCCGCCGGCGGCGATGCGCGCCTCGATCCGGAACCGGCGATCGAAGACCTCTCCGATCAGGCCATCGCGGTGTTCGACGACGGTGCGCTCGTTGTGGGTCTTGTCCACGGCCACGCCCACGAATCATTCTGGCAGGGCCGGCTGCCGCCGACCAGTCATCGCCGTGGGTACCCCCTGTCACGAAGCGATCGCACCGCTGACCCGGATCTGCACGTTCTGCACGTTCCGGCCCGGTTCTGGAACAAGGCTCACGTTGCGCCGGATAACCCGCTCGGCGCCGGGAGCGTGTCGCGCCGCGGCGGTGACACCGGTGTTCCGACCGTCAGGCGGGGACTTCGGAGCCGGTGGCGGCGGCGAGGTCCCATGACCAGGGCGCTGGCGCTGCAAGATTCTTCGGCGGGCCCTGACCCTGGCTGATCTGCCCCATGGACCTGGCGCACGTCCGGCGGTGTGACACGGGATGGCGGGGCCGCGTTGATCGAGCGGCCGACGTTTGGTACATAGCGTGGGCCGCAAGGAGCCATAGCCAAGTGGTAAGGCAGTGGTCTGCAAAACCACCATTCCCCAGTTCAAATCTGGGTGGCTCCTCCATAGTTAGCTAGCCGACGCCCACCGCCGGGACCCGACCCTCGATGCGCCTGGGGTGCGCGTGGGCGACAGTTTTCCGCTGTCCCATGGTCCCGACGATGACCACCGAGCTCGCCATGCCTGCATCCCCGATCGACCTCTCGCGTGCGCTCGGCGTTGCGCGCGATGCCGTGGCTGCCGCCGGTGCGGCGGCGCTGGCCCACCTGCGGCGCGGCGTCATGGTCGAGACCAAGCCAGACCTGTCCCCGGTGACCGCGGCCGATCGGGCGGCGGAGGACGAGATCATCGCCGTGATCCGGGCCGCATTTCCCGACCACGCGATCCTGGGCGAGGAGGGCGGCGCGCGGGGCGGCGGCGCGGTGCGCTGGATCGTCGATCCGATCGATGGAACCCGCGGGTTCGCGCGCGGCGGCATGATGTGGGGGCCGATGGTCGCGCTGGAGGTCGACGGCGAGCTGGTCGCCGGAGCGCTCGCGCTGCCGGCGCTCGGCCGCACCTACTGGGCGGCGCGGGGCGCGGGAGCGTGGCGCGATGGCGTGCGGCTCGCGGTGTCCGCGGTCGCAGATCTCACGGACGCCACGCTGTCGATCGGCGAGCTGCGGCGGCTGGCGCCCCACCCCGGGATCCAGGCGCTGATCGGGCGCGCGGCGTCGACCCGGTGCTACGGCGATCTGGCAGGGTGCGCGATGGTGCTCGACGGTCGCGCCGAGGTCTGGATCGAGGGTGGCGTGCAGCCGTGGGACGTGGCGGCGCCGGCGATCCTGATCCGCGAGGCCGGCGGCCGGTACACCGACTGGAGCGGCGGGCCGTCGTTCGAGTCGGGCCACGCGATCGCGTCGAACGGCCGGGTCCACGACGAGATCCTGCGCGCGATGGCGTGAGCGACGGCGGATCGCAGGCACGCGGACCTCCGGCTCCAACCAGGTTAGGATGCAGGCCGTGGCGCAGCCGGTCGGATGCCGCTGGGACACCGAGATCCTCGGGCACGCGTTCCGCGAATGGCCGGGGTTCACGATGCACGCGATCGCTCGCCGGGCAAGCGGGCCGGGCGAGTTCGATCTGCGGTCGTCGGACCACGTGCTGTCGCTGCCGCTCGCCGGGGCCGAGCCGCACCTCGACGGCCGGCTCGAGGCGGTGGCGACGAGCTTCGCCATGCAACCGGGATGCGCGTTCCTGCGGCCGGCGCTGTGGCGGTTCCGGGGTCGCAGCGCGGGGACGGGGACCTTTCGCTACTGCATGCTGTCGTTCGAGCCCGAGATGATCGCGCGCGCCACCGGCGGGCAGATCGCGGCGTCGGTCGAGGTCGCGCCGTCGGTGGACCTCGCGCGGCCCGCGATCGTCCGGGCGATGACCGCGCTGGCCAGCCAGGCGGAGCGACCGGGCCCCGGTGGCCGGCTCTACAGCGAGAGCCTGGCGACCGCCGTGCTGCTCGAGCTGGCGCGCCACCGCGTGCTGGGTGACGGTGTGCTCCGGCGCGCGCTCGGGCGAACCGGCCGCGAGCTGGGGCGGTTCGCCGAGTATATCGAGGCCCACCTGCCCGACGATCTGTCGCTGTTCACGCTGGCCGCGCACGCCGGGCTCAGCCCGTCGCACCTCACCCGCGAGCTGCGGCGGGTGAGCGGGCTGGCACCGCACCAGTACGTGCTGCGGCGGCGCGCGGAGCGTGCGCGGATCCTGCTCGGCGGGGGACGCAGCGTGGGTGAGGTGGCGCTCGCCGTCGGGTTCTCGAGCCAAGCGCACCTCACGGTCGTGTTCCGGAGAGTCTTCGGCATCACACCCGGCGCGTATCGAGCGCTGAACCCGTGACCAGCGCCGGATGAGCGGATCCTGAAAGACGCGAGCGGCGGGCCGCCGCACGGTGCACTCCATCGCGCGGCGCGATCGCGCGAGGAGGAGACCCCCATGAACAGGAAGCTGCTCTCGAAACTGCATGGTGTGGGGACGCCCGTGGCGGTGCTGGCGCTGCTGTCCGGTCCGCTGGTCATGGCCGACGACGGCGACCGCGACCGCGACCGCGATCTGCACTGGGTCGCGACGTGGGCCACCGCGCCGGTGTCGCAAGCGCCGGGCGCCGCGGTCAACCTCGCCAACCAGACCCTGCGGCAGATCGTCCATATCAGCGCGGGCGGTGATCGGGTGCGGATCAAGCTGTCGAACGCGTTCGGCACCGCGCCGCTGATCGTCGGCGCCGGCCACGTCGCGCGGCGCGATCATGACGCGGTCATCGTCGCCGGCTCGGGCGGCGCGCTGGCGTTCGGTGGCCGCCCCGACATCACGATCCCGGCGGGCGCGATCGCGCTGAGCGATCCGGTGCGGCTCGACGCGCGCGCGCTCGGCGATCTCGCGATCGACCT
Organism: Kofleriaceae bacterium; assembly: GCA_036265355.1. Lineage (GTDB taxonomy): Bacteria > Myxococcota_A > Polyangia > Haliangiales > Haliangiaceae > JABFXX01. Next base: position 14,103 of record DATAPF010000170.1, on the reverse strand, counting down.
CTACCTGCCGGGCGACACCGGGGCGACGACGTCTCCGCTCACCGAGCACACCGGCGCGCTGCAGACCAGCTACGTGTCGGCCGCCGGCGACTTCACCGGGGCCACCGCGTTCCCGGTGGCGTCGACCCGGGTGTCGTGGTTCTTCCTGACCGGCGTCGAGGTCGCCGCGCGCGACGACGCGGCGGTGATCGTGGCGCTCGGCGACTCGATCACCGACGGCACGCAGTCGACGCCGGACACCAACCACCGCTGGCCGGATGATCTGGCGCGGCGGCTGGTGGCCCAGCGCGGGCGCGGCGACGCGGGCGTGGTGAACCTCGGCATCGCCGGCAACCGCGTGCTCAACGACATCGCCGGCCCCAACGCGCAGGCGCGGTTCGACCGCGACGTGCTCGCCCAGACCGCGGCGACCCACGTGATCGTGCTCGAGGCGATCAACGACATCGGATTCCAGAACATCAATCCGGCGTTCGCGGTCAGCGCCGACGACATCATCGCGGGCCACCGCCAGCTGATCGCGCGGGCGCACGCCCGCGGGCTCACGATCATCGGGGCCACGTTGACGCCGGTCGAGGGCTCGCTGTACTTCGCACCGGACACCGAGGCCAAGCGCCAGGCGGTGAACGCGTTCATCCGGACCAGCGGCGCCTACGACGCGGTGATCGACTTCGATCGCGTGACCCGCGATCCGGCCCGGCCGACGCGGTTGCTGCCGGCGTTCGACAGCGGCGATCACCTGCATCCCAGCGACGTGGGCTACCAGGCGATGGCCGATGCGATCGATCTGCGGCTGTTCCGCAGCCGGCGCGACTGATCACCACGGCCACAGGCTCCACGTGAAGTAGCCGCCGGCGAGGACGATCGCGGTGATCGCCCACGCGCCGAGCAGCCGGTACGCTGCCTCCGGCCAGGGTGCGGACCGCACGCGGCACAGCGCCGCACCGACCACCGCGCCGACGCACGCGCCGCCGAGCCCCCACGCGACCAGGCCGACGTAGTGGATCGTGACGGAGGAGGTCGATGTGAGCGCGACCCGGCCGTCGAGCGGGAGGTAGATCAGGTGCGGCCAGCGCCCCCAGTCGCACGCGGCGTAGGCGAACGCGCCGCCGATGATCGCGGACATCGCGATCACGTAGGCGCGGTGCGCGCGCGACATCGGCGCGGTCACGGCGCTCCCACGTGGCACCGCGCGCAGCGCGTGCCGGTCAGCTTGAACGCGGTGGCGCCGTCGTGGCACGGCGCGCACGTCGCCTTGGCGGGGGTGGGCAGCGCGGCGGGGTCGGGGCCGCGCAGATCGCCATGGCAGGTGCCGCAGGCGAGCGGCCGGCCGTCGCCGCTGCGCGCGTGGGCGGCGTGATCGAACGCGCGGCGGACCGACCACGGCGCGGCGAGCCGGGCGGCCTGGCGATCGCGTGCGAGGCCCTCGCGGTGGCAGCGCTCGCAGGCGGACAGCGCCGGGGCCGGGCCGCCGGTGACGGCGTGGCAGCCCTTGCCGGTGCAGGCGCGGTGACCGCGCGGCGGGCGGAGCTGCGCGGACGCGGTGGTCAGCGCATGGCAGCGCGTGCAGTCGCCGGCGTGCTTGTCGTGATCGAGCGCGGCGCCGAACTCGGTGGTCTCGGGCGGGCCGCGGTCGGCGATCAGCGCGCGCCACGGCTCGGTGCCGTTGTGGCAGGCGCCGCAGATCCGGGGCTGGCGGCGGCCGAAGTCGTCGGTGTGGCAGGTCGCGCACGGCGCGTGGCCGGCGGTGGCGACCTCGCCCGACGGGCGCAGCGGATGGCACGCGGCGCACGCCAGCTGCACCGCGCGGTGGGTCGCGTGCGAGTAGCGCGCGGTCGGCCGCGCGACCTTGAACTCGGGGTCGCCGGGATCGGTGTGGCAGCGCCGGCAGGCGACGGTCACCGCGAACGCCGCCGCGCCGTCGTGGCAGCGCGCCGCGGCGCAGCTCGCCGCGTCGGGGGCGGGCAGCCGGCTGTCGTCGGTGTCGAGCACCGCGTGGTGGCAGGTCGCGCAGCGCGCGCCGTCGCCGCCGCGCGCGGCGTGGCGGGCGTGCGAGAACGCGGCGGCGACGTTGAGGTCGGCGCGGACGATCGCCGGCGGCAGCGGCCTGCCGGCCGCCGGGGTGTGGCACGCGGTGCACGCGGTCATCGCCGGGCCGCGGCCGGGGCCGCCGTCGTGGCAGCCGGCGCAGCGCTGGTGGGGCGCCGGCTTGCCGCCGGTGTGGCAGGTCGTGCACGCCAGCGCGCGGTGGCGCTTGTGGGGGGCGGCGATCGCGAAGTCGAGCTCCAGGGTGTACGGCGGGTAGTGCACCGGGTAGCCATGCGCGCCGGGGGCGACGACCACCGCCTCGGCGTGGCACGCGGTGCACACGGCGACGCGATCGCCGGGGGCGGCGCCGGGGCGCGGCGGCGGTCCATGGCACGCGCCGAAGCACGCCGCGTGGCCGGGCCTGCCGACCAGCGCGCCGCCCTGCATCGCGTGGCAGCGCGCGCACGGCAGCGACTCGCCGCCGGCGATCTCCAGGTCGCGATCGTGGAGGTGGTGTTCGAAGCCGACCGCGCGCGGGCCCGGCGCCGCCGCGCCGCGGACCGCCCCGAGCGCGAGCGCCAGCGCGACCGCGAGCGCCAGGCCGGCCGCGGCGCGCACCATCAGTACGTCCCCGTCATCGTCAGCCGGAGGCTCTTGTAGAGCGTGATCTCCGGGGTGAGGTCGATCGCGGTCGTCGCGTCGTATGCGGCGGACAGCTTGAGCCGCTTGCCGATCCACGCCTCGACGCTGATCCGGCCACCGCCGCGCAGCTCGCTGGTCGGGATCGGGTTGGTCGGGTCGATGTAGAGCGCCGGGTAGCGGGTCCGCCGGCCGTAGACCTCGAGCAGCGCGGACAGCCGGCGCGCTCCGAGCGACATCCGGGCGCGCGCGCCGATCTCGGTGAAGCTGAGCTCCCCGGTCGCCGCGCTCGGCGGCAGCGGCTGCGCGACCAGCCGCACGTCGGGGATCGGGCCGCCCGGCAGATCGACGCGGCTGTTCTGGCGGGTCAGCGCGCTGGCGCCGAGCGCGAACGTGCGGCGCAGCCGGACCTCGACCGCACCGCCGAGCTCGGCGTACGCCGCCGAGAAGCTCGACCGCGCCACGTCCGATCCGCTCAGATCGGCGGCGATCGCGCCGCGCGCCACGAGGTCGACGTTCTCGGCGATCAGCGTGCCGGCGCGCAGCGACGTGACGACCTGCGGCAGCACCGGGCCGAGATCGAGGTAGCGCCGCGCGACCGTCGGATCGTCGGCGACGATCAGCGACGGATCCCACCGCCAGTCGGTGTCGAACCGGCGCACGACCTCGAACACGAGGTTGGTCACGTCGCTGTAGCGCGCGCGCAGCTGCAGCCGCTCGCTGGCGAGCTTGTCGTCGAGCGTGCGCAGCTGGCCGGTCAGCGTCAGGTCGCGGTGCGGCTGCCAGTCGATCGCGAGCTGGCGGTGCGCGCTGTCGGGCTGATCGGCGGCGTAGCTGGTCAGCGACAGGGTCTCGCCGGTGATCGCGATCGGCAACCCGACGAGCTTGCGCAGGTCGACGCGGAGCGTGCCGCCGGCGGCGAGGTAGCGCTCGGCGGTCAGGTCGGTCGTGTAGTCGGCGTGGCGGCCGCCGACGTACGCGGACGCCGACGCGATGTCGCCGTCGTAGGCGACCAGCACCCCGTCGAGGTGAAGCACCCACGGCCCGTAGATGTACTGGCTGCCGCCGCGCACCCGCAGCTTGCGCAGCCCGAGCCGGCGCGGCAGGAAGTCCTTGACCTCGGCCCAGCCGGTGCGGGCCTCGAACGTGCTGCGCTCGAACCAGGTCGGGATCGGCGGCGCGATCCGGGTCGCGGGCTGGCCGGGCGCGCTGAATACGTCGGGCGGGGCGGTCGCGTCGAGCCGCAGCGCGATGTACGCCGACAGGCTGTCGACCGCGACGCCGCGCATGCTGAAGAACAGCTCGCCGAACCCGTACGCGCGCAGCGCGTCGTAGTCGCGGCCGACCTGGAGCGGCGCGTCGAGCGATGCCCGCCCGCTCGGCCGCGCCCCGTCGACCTGGTAGCCGACGGTGATGCTGAACGACACCGGCGCGAGCACATCGCGCAGCCCGGCCAGCTCGTCGCGGTCGCGCGCGTCGAGCTCGGACAGCCGGGGCGGTGCGGCGGGCATCGGGATCGCCGGCCGGCTCGGCGGCGTCGTCGTCGGCGGCGGCACCGCCGCGGCGCGCGGCCGCATCCGCAGGTGGCGCGGCGGTGGCTCGTGCGTGACCTTGAGCGACGGCGGGTGCGCCGCGGGCTCGGGCTCGGCGTGCGCCGTCTGTGCCGCCAGCGCCGCGACCATCGCCAGCGCCGCGGGCGCCGCGGGCGCCCCGGTCCGGGCGCGCGTCACGGCCGCCTCGGGCTCTGCCCGGTGTGGCACGGGGCGCAGAAGCTCTCGCTGTGGCACGCCACGCACGGCCGGATGTCGATCCGCGCCAGGTGGGCGTGCTCGGTCGTGAACGTCCCCACCATGCCGTGCGACAGCGGGCGCTGGCGGTGACAGCTGGTGCAGAACTCGACGACGTGGCAGCGCGCGCAGCGCTCGCGGTCGGCCGCCGCCTCGCTGCCGTGGTCGAGCTCGCGCCACGTGATCCGGTGATCCGCCGGCACCATCGTCTGGTGGCACTCGTCGCAGGCCTGCTGCGGATTGCCCGACATCTGGGTGTGACAGGTCGCGCAGCGCGCGGCGTTCTGCTCGGCCGCGACCGCGTGATCGCGGCGGAACTTGAGCGTGTGATCGAGCGGCCGCTCGGTCAGCGGCAGGTGGTTGCGCGGCGCGATCGAGGTCAGCGTCTCGGTGCGCTGCCGGTGGCAGGTCTCGCAGATCCGCATCCGCATCACCCCCGGCGTGCGGTCCGAGTCGTCGTGGCAGCCCACGCAGCTCTCGACCCGCGGCGCCACGAGATCGCCGTACTCGTCGGCGCTCGCGGTCTGGGTGTGGCAGTCCTCGCAGCGGATCGTCGCGCCGCGCCGGTCGATCTTGTGCCGCGTGTGATCGAAGTGCAGATCGTCGCGGATCAGCCGGCGCCGCACGCGCAGCCGGCTCGACTGTGCGTGGCACGCCGCGCAGTCCGCCATCCGCGGTGACCCGGCGAGCGCGACCTCCGGCGCATGGCAGCGCGCGCACGCGGCGTGATCCGGCCGGGCCGGCCCGGCGTCGCTGCGCGGGTGGCAGTCGGTGCAGGTCACGTGGAACCCGACGCGGCTCTCCACCGCCGCCGAGTCGAGATGGCGCCGGTGCGAGAACCGCGATGGCTCGGCCTGCCAGGCGTCCTCGACCGGGTACGGCTTGAGCGGCGCGCCGAGCGGGGCGGCCGTGACCCGGACGTGGCACACCTCGCACAGCCGGGTCGGCGCGCCCAGGAAGTCGGCGCGGTGGCACGCCCCGTCATCGCACGGCCGGTGTTCGTCGCTCCCCGGCCGGGCCGCGCCGCGATGGCACGCCTCGCACGCGATCCGCGCGTGCTGGGGATGCGAGATCCGCGTCGCGTCGTGCGCGGGCTGTGGCGCGTCGGCCCCGTGCTGCGGGGTGCAAGCCGCAGCGAGCGCGACGACGGCAATCACGAGGTGCCCTGGCATGCCCCCCGACGGCGACGCTAGCACAGCCCGCCGCCCCGCTCGCCGGTGACGTGGCAATCTCGGGGCACGGGGCCCGCCGCACCGCGCCGCGTGCGCTTTTCGGACCGCCACGATACCCTCGCCGGATGTGTGGAATGCGGTGGTGGGTCCTCGTCGCGTTGCTGTGGGCGGTGCCGGCTGCTGCACAGCGAAGGCCCATGACGCCGGTCGATCCGGCGCTGGAGCAGCGGTTTCGCGCCGATCTGGAGCGGGTGAACCCGGCTGCTGCGGCGGCGTTCGAGCAGGGAACCGCGGCGCGCGACGCGGGCCGGCTCGACGACGCGCTCGCGGCGTTTCGCCACGCGAGCGAGCTTGCGCCGGCTGTCGACCACCCGCATCGCCGCCTGTGCTCGACGCTCTCGGCGCTCCGGCGCCACGACGAGGCGATCGCCGAGTGCGAGGCTGCGCTCGGGCTCGCACCGGACTCGGGCTACGATCGGACCGCGCTCGCGGGTGCGCTCGCCAGGCGCGCCGGCCCGGGCGACCTCGACCGAGCAGCCCCGCTGGCGCGCGCGGCCGTCGAGAAGCTGCCGGCCGATGTGACCGCGCTGGCGGTCTGGTGCGAGCTGCTGATCAGGACCCAGGCTCTCGCACAGTTCACCGCGTGCAGCGACCGGCTGCTCGCGGCCGATCCGCAGGGTCCGGGGGCGCTCGCACTCGGCGCGATCGCGGCGGCCACGCGCGGCCAGCCTTCCGTCGCGCGGCAGCGCCTCGACCAGGCCCGGGCCGCCGGCCTCGACGACGAGACCTATCGCAACCTGTCCGGCGTGATCGATCGCGGATCCGCAAGTGACTCCGAGCGCTCGTCGGGTGGCGGCGGCGCCGCCGGCGTGCTGTGGATCGCGCTGTGGGGCCTCGTCGGCTGGCTCGCGATCCTGGCCGTGCTGCTGGGCGCCGGCTACGCGCTGTCGCGATCGACCCTGAAGGCCGCGGACCAGGTGACCGCCGCCACGCGCAGCGCCGGCGCCGGCACGGCGCGCGAGCGGCAGCTGCGCCGGCTGTACAGGCTCGTCCTGCTGCTGTGCGGCGTGTACTTCTACCTCTCGATCCCCATCCTCTTGATCATCATCGTGGCCGCGGGCGGCGGCGCGATCTACGCGTTCTTCGCGATGGGCGTGATCCCGATCAAGCTCGTCGTCCTGATCGCCATCGTCGTGATCGCCACGATCGGCGCGATCCTGCGCAGCCTGTTCGTCCGGGCCAGGGCGGCCTCGCTCGGACATCGCGTCGATCTCGATCGCCAGCCGCGGCTGCGCGCGTTGCTCGATCAGGTCGCCGGCAAGGTCGCCACGCGCCCCGTCGATGCGGTCTACCTCACGCCGGGCACCGACATGGGGGTGACCGAGCGCGCCGGGCTCTGGTCGTCGATGCGCGCCAGCCGCGTCGAGCGCAACCTGATCATGGGCATCGGCCTGTTCGACGGCATGACCCAGCTCCAGCTGCGCTCGGTGCTGGCGCACGAGTACGGCCATTTCCGCAACGCGGATACCGCCGGCGGCGGGTTCGCGCTCGCGGTCCGCCGCTCGCTGTTCGGCATGATCATCCGGCTCGCTCGGTCGGGCGCAGCCGGCGCCTACAACCCGGTGTGGTGGTTCCTGCGCGCCTATCACCGGATCTACCTCGGCGTGTCGCAAGGCGCCTCGCGCCTGCAGGAGGTGCTCGCCGACCGATGGTCGGTCGAGGCCTACGGGACGGCCGCCTTCGTCGCAGGGTATCGCCACGTGGTCGCGCGCTCGGTCCAGTTCGATCACCAGGTCGATGCGACGATCAAGGAGGTGGTCGACGGCGGCCGACCGCTACCCAACCTGTACCAGTACCGCCCGCAATCCAGTGACGCCGCGGCGCGCGGTGTGGCCGACGCGATCGACAAGGAGATGACGCGTGAGCCGACCGCGTACGACAGCCATCCGTCCCCGCAGCAGCGGATCGAACGGGCGCATGCGCTGGCGGTCGAGCACGAGCCGCAGCCCGACGATGACGCCTCGATCTGGGCGCTGTTCGATGACCGGGACGAGATCGAGCGCATGATGACCGCGGAGGTGCGCGCCCGGATCCGCGAGAACCATGGGATCCACATCGCCGGAACCGAGCAGGCTGGCGAGGCTCCGGCGAAGCCGGCCGCCGGTGAGTGACCTCGCGGCTGCGCTCACGGCTCAGCGAGGGCGTCGTCGCGGTCGCGCGGATCGAGGTGCGGTCGCTCGGGGGTGAGCGCGCGGCTCGCGGTGGCAAGCCGCGGCGGCCCGTCGGGACGCCACCAGGCAATCGCGAAGCCGGGCACGCCATCGGGCGTGTAGGTCACGACGACGCGCTCGCCGGGCGCGTCGGCGAGCGCCGGCAGGATCGCGGCAGCGGCGGCGTGGACGACGGCCATGCCGCCGGGGCGCACGGCGCGCGCGAGCGCCGGCCACAGCCGAGGGAAGAAGTCGGGATCGGCGCGCCGCCAGACCTCCGGCGTGGCGGTCTGCAGGCGGTCGCGGCCGCCGGGCGGGTCCGGCATCGGGGCATTGCAGGTCACGAGGTCGGCGGGCTCGTGCGAGTCGCCGGCGTCGCCCTGCGAGATCGCGAGCTTCGACAGGCCGGACAGCGCGGCGCCGAGCCGAGCGTGGCGGACGGCTCGCGGGTTGATGTCGACGCCGGCGATCTGGTGCGCGAGCTCGGGCCGCGCCAGCGGGGCGAACGCCGAGCCGCAGCCGAGGTCCAGCCAGCGGACACGCCGGCCGGGTGGGATCGCCGTGGCGAGGTGGTAGCTGGAGTCATCGGGCCAGCACACGCGGTCGTGTTCGACCGGCGCGTCGAGGTGATCGCACACCAGCAGCGCGGCGCCGAGCGGCAGGATCGCGACGCGCGCGCGCAGCTGCCCCGCGTTGCGGTCGATCAGCTGCCCTGCGGCCAGCTGCCCGATGGCCGCGTCGGACAGGGTGCGCAGGCGATCGCGCGCGACCTCGGCGCCGGCGACGAACAGCGCAAGGATGGCGGCGGCCGGGGTCGTTGCGCCGGCGGGCCGCGTGTCGAGTCGCGCGGGGAGGGCGGACAACCGTGTCGTACCGGCCCATCCGGCGAGCGCGCGGGCGTGGAGGCCGGCATCGCGGAGTCGCGCGCCGAGTGCCGTGAGCTCGGCAACGTCGGCCGCCGTGAGGTCTTCCACGTCGGGCAGCGTATCTCTGCAGCACCGCGCATGCCATGCCGGCTTCGTCGGCCCGATCCGTGGGCGAGGTCCGTCGGGATCGCGGGCATCCACGGTTCGAGCCTCGACAAGAAGACCTCGGCGGCATGCTTGCCGCGCGAGGCGAGCCACTCCGGATCCGGAACGAATCAAAGAAACTCAGAAGGGAGCGTCCGTGCGGGGCGATGCACTGTGAGTGGGTCGTCCCGGTCGTCCTGGTCGGCTACGACGAGCCAGTCACAGGGCCGTCCACGGTCTCCCGAGGTCCCAGCTGCCGCCGCCGCGCGCGATTGCGCCGGGATCTCGAAGACGCTGCCGCTGAGAACCGTGATGACCGGAATGATCGCATCGGCACCGGCGTTTGATCAGACGAGCTTCGAACGTCCGTACCGGATCTACGGCTGCGCCAGGTAGCGGCGCGCGAGGTCGTACTCGGCATCGAGCACGAGGTGCGCTGCGACCACGTCCTGGAGCAGCTTGTGGCGGCCCGCCCGGGTGGCGGCGGCCGGGTCGAGGCCGAGGACGGCACCGTAGAACGCCAGCTCGACGCGGCGCGGGCCGGTGGTGGCGAGCGCGCGGAGCTCGGCCAGGGTCTGCTTGCCGGCGGCGAGCTGGGCGAGCCGCTCGTACCACACGCTGCCGCGCCGGCTGGCGAGGTACTCGCCGGCGAGCCGGTCGCGGGGCTCGCCGGTGCGGATCGCCTCGCCGAGGATCCACAGGCTCATGTAGACCTTGTGGTACTCGCCGATCGCGGGCTCGCCGAGCGCCTTGTGGTAGGCGTCGAGCGCGTCGCGGTAGCGGCCGGCCTCGAGCAGGAACGCGACGGCATTGGCGGCGACCTCCTCGGACGCCGGGTCGAGGTCGAGCGCCTGCATGGCGAAGTCGACGGCCCGCGCAGGATCGCCGAGCCACCACAGCACGCGGCTGGTGTCGAGCGCGCGCTCGGCGGCGATCGCGTGCGGCAGGTCCTTGCTGTCGCCGAGCGACGACCAGATGTGAAGCGCCTCGACGTAGCGGGCGGCGGCGGTGCGGGTCCGGCCGGCGCGGCGCAAGCTGTCGGCGGTGAGTCGCTCGAGCTTGGCCTTGCGGTAGCGGTCGCCGAGGGTGCGGTCGCCGAGCATCGCGATCCCGGCGCCCGCCCAGTGTTCGGCGTCGGCGTAGCGTCCGAGCTGGGCGTCGATCGTGGCGAGGGTCTCGTAGGCGTCGACCGACGGCGCGCGCGCGAGCGACGCGGCGAGCAGGTGCTCGGCGTCGTCGATCATGCCCTGGCTGGCCAGGCCGCGGCCGAGCGCGGACTCGGCGATCGCGGCGGCCTGCCGCCACACGGTGTGGGGATGGCTCGACGCGGCCCTCGCGGTGAACTGGAGGGCGTCGCGCCACGCGGCGTTGGCCGCGCTCGGCCGGCCGCCGGTGGCGAGCCGCTCGATCTGGTCGGCGTAGAGCTTGCCGAGCCGGAGCGCGATCGCGGCGTCGACCTCGTCGCCGGCGCGCAGCGCCTGCTGGTAGAGCGCGATCGCCTGGTCGACCCGGCCGAGCGCGCGGGCGTCGCCGCCGGCCGCGGCGAGCAGGCCGGGATCGCCGGGGAACCGGGCGAGGCCGGACAGGCACACGGCGAGCGCACCGCCGGGATCGGGCTCGCGCTCGCCGGAGCGCAGCACCGACGCGAGCTCGCCGTAGGCGTCGGCGGTCGGCTGATCGGCGACGACCTCGGCGCGGACCGTGAGCTCGCGGTCGGTGCCGTAGCCGCCCTGGAGCTGGGCGAGCCGGGCGTGGATCTCCGGGGCCCGGCCGGCGCGCGCCAGGACGCCTGCGATCCGGCGCGCGGTCGACAGTAGGTTGCGGTGGGCGCGGACGATCGCCATCGACGCGCCCTGGCGGTCGAGCAGGACGGCGACCGCGCGCTGGCGCTCGACCTGCAACCCGACGTAGCGGTCGACCAGCCAGGGCAGGGGCAGCGCGAGCGCGGTCGGCTCGAGCAGCTCGATCGGCTGGGCGCGGTGCGCGGCGTCGCCGCTCTCGGCGATCGCGAGATCGTCGGCGAACCCGAGGACCTCGTCGAGCTCGGCGAGGTGGGCCGCGCGCGCGGCCGGCTCGACCTCGGCCAGCAGGATCAAGGTCTGGGCGGCCGGCTCGAGCGTGCCCGACCGGGCGAACGTCGCGCGCAGCTCGTGCAGCAGCGCGAGATGGTCGGCGAGGCCGCGGCCGACCGCGGTCGGATCGCCCTGCCACAGCGCGGTGAGCTGGTCGAGCAGCGCGGCGGCGACGAACGGCTGGTCGTCCTCGATCGCCTCGCTGATCCGGCGGGCGAGCGCGGCGGCGATCGGCGCGCGGGCGCGGTCGCGCGCGGCGCCGGGCGGGAGCAGCCACAGCCGGTCGATCGCCTGATCGCGGTCGCCATCGTCGCGCAGCTCGACCTGCGCGTCCGGCCACACCGGGTGGAACACCGCGGCGCCGGCGCCGGCACCGCAGCCCCCGAGCGAGGCCACCGCGGCGGCCAGGACGGCGATCGACGCGGCGCCCAGCGCGGCGCCCAGTGCGGCGATCGACGCGGTCACGGCGATCCGGCGGGTCATGGTGAACAAGCTAGCATCGTCGTGGCGTTGAGATGAGGTATGGTTCGCGACGTGACTCCGACCGGCATCGTGGTTCAGAAGTACGGCGGCTCGTCGGTGGCCGACGCCGGCAAGATCAAGCTGGTGGCCCAGCGCATCGCGCGGACAAAAGCGGCGGGCAAGAAGGTCGTCGTCGTGGTATCGGCGATGGGCAAGACCACCAACCAGCTGATCGAGAAGGCGAGGTCGATCAGCGAGTCGCCGTCGCGCCGCGAGCTCGACATGCTGCTGACCTGCGGCGAGCGCGAGGCGATGGCGCTCTTGTCGATGGCGTGCTCCGAGCAGGGGCTCGAGGCGATCTCGTTCACCGGCTCGCAGGCCGGCATCCTGACCAACGATCGCCACTCCGGCGCGCGGATCGTCGAGGTCCGGCCGTTCCGGATCGAGGACGAGCTCGATCGCGGCAAGGTCGTGATCGTCGCCGGGTTCCAGGGCGTGTCGTACAAGCGCGAGATCACGACGCTGGGCCGCGGCGGCTCGGATACCACGGCGGTCGCGCTCGCCGCCGCGCTGCGCGCCGACTACTGCGAGATCTGCTCGGACGTCGACGGCGTGTACACCGCCGATCCGCGGGTGGTCGACGCCGCCCGGCTGCTCGAGTCGATCAGCCACGACGAGATGCTCGAGCTCGCCGCGCAGGGCGCCAAGGTCCTGCACGATGCCTCGGTCGAGTTCGCCCGCAAGTCCGGCATCGCGCTGTACGCCCGCGCGACCAGCAAGGACGGCGGCGGCACGCGGATCGACTTCTCGCCCGACCGCGAGCGCCAGGTCGCGGCGGTCACCGGCCAGAGCCAGCTGATCCGGATCCGGATCGCGGGCGGCGTGGGCGGCGCGGCGGTCGAGCACTGTCTGCAGATCCTCGAGGCCGCCTCGATCCCGCTGACCCACCTCGACCTCGAGGGCCAGGAGCTGCGCGCCTGGTTCACGATCGCCGACGTTCCGGACTGGGGCGACGTCCGCAAGCGGCTCGACAACGTGCTCGGCGACGCGCTGGAGCTCGGCGAGGAGGGCGCGGTGACGATGGTCGGCCACGGCATCGGCGGCAACCCGGGCATCATCAACAAGGCGCGCGCGACCGCGGTGGGCGCCGGTGTCCCGCTCAACGCGGTCAGCGTATCGCCGCTGCGCGTGACCCTGTGGTGCGATCGGCCGCACGTCGACAACCTGGTGCGCGCGCTGCACAGGACCTTCATCGAGTAGCTGCCATCGGGTAACGTCCGCCGATGCCCAAGCCTCCGCTCGCCCGGCTGCTGCCGCACCTCGGCCGGCTCGGCCGCGCCACCCGCTGGCGCCGGACCCGGGGCCGACCGCGGGTGTGGGCGCACCGCGGCGACTCGGCGCACGCTCCGGAGAACACGATGCTCGCGTTCGACCGGGCGCGCGCGGCGGGCGCCGACGGCATCGAGCTCGACGTCCGGTTCGACGGCGACGGCAACGTCGTCGTGTTCCACGACAGCCCGCTCGAGCGGCTGACCGGCCAGCCCGGGCGGATCGAGGATCTGTCGGCGAGCGCGCGCGCCGCGCTGCGGGTCGGCGGCGAGCCGGTCCCGCTGCTCGCCGAGGTGCTGGCCGCGTTCGATCTCGAGTTCGACGTCGAGATCAAGTCGCGCACGACCGGGCTGAGCGGGGCGCTGGTCGCCGCGACCGCGCGCGTGATCCGCGACTCGGGACGCGCCGATCAGATCCTGGTGTCGTCGTTCGACCCGATCGCGCTGGTCCAGCTCCACTGCTACCTGCCGGACGTCGCGCTCGCCTTCCTGTTCCACGACGAGCAGCCGCTGCCGCTGCGGCGCGGCTGGGTCGGCCGGTGGATCGGATCCAGCCTGGTCCACCCGCAGAGCACGCTGTGCACGCCGGACCGGGTCAAGGCCTGGCACACCGCGGGCATGCCGATCAACGCGTGGACGGTCGACGACCGCGGCGAGCTGGAGCGGCTGGCTGCGCTCGGTATCGACGGCGTGTTCGCCAACGACCCCGGACACGCGATCGCCGTGCTGTCCGCGGTCAGCTGACGGTCATTTCGGCGGTTTCGGCGGTTTCGGCGGCTGCGACCCGGCCGGAGACGCGGTCGGTGAGGCCGGCGAGCCAGCGGGCGGCGGGGCGGCGGAGACAGCCAGCGGCGGCTCGACGGTGAACCGCAGCTCGAGCGGCCGATCGCCGCGCCGCAGCTGGGCGGTGACCTCGTTCGCGGTGCGCAGCGAGTCCCACAGCGCCTGCAGCTGCTCGGGTCGCGCGACCGGCTTGCCGTTGACCGCGAGCAGCACATCGCCGGGGACCACGTCGACGTCGTGCAGCGGGCCGCTGCGGTCGAGCAGCTGGACGAGCTGCCAGCCGATGAAGCGGTCGCCGGCCAGGCGCGGCGCGACCTCGAGCTGGCGCAGGAACGTCCCGGGGCCGGCGTCGAGCACCGCGACCAGGCGCGCGCGGGCGATCGTTCCGGTGCGCAGCCCCTTGCCGGGCGGAGCAGCGGCAACCCCGGGGCGCGCCGCATCGGCCGGGCGTGGCGCGTCGGTCGGGCCGGCCGCGGCGGGCGCGGGGCGCACCTCGAGGTCGTCGTCGAACGCGCGCGGCGCCGTCGACACCTTGGGGCCGCACGCCGCGGAGACGAGGATCGCGAGAGCGAGCAGGCCGGCGCGCATGGTCCGAGCGTGCCGCGCCGGCGATCA
>DATAPF010000169.1:0-2975 GCA_036265355.1 Kofleriaceae bacterium | reverse complement strand
CCGTGCTGTGCGGGCCGCTGCGGCGCCCGCGCCAGATGCTGGCCGAGCAGCGCTACGACGGCCACACGTCGATCCACGACGACGCGATGGCCGAGAACCTCGGCCTGCGCGCCGGGCCGATCGACGGTGAGACCGGCGCGCTGGTCGCCGAGATGATCCTCAACCACGCCGTGATGAAGGCGTCGTACGCTGCGTATGACCGCGAGGCCGCCGAGCCAGGGAGGAGCCGATGACCGCACCGTCGATGGCGCGCCGCGATGCGATCGCCGCGCTGACTGCCCCGGGCCAGCCGTTCGAGCTCGAGCACCGCGCCGTCGCCGGCCGCGCCGTGCGCACGTTCAAGCACGCTCCGCCGTCGCTGCGCGCGATGTACGAGCGGTACGCCTCCGACCTGCCGTTCCTGATCTACGAGGACGAGCGGCTGAGCTTCGCCGGGGCCTGGCGGGCGGCGTCGCGGATCGGCCACGTGCTGGTCCATGACTGCGGGGTGCGCGCCGGCGACCGGGTCGCGATCGCGATGCGCAACTACCCCGAGTGGATCCTCGCGTTCACCGCGATCACCTCGATCGGCGCGGTGGCGGTGGCGATGAACGCGCACTGGCAGCCCGACGAGCTGGCGTACGGCCTGGCCGACAGCGGCGCGCGGGTGCTGATCGCCGACCCCGAGCGGCTCGACCGGCTCGCCCGGTGCGCGCCGCCGCCCGGCCTGCAGGTGCTCGCGGTGCGCGCGGCGCGGCGGCCCGACGGCGCGGTGGCGCTGTCCGACGCGGTCGCCGCGGTCGGCGACGTGGCGATGCCCGCGGCCGCGATCGCGCCCGACGACCTCGCGACCCTGCTCTACACCTCGGGCTCGAGCGGCCGCGCCAAGGGCGTGCCGTCGACCCACCACAACATCGTCGCGGCGCTGATGTCGTGGGCGCTCGACCTGCGGATCCACGAGCTCGTCATCGGCGCAGCCGCCGCGCCGGCCGGGCAGCCGGGCACGCTGCTCGCCGTGCCGCTGTTCCACGCCACCGGGCTGCACGCGTCGTACCTGATGTCGTACGGCATGCAGCGCCGCATCGTGTGCATGTATCGCTGGGACCCCGAGCTCGCGGCGCGGCTGATCGAGCGCGAGCGGCTGACCTCGATCGTCGGGCCGGCGGCGATCACCGGCGACCTGGTGCGCGTGGCGCAGGCCGGCGGGCACGACCTGAGCTCGCTGGTCACCGTCGGCGGCGGCGGCGCGCCGCGCGCGCCCGCGCAGGTCCGCCAGATCGCGGCGAGCTTCGGCAGCGCGCTGCCCAGCATCGGCTGGGGCATGACCGAGACCAACGCGATCGGCAGCTCGTTCTCCGGCGCCGACTACCTCGCCCGGCCCGAGAGCTCGGGGCGCGGCTCCCAGGTGCTCGATCTGTCGATCCGCGACGAGGCCGGCCGCGAGCTGCCGACCGGCCAGCGCGGCGAGCTGTGGGTGCGCGGCGCCTCGGTGTTCCGCGGCTACTGGAACCTCCCCGAGGCGACCGCCGCGGCGTTCGTCGACGACTGGTTCCGCACCGGCGACGGGGCCTACCTCGACGACGATGGCTTCCTGTTCATCGTCGATCGCCTGAAGGACCTGATCATCCGCGGCGGCGAGAACATCGGCTGCGGCCACGTCGAGGCCGCGCTGCTGATGCACCCGGCGGTCCGCGAGGCCGCGGTGTACGCGGTGCCCGACGATCGGCTGGGCGAGGAGGTCGGCGCGACGATCCACGCCGACCCGGCGCTCGACGAGGCCGAGCTCCGCGCGTTCCTCGCCGGCCACCTCGCGCGCTACGAGCTGCCGCGCTACATCGTGCGCTCGCCCGGCCCGCTGCCGCGCACCCCGTCGGGCAAGATCTTCAAGCGCCAGATCCGCGACGAGGCGATCGTGCAGCTCGCGGCGGCGCCCGCCGGTACGGGCTGAACCGGCCGGTCAGTCGAACAGCCCGGCGTGCGCGAACAGCGCCGGTGTCCCGCCGGTGTGGAGGAACACGACGGTCTCGTCGGGTGCGACGCTGCCGGCCCGGATATCGGCGATCAGCGCCGCCATCGCCTTCGCGGTGTAGGTCGGATCGAGCAGCACGCCGTCGCCCTCGGCGAGCAGCCGGATCGCTTCGCGGCCGCCCGGCGTGGCGATGCCGTAGCCGTCGCCGATGTAGCCCTGGTCGGTGGACAGCTCGCCGGGCTGGATCGCGACATCCGCGCCGAGCAGCGCCGCGGCCTCGTTCGCGATCCGGGCGGCGCGCACTCGCTTGTCCGGCTCGCCGCCGCTCACCGCGATCCCGCGCAGCCGGTAGGGTGGCCGGTGAGGTGGGGCGACCAGCCGGGCGCCGAGCTCCAGCCCGGCCTGGGTTCCGCGCGATCCGCTGGCGTAGTAGAGGTACGACGGCGACAGGCCGGCCTCGGCCAGCTGCTCGACCAGCTCGAGCGTGCCGCTGGCATAGCCGAGCGCGCCGACGCCGCTCGAGCCGCCCACCGGGATCACGTAGGGCTGACCGCCTCGCCGCCGCTCGTCGTCCGCGACCTCGCGCACCCGGTCGTCCTCGTCCGGCGCGACCGCCACGAGCGGATCGGGCCCCGCCGGGATCAGGTGGATCGTCGCGCCGAAGATCCGATCGAGCAGGTAGTTGCCCTGGCGCGCCGGCGACGCGTCGCGCGCGGTCAGCACCAGCGTGACCCCCAGGCCGGCGGCGCGCGCGGCGGCGGCGGTCAACCGCGCGTGGTTGGACTGTACCGCGCCGGTCGTGATCACCGACGTCGCGCCGCGGCGGCGAGCGTCGGCGATCAGGTACTCGAGCTTGCGGACCTTGTTGCCGCCGAGCGCCAGGCCGGTCAGGTCGTCGCGCTTGAGGACGATGCGCGGACAGCGGCGCGGTCCACCGAGCGCTTCCCGCAGGCCGCGCGCCTCGGTGAGCGGCGTCGGCAGCGCGCCGAGGACCACGCGCGGGATCGAGGCAAACAGCGAATGGGAT
>DATAPF010000168.1:0-3520 GCA_036265355.1 Kofleriaceae bacterium | reverse complement strand
GACAGGATCTTGATCGCGAGCTCCTCGCCGAGATGCAGGTGCGTGACCCGCAGGACCACGCCCATGCCGCCGCGCCCGAGTTCGCCCTCGACGCGGTACTTCTCCAGCAACACCGTACCGGGCGAAAAGCCCCCCTCCATGGCCTGGTTCGAGCCTAGTGAAGCGCCGCGCGGACCACAAGCGCATGCGCCGTCAACCGCCCCGCGCAGTGACCCTGGCGAGACAGGCATCATCGCCGACAGGAGGAAGTTCCCATCCAGCGATACGGGCGCACATGCAGCACAACGAGGCGCCCGACCTCGAGCACGGGGTCAGACGCATCCGGCCGCGGGGCCGCCCCCCGACGACCGCACGGATCGCTACCGGCCGGTGCCGCCGCGGATCTTCTTGAGCTCGGCGAAGAACAGATCGATCTCCTCGACCTTGGTGTAGAAGTGCGGCGCGATCCGGATCCCGACGCCGGGCCGGTGATCGCAGAAGAACTTGCGGCGGTTGAGCTCGCGGCAGACGTCGGCCGCGCTCGCGAAGTCGAACACGATCGAGCCGCCGCGCACCTCGGGCGCGCGCGGCGTGTTGAGCTTGAACCCGAGCTCGTCGACCCAGTCGATGCACTTCTGGGTCATCACCAGGCTCTTGTCGCGGATCCGCCGCACGCCGATCTCGCCGATCAGGGTGTGGCCGGCGCGCGCCTGGTACAGCGCCGCGACCGCCGGCGTGCCGCCCATGAACCGCCAGATGCTGTCCGCGTAGCTCTGGTCCGGCATGGTGAACGCGAACGGCGACTCGTTCCCGAACCAGCCGGTGGCCCGCGGCGCGAACTGCTCGATCAGATCCTTGCGGACGTACAGCCACGCTGCGCCCGGTCCGCCGCACAGGTACTTGACCGAGCCGCCGCACGCGAACGACACGCCGAGGTCGACGACGTCGATCGGCACCGTGCCGATCGACTGGTAGCAGTCGAGGATCACGTGGGCGCCGACCTGGCGAGCCCGGTCGCAGATCTTCTTCGCGTCCTGGATGAATCCCGACGAGAACACGACGTGCGACATCGGCACGAGCAGGGTGTGCTCGTCGATCGCCGCGCACATCGCGTCGGCGTCGACCGTCAGGCCGTCGGGCGACGGCACCAGCACGCAGTGCGCGCCGCGGCGCTGCTCGGCCTGCCAGACGTACGATACGGTCGGGAACTGCAGGCCCTCGTAGACGATCTTGTTGCGGGCGCTCGGCCCCGAGGGGTAGTCGAAGCACGACGCCAGGATCGACGTGATCGTCGACACGTTCTGGTTCATGATCGTCGTGCCGGGCGGCGCCGAGATGATCTTGGCGATCCGCGTCGCGGCGGCGTCGACCTCGGGGAGCCAGTCGCTCCACGCAGTGATCGACTTGGTCCGCCACAGCTCGAAGAACTCCGCGAGATCGTCCTTGGCCCTGGCCGGGACGCAGCCGAGCGAGTGGGAGATGAAGTGGACGCAGTCCTCGAGCGCCGGGAACGCGGTGCGGTACTCGAGCAGGCTGTCGGCGACGGGATCGGCCATGGGGGTGACTTACCATGGTATCGCCGCGGCTTGCGATGCCACGGCGAGAAGGCGACAGCGCCGCGGCTCAGCGCACCTGGGGCGCGCTCGCGTCCTGGGCGTAGCGCGACAGCCGCGGCGACATCGCCTTGCGCTCGACCGCATAGAGCGCCTCGAGCATCGCATCGTCGACCTGGCGCCGCAGCGCGACCCGGCGGGACTCGAGCGTGAGCGCGTCGACCCTGGGCGCGATCGCCTCGACCCGGCTCAGCAGGTCGCGACCGCGGGCGCGGGCGGCGGCGTCGTCGACCTGGCCGTCGATGATCTGCTTGCCGAGCGCGAAGCTCTCGTTGCCGATCACGCGCAGCTCGCGATCGAGGACCTCGGCCTCGAGCAGGACCAGGCGATCGCGCGGCGAGAGCGGCCCGGCATCGCGCTCGAGATCGCTGCGCAGGATCGTCAGCACCTGGCTGGCCAGGGCGCCGCCGGCGCGCGCCTCGTCGAGCCAGTCGACGGCGAGGCGGCCGAGCAGCGCGCGGCCGCGCTCGAGATCGGGACCTGCGAGGCCCGCGAGCACGCGGGGCTCGAGGTCAAGCTGCAGCTCGTTCACGGTAGGCATCGGAGAGGGCTCCTTGGTGGCGTGCTCGGCCGGTCGCGGCGGTTGCGGCGCGGGACCCGCGGAGGGGCCGCACGCCATCACCGCGAGCAGCGCGATCGCCCGGGCGTGGGTCAGGGGGGCCCCCCGGCCGGGGCCGTCGGCGTGGAGCCGCCGGGCGCGGGGGTGGTGCCGCCGGGAGCCGGCGTGGCGCCGCCGGGCGCGGGGGTGGTGCCGCCGGGTGTGGCACCGCCGGGCGCGGGCGCCGCGGTCCGCGGAGCCAGCGAGGCGCGAGCGACGGCCCACTGGCTGGACTGGGTGGCAGTCTTGACCTGCGTCCAGTTGCCCTGGCAGTGGTTGTCGACCCACTGCGCGACGAGGGTCTGCGCGCCGCCCACCAGGTACGCGCGAAACAGCGAGTCCTGGGTGGCCCCGGCCGCCAGGAATGCCTCGACCACCGCGCGCTGGTTCGGATAGTGGGTCAGCGTGGTGTGGATCCCACCGGTGCGCAGCGCGTACTGCTCGAGGTACTCGGTGGCGCCCTCGTCGAATTCGTTGCCCACGACCGGGCGCCAGTCGGCGGCGGTGTTGTTGTGGAGCATCTCGTGCGGGACGGTGGTGACGTTGGCCATGTCGCGGTTGATGTAGTTGACGCCATTGTAGGCAAAGCCGTTCAGGTTGCCGAACCGCGGCGCCACATACGTCGCCCACGAGTACGGGCCGGTCCCGTAGATCGCATCGTACGCCGCCTGGAAGTCGGCCTGCGCGAGCACGCGGACGTTGCCGGCGGAGATCGTGCGGTAGCTGCTATAGGCATGCTGCAAGAGCTGTTGAGCAGCCGCCGCCGTCATCGGCCCGGCGTTGCCGCTGGGCGGCTGCAGCTCGGGCGCCGCACCATGCGCTTCGACCTCCGGCGCAGCGCCGGCGCGAGCACCGGCGCCGGGCGCGGCACCGGTGTCGATCTGCTCGGTGAGCGTCCGCTTGCCGGGGCTCGCCGCGGTCGCTGCGGTCGTACCACTCGTGCCCTGCGCCGTCGGTTGACGATCGTGGCCGTAGCCCATGCGCACCGTCCTGAAGGGAAGCTCGATCGTGAACGCCGCACATACCGGTGTCAAGCCGCGCGATCGCAGCCGCTAGCGCATGGACAGTGGGCTCGAAGGCGGCGCGCTCGCCGGGGGCGGCGTCGCAGGCACCGGCGGTGCGGACGGCGGCGTCGCGGGCGCTGGGACCGCAGGCGCTGGCGTCGCGGGCGGCGATGCGGGCGTCGCAGGGGCCGGGGTCACGGGCAGCTGCGGCGCGGGCGGCTGCGGCACGGGCAGCTGCGGCGCGGGCTCGCTGGACGCCGGGCTCGTGGCCGCGGGCGCTGGCTCGGCGGGTGGATGGCGCCGCCTGCGCCGCGGCGCGTCTTCCG
>DATAPF010000167.1:0-27701 GCA_036265355.1 Kofleriaceae bacterium | reverse complement strand
GATCAGCTCCGGCTCGAATCGGTACAGGCGAACGCGCCGATTCGTGCGGACCTCGCGCCTGTGGCGATCCGAGGCAACGCGCTGGTCCAGCCCCAGACCACCGCCACGATCGAAGCCGACTTTGCAATCGACAGTGTGCCGCCGAGTCAGATTCACGGATTCCGCGTGAAGTGGACAGCGCGCACCGATGGCAAGGACGACACGGAGTCCACGCGATTCGCGCAGCGGTCAGTCCCCCCCTACGACTATCCGTATGCGCCGTGGGACGTGTAACCGCTTCAGGAGGCTGATTCGATCAGTCGGTGAGTTCGCGACAGTGGCAATCATTGGCCGAATCCATGAAGCAGCCGTTGCCGCACGGATTGCCGCCGCCGCCCCCCCAGCCGCCGCCGTCGCCGCCACCACTGGCGTCCGCGCACTCGTCGTAGACCACGCACAGGTCGTTGCTGACCGCGACCCCGCAGATGTTGCAGGCCGCCTCGGACAGCCCACCGTGACCGTTGGCCGGTCCCGGGAGGATATATCCGCCCCCGGCGTCGTAGATGACCACGCAGCCTGTGTAGTGCCCGGCGCCGTCGTCGGCCTCCGAGCAGCCCCGGCCGGCGAGCGCCTGGTCCGTGCTCGCCGTGGCTGGCGCGGTGCCGGGCGCACTGCCGACACAGGCCCCGAGCGTACATGCAGTGATCAACATGCTTGCGATGTGCTTTGTCACGATATCCCTCCTGTCGAGTTCATCTCAGGCTATCGGACGAGCTCCGTATTCTTCGCACGTCCGTTGATCGCGCCCGCTGACACCGCGCGCAGGGCCACGTCGCGGGCCGTCGCGCTCGTGTCGCGCGGGACCCAGACTGCCATCGCCGGCGTCCGCGCGTCCGGATCGGTCACCCCGGGCCGCCTGGGTCTGCTTGCAGCGCGTGGGCTCGAGCGCATCCCGCGCCGGCGGCGGGTCAGCTCCGGCTCGCGGGTCGCGAGGGCTCTGGCGGCGCTTTGCGAGCGAGAGCGATAGCCGGTCTACTCGGCGAGCTGCGCGCGCACGGCGTCGAGCTGGCGCGCGATCGCGTCGAGGTCGTGGTCGCCGCGGATCTCCCAGCCCTCGCGCGAGTAGTAGCGCTTGACGCCGCGGCTGGCGCCGTCGAGCTCGAGGCAGAAGTCCATGCCGCCCTCGTTGCAGCGCCGCGCCTTCGCGCGCAGGGTCTCGCGGTCGCCGGTCTGCGGGAACAGCAGGCGAAGCTCGCCGCCGCTGGCCTCGAAGCGGAACGCCTCGAAGCCGCCGCGCCACGCCGAGGTGGTCTGGAACAGGCCGACCGCGCGC
Source organism: Kofleriaceae bacterium (assembly GCA_036265355.1). GTDB lineage: Bacteria > Myxococcota_A > Polyangia > Haliangiales > Haliangiaceae > JABFXX01. Next base: position 26,389 of record DATAPF010000167.1, on the reverse strand, counting down.
TCGTTGACGGCCGCGAACACGCGGACCGTGTCGCGATCGTTGCGCGGGATGTGGTCGATCCAGACCCGATCGGTGACCAGACGATTCTCGGCGGGATGGGTCGCGCGCTTCCATCCCCACAGCGACGCGACGACGACCACGACGGCGATGACCAGCAAGACCGGCTTCTTCATGACGGGTATGCTAGCGCGCATCGCTCGCGGCGCACCTCGCGGATCCGCGCCGGACCGCCCGCGCGGCGCGGCCGATGCGCGGCGATCACGGGCACAGGCGGGTCAGCCGCGGCCGGGCATCGCCGAGCTTGGTCCACACCAGGATCGCGCGATCGGCCCAGGTGACCAGATCGAACAGTGCGGGATCGGGATCGAGCGTCCGGGTGCCGGCGCCGTCGAACACCCGGAGGCCGAGGGCGCTGCGATAGGCGACGGCGAAGCCGGTCGAGGTCGCCGTGAGGATCGGCTGGCCGGCGTCGACCTCGCCCGTCATGCTCGCGGTGTTGCCGCCGCTGGCCGTCCCGCGAAACGCGACGAAGGAGTTGACCGGATCGCGGTCCATCCATGCCATGCCGGCGCCGCTGGCTCCCGCGCTGGCGGTGGCGGTCGAGCTGTCGCAGTCGGCCTGCTGGGTCGATTCGAGGAAGCCGGGGCCGGCGGTCACCGCGAAGCTGTCGGTCAGCCGGGTGAGCCAGCAGCCCGGGCCGTACTGATCGGCGAGCTCGGTGACGACCGCGTATCCGTCGAGGTCCTCGGCGATCGACGGCACGCCATGGAACGGGAGCTCCTGCAGCAGGAAGGCCTGGTTGGGGCTCATGCCGTTGCGGATCACGGCGATCGCGGGGACGTCCCCGCCGATCGAGATCACGACAAAGCCGGTGCCGGTGCGCTCGCGGGCGATCGGGTGCCGTCCGCTGGACGCGAGCGAGCCGCCCAGCGGGAGGTCCGGCAGCGCCGTGCTCAGGTCCTCGTGCAGGAACCGGGCGACGACCTGCGAGGCTTCGGTGGCGGCGACGAGCATCGTATCGCCGTTGGTGGTGGCCCACATCGGGCCGGTGACCGGACCCGGCGCGATCGCGACGCCGTCCTGCGCGACCATCGCGCCGGCGGCCGCGGCGGTCCACGTGGTGCCGCGCAGCGCACCGCCGCCGTCGATCCACAGCGCGACCAGATGGCGACCGACGACCGCGGCGGTGAGCGGACCACTGCCGGAGAGTGCACCGGCGGTGGCGGTCAAGGTCTCCCCGCACGCCAGCGAGGGCGGCGGCCCACTGTCGCCGGGCGGGTGTGCGTCGTCGAACGGGCCGGCATCGCCGGACGGCACACGGTCGAAATCGATCCTGCCGCAGGCGGCAGCAGCGACGAACATCACGACCGCGCGGCGCACCCGCGGAGCATACCAGCGCGATCCGCTACAGGATCTCGAACGTCTTGCAGGCAGCGACGATGACCGGGCCGAGCTCGGCCTCCTTGTCGAGCGGCGCCCACGCCTGCGCGGCGACGATCTTGCTCCCCGGCTTGGCGCGCGCACACACCGCGTAGAGCTGGTTGCGGTACGGGCCCTGCACGTCGGCGGGCTTGGTGATCCGGCCGACCCGGAACTTGCCGTTCGGCACGTCGCCCTGGTCCACGATCTCGACCTTCATCCGCACGGCATCGAGCGCGGGATCGCCGGTGCCGATGTTGGGCCGCGAGCGGGTCTCGAACGTCTGATCGACGAGCTGCGGCAGCTTCGCGATCTCGTCGTCGCCGCACGCGCCGTCGCACGTCACGGTGAACTGCACGCCGGCGATCGCCTCCTGATACTGGTCGCGCAGCACCACCTGGAGCCCGCTGACCGTCCACGTCGCGGGGACCTTCACGCGTACCCGGGCGCGCAGGTTGACGCTGGCGACGTCGAGCTCGCGGTCGACCGCCGGTGCAGCCGGTGCAGCCGGAGCGGCGGGCTGGCCGGCCGGCGGCGGCGCGGAGTGATCATCATGGTTCGGCACAGGAGCCTCCTGGCTCGCCCTCGGCTTGGACTCTCGCCCGCACGCGGCGAGCGCGGCGGCGAGCGAGACACACCAGATCGTTCGCATGGCGGGTCTAATGTGCCCTGGTCGATCGATGACAACAAGCCGCGGCGATCGCGAAGCCACGATCACATCGGCGGCCAGCCCGGCGTAGACTGGGCGGGTGACGAACCACGCAGGTCTGGCCTGCAACATCACGCTCGACTTCGGACGCACCGGCTGGTACGCGGAGATCGTCGACGAGCTCGCCGCGAAGGTCCGCGCGCTGCCGGTGTGGTCGAGGTTCACCACGCTGCGGCCCGACGACGGATCCGCCGGCCCGCTGACGCCCGAGCGGTTCGACGCCATCGTCCGCAACGTCAAGAATCGCTCGTGGTACCTCGATGCGGGCGACGACCGCGACGTCGAGTTCCTGTGCTTCCGGGACGGACCGCGGGTCGATCTCCGGCTCCAGCTGTTCGACGACGACTTCCGCCGCCACGCGCGCGATCTCGAGGCCGTGCTGGCGGCGTTTGCCACCGGGTTCGGCCAGGCGCTCGTGATGCCGGCCAGCGGGATCACGATGAAGTTCATGCCGGATCTCCCGCGCGACCCGCTGGGCAACCCGCCTGACTCGGGCGCCATGAAGTTCGACCAGATCGCCGACGCACTCGATCGCCGGCTGCCGGTCGCGCGCCCCGATTCGCGCCCGGGGCGAGCGCTCGCGCGCCTGCTGGCGGCGCCACCTCCCGAGGGGGTGCGCCAGGTCGAGATCGGCGACGTCGTGCTGTACTTCTGGGCCGCGGATCCGGCGAGCCCGGAGGAGCTGGTCCGGGCGCGCAACGCCCACCAGCGGTGGATGGTCGAGCGGCTCTCGGCAGCGCCGCCGGCTCCCGCCGGGGACCGGCCGCTGCACGCGACGGCGCCGATCCAGGCCCCGCCGCTGAGCTTCATCGACGCCATGCACAAGCGAGGATTCCGCACCGTCCTGGTCCAGCCCGACGGCTCGATCGACGAGGCATCCTGGGCGGTCGCCGTGGCGGCAGCCCGGAAGATGTTGCCTGATCTCGAGGACCTGGAAGCGATCTACGCCGTGGTGCCGCTGCGCGACCACGCCCTGGCCCTCGCGGAGCGCGCCCGCAACGACGGCCTGGCGGGGGTGGCGTACCCGGCGGACGGCGACCTCTGGGTCCCGGTGTCAGGGTAGCGGGCCCGCGACGCAAGATCTTGCAACTCCACGTTCCGGACGACATCAGCGCCGCGATACGCTGCAAGGGGGACTACGTCTGGGCTGGAGCGTACTAACAGGGGCTTGGATCTGATGACCGCCGGGACACCTACCAAACAGAAGCTCACAGTCGCCACGCGGCGGCGCTCCGAACTCGATGAGGACGACGAGGCGCAGCGCGCCAGGCCGCGACGGCAGACGCCGGGCAAAGGCGTCGACCATGCGCAGCTCGACCCCGCAGGCGCCGCCGGCGCGGACCTCGCGCCCGGCAAGCTGTCCCTCGAGGACGCCGGCCGCAACACCATGGAGCCGGCGGCCGCGATCCGCTACGCGGACTGGATCGCGACCGGCCCGCGCGTCGATCGCCGCGCCGAGGTCCCCGAGGTCGACGACGGAGCGCTCGCATCGGCGTTCGAGTTCATCGCCGACGCGCGCGGCGCGGGGCTGCCGACCGAGCTGCGCGCACGGCTCGAGCGCGAGCTCCGCATCGATCTGGGCAGCGTGCGGTTGCACACCGACGCCGCGGCGGACCACGCGGCCCGCGCGCTCGGTGCCCGGGCATTCACGATCGGCGACGACGTCTACTTCGCCGCGGGCGCCTACGACCCGGCGTCCGAGTCCGGGATCGAGCTGATCGCGCACGAGATCGCGCACGTCGCGCAGCAGCGGCGCAGCGGCAAGCCCGGGCCCGGCGCGCGCCGCGTATCGCGCTCGGGCGACGCGAGCGAGACCAGCGCCGACGAGTTCGCCACGCGGTTTCGCCGCGCGGCCCGCCAGCCGCTCGATCCCTCCGATCCGGCGTCGCTGGTCGAGCAGGTGCGCCGCGACGCCCGCCGGCTCAACGTGCCCGGGCTGGGCGAGATCGAGAACGAGCTCGGCGCATCGCTCGGCCACGTCGAGGCCTACGTCGGCGACGCCGCCACGCTGGCATGCCGCACGATGGCCGCCGGCGCGTTCGCGGTCCGCGGCGTGGTCGCGTTCGCCGACCCGTCGCCCCGGCGCGACAAGCTGATCCACGAGCTGACCCACATCGTCCAGATGGGCAACCGGAGCGCACCGTCGCTGTTCGCGCCCGGCACGCTCAAGATCAGCCACCACAGCGATCCGGCCGAGGTCGAGGCCCGCGCCGGCGCCGGCCGGCCGGCCGTGCATGCCGACCCCGACACGATCCACCGCGACGGCGACACCGGCAGCACGGACCCCGAGAACGCGCCCGACGGCGGCGACAACGGCACCCCGGTGACCCGGTTCGCCGAGTTCACCACGTCCTGGATCAACAACAACAAGAACACCGAGAAGGTGTTCGGCTACCCGGCCACGATGATGGCGGTCGAGGTCGTCGACCCCACCACCGGCGCCAAGAGCATCCAGCAGCAGCCGGTGTACGATCCGCAGTACACGGTCAGCACCAAGAACTGGTTCTTCCTGAATGACTACACCACCAGCTCGTCGAGCTGGACCAACTTCAAGGGCAAGGCCAAGAGGCACGACCTCGAGTACCTGTACTCGGGCGCAAACAAGGGCCCCGCGATCGGCCTGACCAAGGGGCGGGACAAGAGCTCCCAGACCTGGGCGTGGATCGCCACCAGCGCCACCGAGGTCTGGCACGACTACGTGGTCAAGCTCGAGGAGGAGGCGCGGTCCAGGCCCGACCCGAACAAGCAGTGGGCCGAGTACACGAAGTGGTGCGACAAGCTCGGCTTCGACTTCGAGATCGTCGCCAAGCGGACGATGCACAAGGACGCCGCCGCCGGCCAGGACGGCCATATCTACGAGCTCGGCGAGGCGAGCCTGTTCCGCTCGAAGCTGTTCGAGGAGATCGCAAAGAAGTACTCGACGACCACCGGCGAGTGGGGCGCGTTCTACACCGACATCGTCACCAAGGAGCCGTTCAAGCTCAACACCGGCCTGGTCGGCAACGCGTTCGAGGCCGTGGTCGCGGCGAGCCTGGCCGCCGGCAAGACCAAGTACGACAGCAAGCGGTACAAGTTCGACATCGAGGGTGACAACGACGGCGAGAAGTACACGCGGACCAGCGACGGCAGCGTGGTCGAGTTCAAGGCCGAGACCGGCGACATGCTCGCGATCGTCGCCGACTGCAAGGCCTACCAGCTCGATCTCGGCGCCAACGGCAAGCCGCTCGCGCGCAAGTCGCTGTCGGGCGACATCCGCCAGCAGGCGATGGACTACGCCAAGGCGGTCGGCGCCGACGGGGGCGACGGCCTCAAGGGCTACCGCAAGGACGCCGGGACCGTCGTCAAGAAGCAGTTCAACCACTGCGTGTACATCTTCCCGACCGGCGATGTGTCGCGGCAGTGGTACCCCGATCTCAGCGACATCTTCGGCGGCGCGGGCAACAAGTACCTGTCGATCGTCCCCAAGTTCGACAGCATCACGTTCCTCTACGACGTCAACCCGACGTTCAGCATCGACCTGCCCCAGAAGGGCACGCACCACACGATCGCCAATCCGCCGATCTTCCATCCCGGCGCGCACACCAAGCAGGTCAACGTCACGCTGCAGCGCGAGGGCAGCCCGGAGCTCGCGTCGGGCAGCGTCACGCTCGACATGGACATGGGCGGCGCGTTCAAGGGCGACTCGATCGTCAAGCCGCTGCGCCCGGCCGCGGCCGGCGGGGCCAACCCGTCGCTCGAGAACAAGTTCCCCAGCCTCAAGCCCAAGGGCCTGGACCAGATCCTCAAGCGGTTCGACGTCGACGCCAAGCTCAACGACTCCGGCGTCGAGGCGAGCGTGGACATCAAGGCCGGCCCGAGCGGCATCCCGAACTTCAACCTCACCGCGTCGAAGATCACTGCGGCCTACACCGACGGCGGCCTCAACGTCACGGGCGAGGTCGGGATCGCGCACACCAGCGGCAAGATCTCCGGGAAGATCAAGGCGTCGTGGAACGGCAGCGACTGGAACTTCGAGGGCACCGCGACGGTCGCGGTCGGCCTGGTCGACGGCCTGAAGCCGTTCGACCTCAAGGTCAAGTACGAGAACGGCCAGTGGTCGGTCGGCTGCGACAACGTCGAGTTCGAGAAGAAGTTCAGCGCCGTCACGCTGACCGGCAAGGCGTACGGCGTCTGGTACGACATCAAGAAGGGCACGTTCTCGGGCAGCGCCGAGCTCCGCGCCGACATGGGCATGTTCGGCACGGCCACCGCGCAGGCCGAGATCAAGGACAACAAGCTCGCCAAGGCGTCGCTGGCCTACGACTCGCCCGAGCTCAAGTATCCGGCCAAGAGCGACAAGCCGGCGCTGGCCGGCACGGTCGGCGGGACGCTGACCTACGAGAACGAGCAGTTCTCGGGAGCGATCCGCGGCACCGCCAAGATCAACGTGCCCGCGCTGCAGAAGATCGCGGGCGACAGCGGGCTCGGCCTGCGGGTCGACGCCCACGTCAACGCCGACGGCAGCTACGGCGGCACGATCGGCACGACCACGCCGCTCAAGTTCGGCAAGTACTTCGAGATCCCGTCGGTCAGCGCCACGATCAACGACGACGGCTCGGTCACCGGCGACTTCTCGATCGCGATCAAGAACATCAAGCACCTCGAGAACGCCGCGATCGGCTGCCGGATCGACAAGACCGGGTTCCACGTCACCAGCGCCAACATCCACGCGTCGTTCGGCGCACCGACCGACAAGATGTGGGGCAGCCTCGACGTCGGCTACGCCGAGGCCACCGGGCTCGCGATCACCGGCACGCTCAACGTCAAGATCAAGGAGGGGATGGTCGCGACCGGGTCGCTGACCTACAACAGCCAGACCAACGACATCGACGTCTCGCTGACGGTCCAGGAGATCACGCTCTTCGACTTCAGCAAGACCCAGAGCCTGTTCAAGTTCTCCAAGCAGATCCCGCTGGTCTCGTTCTACAGCATCATCGGCATCTACCTCGACCTCGGGCTCGATCTCGACTTCGACTTCTCGATGAAGCTCGGGCTCAAGCCGACGATCACGCTCGAAGGGCTGTCGTTCGAGACCTGGGAGTACAAGAAGATCGCCGCGGCGATCGAGCTGACCGGCCAGCTGCGCGCGGCGCTGACCGCGACGCCCAAGCTCGGGCTCGGCCTGTTCGCGATCAGCCCGTCGCTGCTGCGCGGCGGCGGCGGCCTCAAGATGCCGATCACCGCCGAGGCGCTGCTCACGCCGAAGGCCATGCTGCAGGTCGGCTATTCGCCGTCGGGCGGGGTCGAGGGCGACGCGACGATCGGCATGCAGCTGACGTTCGGCATCAAGGGCGCGGTGCAGCCGTACGCCGAGGCCGCGGTGCTCGACGGGATGTGGAACCCGAACTGGACCGGCGACGCGCTCACCGAGTTCGAGATCCTGCCGCCCAAGGAGCTGTTCAACTTCACGCTCGATCTCGCCGGCGACATGAAGCCGAAGCAGCCGCAGATCCCGACCAGCCCGCAGGCGCCGACCGCGCCGACCGCCGCGCGCCAGCTGCCGCAGGACACGCCGAAGACCAACCAGGTCGGCGACAACGGGCCCGGCCGCGACGCCACGCCACCGACCACCGCGCCGGCCGGCGGCGGCGGCGCCGACGACAGCATGTTCAAGATGTCGACGCTGATGGGCGCGCTCAAGGGGCTGCCCGGCTACCAGACGATCAGCGGCTTCATGGACAAGGCCGCCAAGGTCTGGGACCAGATCAAGGGGTTCTTCGGCCGGATCGTGAAGGCGTTCAAGAACTTCTTCGCCGGGATCGAGGCCCAGCTCGAGGAGGTGCTCAACGGGTTCGCCACCGAGGGCCTCGGCTACCTGCCCAAGCTGATCCAGAAGATCGTCGGCCCCGATGTCTGGGACGTGATCGAGCCGATCATCAACGCGGCCGCCGGCTCGGCCGAGCAGATCCTGCAGCTGTTCGAGACCTCACCGCCGGCCAACGCGGCGGACTTCTTCCCGTGGGCGCTCAAGCTGATGCAGAAGGCGTTCGGCATCGGGTTCGACAGCATCCCGGCGCTGATCAACGCGTTCCGCGTGATGATGGGGCGGCTCGCCGGGATGGCCAAGAAGATCGTCAACGAGATGGTCCACCGCGGGATGGTCGGCGTGAAGCGCCACCAGTACTACTACTGGGCGTTCGGCGACCACTACTTCCTGGCCGCCGACGAGTACAAGATCAACATGCTCGGCATCAACATCCACTTCCGCGAGTCCGGGATGCTGCTCAATCCCAACGACCTCGTCGGCGCCGGGCTGTTCGACGTGCTCGAGCAGATGGGCGTGCCACCGACCAACACGGCGCGGGATGACAAGACCGGTGACACCTACCGCGACCGCTGGGCGTAGCGTGGCGCGCGATCCGTTGGCCCCCTGGACTCGACCCGCGGCGGGGCTGCGGTGACGACGCTGTCGCAAGCGATGACCCTGGCGCGCGCGGCCAGCGGCGGCCCGCCGCGCCAGATCTCGATGTCGCGGACCGGTCGCTGGCTGCTGATCTCGCGCGACAACCAGGTCGATCTGATCGATCTGCTCGGCGCGATGCCGGCGCGCACGCTGCCGGCGATCAACGGTCCGGTCGAGCTCGTCGGGCGCGACGTGTGGGGGCTGGACGGCGCGCAGCTGATGCGGATCAGCCCGGGCGATCTCGCCGTGCTCCCGACCCGCGCGATCCTGCCGGGCCGGCCGACCGGCATCGTCGCCGGCGCCGGCGACAACGCCGGCGACGCGCTGGTGACCGGGACGCCGCCGTGCCGGATCACGGCGGTCAACCAGGGACTGCTGGTCGAGCCGATCGAGGACCTGCACGACGGCGAGGACATCGTCGCGGTCCACGGGACGCGGCTGTACGTCGCCGGTGCCGGGACGATCCGCGCGACCGACCGCCGGCGCGGGGATCTGTGGAGCGTGGGCCGGCTCGAGGGCGAGGTCGTGGCCGCGGCGGTGCTGTTCGGCGGCCGCGTGATCGCGCTGCTGCTGCGGCGCGCGAGCGAGGACGTCATCTCGATGCTGTTCGGAACCGGCGCGCGGATCCACCAGGTCACCGTGCCCCGGGTCGAGCGCTGGGCGGTCGCCGAGGAGCTCGGCCACGCGTTCTTGCTCGGCGAGGATCACCGGCTCATCCGGGTCGACCTGCGCTATGGCCGGGTCATCGCCGCCGGCCGCGCGCCGATCGCGACCGCCGAGATCGCGGTGGATCAGGACGGCCGCCACGCGGTGCTCGTCGGGGACGACGGCGAGGTCATCCACGCCCTGACCAGCGAGCTGGTGCGGGGGGTGACCGCGTCCGCGGCGCCCGAGACCGACGCGGCGCCCGCCGAGCCACCCGCCCCGCCCGAGCTGCCCGGCCACGACGCCCATGACGCCCACGGCGCGCCGATCGGCGTGATGGTCGAGACCGCGGTCCCCCCGGCCCCGCCGGTCGACGCCCGGATCAGCGCACCGCCGGCCGAGGACGCGGTGCCCCCGCCGCCCCGGATCGTGGTGCCCGACGATCTGCCGCTGGCGCTCGGCCCGCCGCCACCGCCGGCTCCGAGCCCCGCGCTGGCCGGTTCGCCGTACCCCAGCGCCCGGGCGCACCTCGACGCGCTGCTCGACATCGTCGGCGCGCGCACCGCGGTCGCGATCGCCGATGCGTGGAACAGCGGGCGGCTGAGCCCGACCCACGCGACCCGGCGGCCGCACGAGCTCGAGGTCGAGGCACTGCTCGGTGGCTCGGGCAGCTTCGCCGCCGAGAAGCTGGCCGAGACCAAGGCCCGGCTGCAGCAGCATCAGGAGGAGGCCTCGACGCGCGCGCACGTCAGCGCGGCTCAGGGCATCCGGCTGCCGTTCCCGACGCTGGCCCGCGAGCTGCGGCTGTCCGGCGTGGCCGCACAGATCCTGCTGGTGGTGGCCGCCCCGGCGCTGCGCGGCGAGATCGCGCGGCTGTACGGCGTGCTGTCCAACGACCCGGCGCGGCCGATGGTCGATCGCTTCCTGATCGAGCAGATCATCGCCGGGGATCGCAGCACGCTGCGCGATCAGATCGCGCGCGAGCTGTCGAGCGACGCGGCGCTGGTCCGCCACGGCGTGGTCCAGATCGAGCCCGGCCCGGTCTCGCTGTTCACCCGGCTGTCGGTGTCGGACGCGCTGCTCGATCGGCTGCGCGGCCTGCCGCCGGTCCGCGTCGACGACACCACCGTGGTCCGCGGCGCGGAGGTCGCGCTCGACGAGCTGACGATCCCGGCGGAGATCAAGCGCACGCTGGTGGCGGCGCTGGCCGCCCCGCGGCCGGACCACGCGCCGCTGCGCCTGGTCGTGCGCGGCCGGCGCGGCAGTGGCCGGCACAGCGTCGTCGCCGCGCTCGCCGCGCGCGTCGAGCGCGAGATCGTGGCGATCGATACCGCGCGGTTCCCGCACGGCCGGCGCGACGTGGTGTCCGCGCTGCGCGCCGCGCTGTTCCGCGCCAGCATGCACGGGCTGGTGCCGGTGCTCAGCGGGCTCGAGCAGCTCGAGCCGACCGAGACCGAGCTGCGCGACGCGGTCCGCCAGGTGCTGCGCCAGCACCCGGGTGCGGTGGTGGTGCGGACCAGCCCCGAGGGCAACCTCCCGCTCGATCCGGGGTTCGTCTCGATCACCCTGCCGCCGCTGCTCGAGACCGAGCGGGCCGGCGCGTGGGCAGCGACGCTGGCCGGCGCCGAGCTCCGCGCCAACAGCGATCGGCTGGCGGCGCGCTACCGGATCGGTCCGGGCATCATCCGCAGCGTGGTCGGCGAGCTCGCGGCGCGCTGGCCCGGCCGCGGCGACGCGACCGCCGCGCTCGACGATCAGGTCGGCCAGCACGTCGCCGCGCGGCTCGATCACGTCGCCCGCCGGGTCGACCGCAGGGCGCAGTGGGAGGAGCTGGCGCTGCCCGACGAGCTGCTCGACAGCCTGCGCGAGTTCATCGGCCGCGCGCGCCACCGCCGCACGGTGTACGAGCAGTGGGGCTACGACGCGAAGATGACGACGTCGCGCGGGCTGACCGCGCTGTTCTACGGCCCGCCGGGCACCGGCAAGACCATGGTCGCGGGCGTCATCGCGCAGGAGCTCGGGCTCGACATGTACCGGGTCGACCTGGCGCGCGTGGTGTCGAAGTGGGTCGGCGAGACCGAGAAGAACCTGGCCGAGGTGTTCGACGCCGCCGAGGAGGGTCAGGTCCTGATCCTGTTCGACGAGGCGGACTCGCTGTTCGCCAAGCGCACCGACGTCCGGACCTCGAACGACCGCTACGCCAACCTCGAGGTCAACTACCTGTTGCAGCGGCTCGACAGCTTCGAGGGCGTCGCGATCCTGACCTCGAACCTCGACGGCGCGATCGACCCCGCGTTCAAGCGCCGGCTGTCGCTCCGCCTGCAGTTCCCGTTTCCCGACGAGGACACCCGGCTCCGGCTGTGGGCCAACCACGTCACGCCCGAGACCCCGACCGCCGGCGACTTCGACTTCGTCGACCTCGCGCGCCGGTTCCCGCTGTCCGGCGGCTACATTCGCAACTGCGCACTGCGCGCGGCGTTCCTCGCCGCGCACGAGGGGCGGCCGATGCGCCAGGAGCACCTGCTCCGCGCCGTCCAGCTCGAGTACCGCGAGATGGGAAAGCTATCGACCAGCAGCAGGCTGGAGTGAGCGCCGCACGTCCGACCGTCACCAGGACCACGAGAGGGAGTCATGAGCCAGTTACAGCTCGAGCGTGATCAAGCCAGCCACGTCGACCCGGCAGCCGCAGGGCCCCAGACCGCGCAGGGGCCTGCCCCGGGAACCGGCGGAGCCGCGCACGACGGTCCGCCACCGGCGGCCGCTGGCCACGACGCGGCCGGGCACGCCGGCGGCGGTGCTGCGGGCGGCGCCGCCGGCGCCTGGGAAGCCGACGACGGCCTGATGGACGCGATGGGGCTCGGCGACGACCACGGGAATCAGCCCGCCGGTGAGGGTGAGGGCGGCGAGGGCAAGGCCACCGGTCCGGCGCAGGAGAACGACAAGGCCAAACGGGGCGGCTCCCGGAAGAAGGGCGCCAAGGCCGGCGCTGGCAGCACGCCCGACGCCCCGGCCGGCGGCGGGGGCGTCGCGGCGCATGGTGCCGACGCGGCGCACGGTGCCGGCAAGGGCCACAGCGCGGGACACGGCGGCGCGGCTCACGGCGGCGCGGCTCACGGCGGCGCGGCGCACGGCGCGGCGCACGGCGGCGGAGCGCACGGCGGCGAGGCGCACGGCGGCGGCGACGCGGCCAAGGGCGATGCGGCCGGTGCCAAGGACGCCGGCGGCGCCGCGCCGGTCCAGCGGCGAGAGCTGCCGGGCGCGGCCGGCGGCGCCGAAGGCGTGCACGAGGCCGCGAGCGCGGGGATCAGCGGCGGCGGCGGATCGCTGCCCCACCTCGGCGCGATCCAGCATTCGTTCGGCCACCACGACGTGTCCGGCGTCTCGGCCCACACCGACGGCGCGGCCGCCGCGGCCAACAAGTCGATGGGCGCCGAGGCCTACGCGACCGGCAGCCACGTCGCGTTCGGCTCGGCGTCGCCGTCGCTGCACACCGCGGCGCACGAGGCGGCCCACGTCGTCCAGCAGCGCGGCGGCGTCCAGCTCAAGGGCGGCGTCGGCGAGTCGGGCGATGCCCACGAGCGCCACGCCGACGCGGTCGCCGATCGCGTCGTCCAGGGCAAGAGCGCGGGCGACCTGCTCGATCAGTACGCGCCGTCGGGCGGCGCGGCCGGGGGCGTCCAGCACAAGCGGGTCCAGTTCGACATCAAGAAGGATCTCCGCGACACGTTCGGGTTCTGGGGCAACGATGTCGACAAGCTGATGGAGCGCCTGCAGCGCGCGACCGTCGCCGAGCTGCAGGCGGTGCTCGGCGACAAGGGCATGATGGCGCAGCTCAAGAGCGAGCTGTCCCGCAGCAACATGGAGAAGGTCCTCGACCTGCTCGCGGCGCCGCTCGCCGACAAGCTCCGGCTCGCGATCGCCGGGTGGACCAACGACAACAACTACATCCGCCATGCGCTGCAGCAGGCCAAGCCGGCCGAGCTCCAGGCCGCCGCGAACGACGCCAAGCTGGTCAGCGATCTGACCGGCACGCTCGGCCGCAGCTTCATGAACGAGGTGCTCGACAAGCTGAGCGTCCCGCTGAGCAAGAAGCTCGAGTACGCGATGAAGGGCTGGGGCTCCGACGACAAGTACATCCTGGCCTCGATCAGCAAGGCGCCGATCGCCGATGTGACCGCGCTCGCCGGTGACGCCGCCATGCTGGGCAAGCTCGACGGCGAGCTCAACGCGAGCCTGCAGGCGCAGTACCGCGGCGCGGTGGCGCGCCGGGTCTACCTCGAGGCCGCGAACGCGGACCTGGCATTCTCCGTCCTGATGTCCGAGAACGACAAGCAGCTCGACCAGCGGCTCATGGCGTACGGCTCGGTCCAGGACCAGCGCACGCTGTGCGACGCGGTGATCCTCGCCGGGGTCAACGCGCGCCGCGTGGTCCGCGCGTTCCACCTGTACTGGCGCGTCGACATGGCGTACCAGAACGCGACCAAGAACAACAACAAGACCACCGAGTGGCCGATCGCGACCCTGCAGACGGTCCACAAGCAGCTCAAGCTGCTGCCCGAGGGCGACGTCCGCACCCAGTTCTGGACCAAGCTCACCCGGTCGGCCGGCGAGACCGGCAACTACACCGGCGGCAGCATGGGCGGCGGCAACTTCACGTTCGGCGACGGCATCACCCCGGGCGACAAGGTCGACTACGGCGTCGGCGTCTACCTGCGCGGCGCCCATGCCGCCAACCTCGACACGATCAACGTCAACGACACCGCGCCGTTCGCGGCGGGCGCGACGGTCGCGCTCGACCGCGGCGAGGCGAACTACGAGGTCGTCAAGATCAAGACCGTCAACGCTGCGACGCGCACGTACACGCTCGAGTCCAGGACCACCAAGCCGCACGGCGACCGCAGCCGGATGACGCCCGACGACGCGACCGCGGCGCACGCGGTCAGCTGGCTCGGCGCCGTCGTGCGCCACGAGATCGCCCACGCGGTCGACACCACGATCGGCGGCGCCAAGGGGTTCTACGATCTCGGCGGCTGGAAGGTCACCAGCTCGTTCGAGGAGTGGGCCGGCGCGATGCCCGGCGGCGGCTGGTCGACCAGCGACGGCGGCAAGATCAGCGACGCCGACAAGACGTCGATCAAGAACCAGATCGTCACCATCAAGGGCACGGCCGGCGGCAAGGGCCTGGCCGACGGCTCGGTCCCCGGCGACCCGATCAATACCTACTGGAACAAGGCCGTGCCGGTGATCGAGGCCGCCAAGGCACCCGCGCAGTACGGCATGTTCTTCTTCGGCCACCCGGAGCAGATCTACGCGTCCGGCGGCAAGCGATTCGCGGTGAACCACTACTATCACAACTTCCAGATGCACAACGAGATCGTCGCCTCGGCGCGCGTGCGCGATTATCAGCTGTTCGCGCCCGCCGAGTTCTTCGCCGAGAACTACTGCGTCTACTACGAGCAGGCCGGCAACGTGCCCGACGACCAGCTCGGCGCGATGGTGCCGGTCGGCGCCTGGCGCGACTGGATCAAGAACCATGTCCACAACCGCGGGCTCGCTCCGACCAAGCCGGCGCCCGGCGCCGCGTCGCCGATCGGCACCGCGAGCGTCGGCAAGGCCGCCGGAAACCCGGGGCGGACCTAGATGACCCCGTTCGAAGCGGCCCGCACCGCATTCGTGTCGTACGCCGCCCCGATGCTCGGCGCCAAGCCCGCCCAGGTGGCGGTGAGCCCCCGCCAGGAGGGCGTGATCTCGAACGCCGCGTCGATGAGCATCGGCGACTGGCTCGGCTTCGAGGCCGAGGCCAGCGGACGCAGCGTGCGCGGCTGGGCGCGCGGCAAGCAGGCGGTCGGCTCGCAGGACGGCGGTCCGCCCGGTGACCTCGGCGCGGTGGTCCGTGCGTCGCGCGCCGGCGAGCCCGGCGGGCTGTCGGCCACCGAGCTCGCCGCCCGGATCGTATGGATGCTCGGCATGGGCTGGGAGCTGGTCGCGACGCCGGACGACTACCCGAGCTCGCCGGTGCCGCCGTTCGTGACCGCGCCGACCGCGATCTCGGCCGGGGTCGCGACCGACCTGGAGTTCACCCTGTTCCGCATCGACATGCCCGGCGGCTTCCGCCGGCCGCACCGCTGCGCGATCCACTGCGACGCCGCGGGCTGCCGGTTCCACCTCGAGCGGGTCGGGTAGGCCCGTGCCCCCGCAGGGCATCCAGCGCACCCGTAACGCGCTGTCGCAAGGGATCCCGGCCGACGAGGCATCGCACGCGCTGTCGCTTGCCAACCTGCTCGCCGCCGAGCTCGACCAGTACGCCGAGATCATCGCCGGCGCGCGCGGCGTGCCGATCGGGTTCATGACCCGCGGCCAGGACGCGGGGTTCACCGAGCGCGCGCACCAGCTGCTGCGCCAGCTCGGCATGCCCGAGGCCGCGATCGCGCACCACCGCGCGCTGGCGACCTGGTTCGAGCACCTGAACGCGTTCCTCAAGGTCGAGTGGCACGCCGCGCCCGACGGCGTGGCGCCGCTCGCCGCGTGCTACTTCCGCCGCCGCCCCGAGATCGAGACCGCGCTCGCCCGGTTCCACGCGCTCGGGGTCGCGCCCGAGGTCCAGGACCACGTGCGCCGGATCGCGTTCACCGTCGAGAAGGACTCGATCCACTTCGTGTCGGCGGCGTTCCGCCCCGGCCACCCGGTGCACCACAAGCTGTACTTCTCGCAGTGGGCCGAGCCGGGATCGCGCCACAAGGTCCAGGAGCGGATCGAGCGCATGTTCGATCGCCACGCGATCTCCGAGCCGGCGCGCGCGCGCTGGCGCGCCCTGCACGAGCGCACCCTGCCCGAGGGCGATCCGACGCTGTTCCTGTCGATCAGCTTCACCGATCGCGAGGTCTCGCCGTCGTTCAAGATCGACTACCCGGAGGTCGCGCCGGACGCCGCGGCGGCGTGGCTCGACGGCGCCGCCGCCGCGCAGGCCGCCCAGGACGCCGCGCACACCTGCGAGCTCGCCGGGACCCGCGCGCTGTCGTACCTCGGCGTGCGGTTCGCGCCGGGCGATGACACCGTGCGGCTCAAGTACTACGCCGATGTCCCCGGGTCGGCGTAGATGAGCAAGCTGATCCCGGAGAGTGCGCGCTGCCCGGCCTGCGGGCTCGACCAGGGCGTCACCGTGTTCTTCAGCCTCAACGGCGAGCGCGTCGAGGACCAGGTCCAGCGGATCGTCGACGGCACGTTCGAGCAGGTGCCGTGCAGCGGCTGCAGCGCGGCGTTCCGCCCCGAGCACCGCATGCTGTACTCGCACTTCACCCAGCGGACCTGGATCGTGATGCACCCGGTCGCCGACCGGCCGCAGCACGCCGTGCTCGAGCGCGGCGTCGAGCTCGTGCTCGCCGAGCAGTTCGCCCACGCGCCCCGGATGGTGGCCGACGGCCTGACCGGCGCGCGGCCGCGCCTGGTGTTCGGCCAGCACATGCTGTCGGAGGCGGTGCGGCTCGCCGAGGTGCGGATCGACCCGGCGCTGCTCGAGGGCGCCAAGCTGTTCGCGATCCGCCGCAACATCGCCCGGCTCGGCGCGCTGCCGCCGTTCGAGCTGTGCTACGAGGCGACCGAGCCGTCGGGCGAGCCGCGGCTCGCGATCCACGCGCTCACCGGCGCCGAGCGGCTCGGCGAGCTGCACCTGCCCGCCGACGCGCTCGCCGAGGCGCACGCCGCCCAGCCCGAGCTGGCGGCCCACTACCCCGAGCTGTTCGAGCGCCCGTACGTGTCCGCGACCCGCTACCTGTTCGCCACCGGGTAGTGGTGGCATGATGCCCGGCATGGGAAGAGTGTTTCTGGTCGGTGCGCTCGTCGCTGCCCTCGGCGCTGCCCTCGGCGCGGCATGCTCGTCGAGCAAGCCGGGCGGCGGCGATCACGACACGGTCGCCGGCAAGCCGGGCGATCCGCCGCACCAGGCCGGCGGCGCGACGCCCTTCACGACCGCGCGCGACGCGTTCGCCGCCGCCGCGCGCGCCGCGATGGGTGGGTCGGCCAAGCTCACGGTCAGCCCCGCGGCCGAGAACGTCGTCAACTCGCTCGCTACCTACAACCTCGGCGACCTTCGCGCCTTTCAGGGCGACAGCGGCTCCGACGTGATCCGGGGCTGGGCCTCGAGCGACGGCAAGGCGGTGGTGGTGTGGGGCGGCCAGCCGCACGGCGACCTCGGCGTGGTCGGCAAGGCGGCCGGACTGCTCGATCCCAGCGGCAAGCCAACCGCCGACGTCGCGGCAGCCCTGGTGTGGGCCCAGGGGCTCGGATGGGAACCGGCCGACCCGCCGGTCGCTGCGATCACCCGCAAGGACAGCGGGGCCGAGCTGACCTTCGTGGCGGTCCAGATGCAGATGGGCGGACCGACCCGGAGGATGAACGGCAGCTTTCGGTGTGACGCCCGGTATACCTGCACGCTCGCGCTGAGCCCCGCGCCCTAGCAGGCCCGACGCAGGCGTGGACGGCGCAGCAGCGGCGCAACGCCACCATGGACGGGGATGCTCCAGCCGTCCTGCTGCGGGATCGCGACGACAAGTTTGGCCCGGCGCTCGACCGCGAGGCCCGGGGCGTCGGCGCGAAGGTGATCCGGGCGGCGGTTCGCGCACCGAATATGAACGCGATCTCGGAGCGCTTCGTCGGCAGCGTACGCCGAGAGCTGCTTGACCACGTGCTGGTGCTCGACGAGGAGCATCTTGGCTCTCTTCTTCGCCAGTACCAGCTGTACTTCAACGAGAGCACGTCATCCGGAGCTCGAGTAGCGCGGTGGATTGCTCGTGCCGGACCTCCGTGGCGGCGGGGTTGCTCCTCGCGCCGCGGCGGGTTCGTCGCCGAGAACGGCGTCTCCACGATGTGCTCGCGCTCGAGCAGCGGCACCAGCTCGCGCTCGATCTCCTCCGACTCCCCGCCGCGATTACCCGGCACCCACGCCGGGTAGACGTCCGCGGTATCGACCGCTGGTCGTCGCGTGCGAGCAGCGCCGCCGTCTGGCGGCAGAAGCATGCGCTCACCCGCGAGCCGCGCGACCCGAGCGATCCGAACCGGCCGCATCCGCGGCCGACGCGGCGACGCGGCTAGCTACGTCCGTGCCGTTTTCGCGTTCCTCCGTCGAGCGGACGCGCCATTCTGGCAGTGTGGGATCGGCGCGGGGCCGCAAATTCGGTCAGTTCCGTGCTGGGCCGCCGATTGTAAGGGGTCCGCGCCGATGCGCTGCCCGACACTCGTCCCCTTCGCCGTGGCCTGTTTGATGGCCTGCGCACCGACCGTAAGTCACCCCCACGCCGCGAAGTCAAGCGCCTCGAATGCGGTTCCCGAACCGGCCATCCCCGCGGTGCTCTCCGCCTTCGACAGCTACGAGGTCGTGGCCATCCCGGAGGGCCACGGCATGAAGGACATCGACGACTTCATCCTGGCGCTCATTCGCGACCCGCGTTTTCCCGACAAGGTGAACGACATCGCCGTCGAATGCGGCAATTCGCTCTATCAACCCGTGCTCGACCGGTACATCGCCGGCATGGATGTCCCGTTCACCGAGGTCCGCAAAGTCTGGCGCAATACCACGCAGTCGATGATGTGCAGTCAATCTGCCTTCTTCGAGCAGTTCTTCCCGCTCGTTCGCGCCGTCAATCAGCGACTGCCCCGGAACAACCGACTCCGTGTGCTGGCCGGCGATCCCCCGATCGACTGGGACCAGGTCAAGACCGCCGACGATGCAGGGCGATACTTCAAGCGCGACGAGACGATCGCGTCCGTCATGGAGAAGGAGGTCCTGGCGAGACACCGCAAGGCGCTCATGCTCTTTGGTACGTTTCACCTGATGCACGGCCAGGGGATCAATGCGGTGTCCACATACGAGAAGGACTATCCGCATGTCACGTTCGTGATCAGCGATCTCGGCCATTACGACACGAGCCGTTTCGCCTCGTGGCCCAATCCGTCACTCGTGCCGACCAAGGGCACCTGGCTCGGCGCCTTGTCGCCGAGTGACATCTGGACGCCGACGATCAGAGTCATCAATTGCAAGATGCAGGTCGGGTTTCCTCCCGAGCTGCAAAAGCCAGTCGAAGATGTGGTCGATGCCTTCCTGTATCTCGATCCACGAGATGTCAGGCTGTTCGAACCCACTCCGGCGGACATCGCGCTCGATACCGCGTACATGACCGAGCTGCAGCGGCGCGAGGCGCTGACCGCCTTCCCAGGCACGCCCCCGAGGTCTCTCGAGGAGATGCGCGACGAGATCCTGCAGGAGGCGCAGCATACGATCCTCGAGGGGCCGCCGCCCCCGCCGGATGTGAAAGCCATCGAGGAGATCGAGGAGAGCTGCCGTGCGCAACAGCGAGAGAGCGCTCCTCGATAGCGATCGCGACGGTGGCGGCGGTCAGCGTTGGGCGACCTTTTGAAGAACCACGCCGAACGCATGTGGGTCTACGACTTCATCAGGACAAGGACTTCCCATATGAAGATCTCACCCTGTGAGCGTGAGGTAGTCACCGCCGCGCTCCACTACGAATTGAAGACGGGCTCGGGGTAGCCATGAGGGTTAGTCCAGTCTTGACTACCGATCGCCGCGAGCTCTGCTCTCGTGGCGGTGCCATTATTGCCTGTAACGAAAGGTCCACCCAAGTTGCCAGATCCTCCCCAGAAGCACAGGAAGGAGCGTGTTCCCGTGTTCGGCTGCCTCCAAACCCACTTGGCCGCCGTGTAAAAGTACGCGGCCCTCAGCGGATCCAACTGCTGTAGATCATCGCCATCGATGTTGAGATTGCACTCACAAACCGAGATCGTGGCGCCGGGCGCGCCGTGCGGGGCGCTGCCACCAGTGCCAACACGGACGTGCAAGTCCCACTCGTTGAGCACGTCGCACGGGTTGTGGAAGTTTCCGAAGTAGAGGTCGATACTGTAGAAGTCCAAGCCTGGAGCCATCCATGGCACTGCGACATCCCAAGAGCCGATATCGACCGCGCCGATCGCGGCTTTGTATGCAGGCGTAGCTATTTGATCGGGCGTTGGTTGTTGGTTGCCATCTCCTGTCTTCGCAAAGTTGTACAAGTACGTTTGCATTGCTCGGCATCGAGGGCCTGTGAGCTGAAGGCCCTTGCCATCCACCTTGCCTCTGGTGTGACATAGATCCGGATAGTCGTCGCAGCTCGGAAAGTTTGAGCACTCGTGCCAGAGGTGCCAGAGGGACAGCATGTCCCTCGGCTGTGAACCTTTCAAGTACGATTCCAGCTGGTCGTCGTAGCCTCCGTTCAGGAGATCATCATGATTGGGATAAATAGTTGCGCAGATGGACACATCATCGAAATAAGGGATTATCGGTGTCGTGGCTGGCGGGGATGGCCAGCTCGTTGAAATAGAATTGGTCTTCTGGTCGCCGTAGATGCGCACGCCAGTGACCGGTATGCCTGCATCGACATAGTCCTGAATGGTGTCTCTGTTGCAGCCCCGCATGAGCCAGGGGTTCGGATGGTTAGGATCCGCCTGCGCTGCCGTCTGGCCGAGGGCAGACCCCGCTCTGACGAAGGGCAACGCAAGGGCGGAAGCGCCGGCCGCAGTCAGGAAGCTACGCCGACTGAACTGGCTCGCGCTTGCGTGGTTACGAGGCATCGAGTGGTGTTTTTCATGGCGTTCCTCGTCGTCCTGCACGCGAACGCGTGCCACCATATAGGGCCTTCTGCGCGTCTGGAGTCGCGGGACGATTTCACAACAGGCTGGAATCGCGGTGATTTGCCGGACCACCGTGTGCGAGCACGTCGATGCCCTCCCAGCTCGAGGTTCTGTCATGCTCGGGCGGTGCACCGCTGCGTGTTCGTGCTGCTCGCCGCGTGCGGCGGACACGCCCCGACGACGATTCGATCGACGCCGGCCTGCGATCCGACGGGCCACGCGCGGGTCGTCGCGGCCACCACGGCGGTCGAGCTGACCGCTGCGCTCGCGGACGCTCGCCCGGGCGACCTGATCCGCGTCACCGGCACGCTGCCGGGCGACTTCGTCCTCGCGAACGCCGGCACGAAGGCGGCGCCGATCGCGCTATGCGGCGACGCGGTCCTCATCGGGCCGTCGCTCGAGCATGGCTACACGCTCCACATCACCGCTGACTGGTGGCTGATCTCCGGCCTGACGATCACCGGCGGCGCGAAGGGCGTGATGCTCGATCACGCAAGCCACGTCGTGCTGCGCGAGCTCGAGGTCCATCACACGGGGAACGAAGGCATCCACTTCCGCGCCGGCAGCAGCGACGACGTCCTCGAACGCTCGAGCGTGCACGACACGGGGACGCGCGGCGATCCGCACATCGGCGAAGGCGTCTACGTCGGCAGCGCCTACGAGCACTGGTGCGATGCCTCGTACTGCGAGCCGGATCGCTGCGATCGGATCCGCATCTTCGGCAATCACCTCGGGCCGAACACGACCGCGGAGAACCTCGACATCAAGGAGGGAACGAGCGACGGCATCGTCGAGGACAACTGGTTCGACGGCACCGGCATGGTCGCGCCGGCGGGCGCAGACTCGTGGGTCGACGTCAAAGGCAATGGCTGGCGGCTCGTCGGCAACCACGGCGTTCACGCACCGACCGACGGCTTCCAGACCCACGTGCAGCAGCCGGGGTGGGGCCAGCGCACCGTGTTTCGCGGCAATCATCTTTCGGTCGGCGGCCCCGGCTACGGCTTCCGGATCGCGGCCGCGTCGCACGACACGGTCGTCGCGTGCGACAACGACGTGCGCGACGCCGGCAAGGGCGCGAGCAACATCCGGTGCACGCCGTAGCGAGCTCCACAGGCATCGCCGTGGCCGACCAGCGCCCGTAGAGCGTGAGCCGGGAGGAAGGGAACGGGTCTACGCGGTCGGCTCGACGCCCCAGATCAGCGCACCGTCCTGGTACAGGGTCACGGTCTGCGTGTCCTTGTACACGAAGCTCGGGTCGGAGATGAAGGAGTAGGTCTCGGTCGTGTTGAAGTTCGACCAGTTGACGTGGTGGACCCGCGTCTGGATCTCTCCGCTGTTCTGGCCGGCAGCCACCGATCCGGCCCCAGCCCTGAAGCTGATCTCGAGGTAGGTGTTCGCCTTCGACCTCGCGGGGGAGAGAACCACGAACCTGGCGGTGATGTTGCTGCAGTTCACCTGGGCCCAGTCGCAGTCGAACTCCAGCGGGTCGGAGGGGCTCTCGTTGGTGAACCAGTACCGCATCGTGAGCGAACTGAGCGGCACCGCGCTGGCGCTGGTGTTGACGACCTGGTAGAGCGCGTACAGCGTGTTGTCGGGATTGTCGTTGTCGTGTGAGCGGTCCTGAGCCTTCACGCCGGTCTGCGCGGCCGGAACGACAGCGGCCTGGGCGGCAGCGGGCAGCGCCTCGTTGATCGGTTTGTCCTCGCCGATGCTGCCATCGGCCATGCACCCGGTGCCCAGCGCACCGAGGGCAAGACACAACCCGTAACCAAACACGGACGCTCGCGGCATAGATACGATCCTCATGGGAATCCTCCATATCGAGACGCTGAGTCACGTCTCGACCGACCGGAAGGTAGTCGGCACAGCGCTACTCGTCAACACTCGTCAACGCGCATTGGGCGCAGATCAGGCAATTTTCACGAGCGCCGCAGCCTGTTGCTACGCCCTGCCACTGGCCCTCGCGCTCGCCTCGCAAATCGTGCGCGATTTTGAATGCGCAATATAATCATTATTCCTGTATGTGAAACAACATTTCCTCGGACTGTGGCATTCTGGTTCGCGGCCGGTCGACGCTGTACGTGAAACCACGTTTCCCGCGAGACTGCGCGCTGCGCTCTCACTGCGCGGCGCGGCATCGCAGCTGCACCGACGGGAGGCGCGCGCACGAAAGCGCCATGACCTGTCAATCGCACCGTATGTGAAACTGCATTTCACGGAGGACCCTCTCGTCATGGACCTCATCGTGTGCCGAAACTCCGCCGGAGTGGGCTGTGGGGACGCGCTCCCGGGAATCACGGCAGCGGCCGCGGCGCACGGATTGCACCGGACTGCGCGACGAGGTCAGCCGCGTCGGGGGCGAGCGCCGACGACGCGGATCCGATGACACGGGCGTGGTCCATGCCGGGGGCTCGCCACGAGATGCGCGCGCCGCGACGGCCGCAACCCGGCGGCGGGCGAATGATCCCGCGCCTGGGCCGGTCGGGGTAGGCTAGGCGCGTGGTCACGCCCGCATCCATCTCCCCCCGGCGACCCCGCGCCTGCGCGCGCTGCTCGACACGGCGCTCGCGGCGCTGGCCGAGCCGCTGCGCCAGCCCGGCCAGGGCGCCGCGGCGTGCGGCGCGATCGCGGCGGCGGCTCGGCGCGGCGGCGGACCTCGAGCTCGGCCGCGCGCCGGCGATCGCAGCGGCGGCTCGGCGCGGCGGCGGCCCTCGAGCTCGGTCGGCGCGCGGCCGTGATCACCGGCGTCGAGCTGTGCCCTGGGGGCGGTCGCCGGCGTCGACCTGGTCGAGGTCGCGCTCGCGCGCATCGCCCGTGTGGCGGGCGGGCGGGCGGCGGCGGGTCGAGCTCGCGCCGGCCGAGCTCGAGCACCAGGTCGGCGCGGCGATCGCCGGCGCCGAGTGAACGGCGGCGCGGCGGGCCTGGGTCGTACGCTCCGGGTTCTCGACGCGAGGCGGCAGAAGGAGGTGGTTCCGAAGCGGGCAAGGTGGGAGCACGCACACGAAGCAGCGGGAGCGGATTACGAGCGCAGTAAGATGCGGCAGGAAAATCAGCGTTCGCTCGGTGTTCGCATGGTTCGGGCGGCGTCTAGGCTTCGGCCCCGAGGAGCAGATGGCAGATCTCAGCGGACGCGTGCTAGGTGACTACGTCCTCCGAGAGAAGGTCGGAGGCGGTGGCTACGGGGAAGTGTATCGCGCGGAGCATCTTGAGCTCAGGCGCGTGGCCGTGGTCAAGGTGATGAACGAGGAGCGGCGGTGGAAGGATGAGGCGGCGGCGGCGCGGTTCCGGCGCGAGGCGCAGCTCGCATCGCAGCTGCGGCATCCCAACGCGGCGCACGTGTACGATTTCGGTGTTTCCGCTGCCGGCGAAGAAGACCGCGAAGGGGTGATGTGGATCGCGATGGAGTTCGTGGACGGGTGCTCGTTCAAGGACTGGCTGGACGTGCATGGGCCGATGTCCCTCGGTGAGGCGGTGCAGTTCTTCGAGCCGCTGCTCAGAGCGGTGGACGCCGCACACCACTGCGGGATCGTGCATCGCGACCTGAAGCCGTCGAACGTGATGGTGGTCGAGGACGAGGGTGTTCCAGTCCCGAAGCTGATTGACTTCGGGATCGCGAAAGGCACCGTGGCGTCCATCGCCGAGGATGAGCCAGTCGAGCATCCCGGAGACAAGGTGACGACGGATCTGATTCGCGCCGCGCGCTCGCCGCTGTATCACCGTACAGAGACCGGCGAGACGTTCGTACCAGAGCACCGACGAGAGATCACTCGGAGCGGTGCCGGGTTTGGTTCTCGAGCGTACATGTCACCCGAGCAGTGGGGGGACGCGGCGCGCGTAGGTCCGGCGGCCGACATCTACTCGCTCGGCGTCATGCTCTGCGAGGCGCTCACGGGTCGGCTGCCATTCAAAGCGGAGGACACCGACGGCGATCTCCGGGTGCACCTCCACGCGGTGCCGGGCATCCACTTGCCAGAGGATCTGGAACGCGTTCTCTACCGCGCGCTCGCCAAGGAACCCGAACAACGCCAGGCCAACGCGCTCGAGCTGGCTGCGGAGCTGCGCGAGGTACTGAAGGCGGACCCCAACGAGCAGATCCGATCGTTGGCGGAGCGATGGCACGAGCGAGGCCGCTCGCCGGATTTGCTGGCTCGGGGCCATACGCTGATGGAGTTGAAGCGGAGCGTGCAGAGCCCGCGGGTTGCCGCGCACCTCAGCAAGCTGGATGACTCGTTCATCGCGCTGAGCCTGCAGCGCGCTCGGCGCGCGAAGTGGGCCATCGGAGCACTCGTGGCGCTGGTCGTGATGGGCGGGTTGCTCGTTCGTGCGGAGAAGGGGCGCCGGATGGCGGACCAGTTCGCCACCGAGTCGGAGGTCGAGCGGGGACAGCAGGCGATTCTTCATGGCGAGCTGAGCGAGGCGGTGCCTCACCTCGGACAGGCGTACGAGCGCGGTGCGCGCTCGCCAGAGGTGGCCTTCATGCTCGCCCGAGCGCTGCAGCCGAGGACGGTGGAGCTTGCGCGCTTCACGAGCTCGGCCGCGGCGACGACGAGCCCTTTGCGCATGTGGTCGGCGGTGTTTTCCGCCGATGGAAAGCGGGTGCTGACGGCCGACGATCAGGGCGCGCGGATGTGGGACGCGGCATCCGGTCAGCTGCTGTTGACGGTGAACCACAGAGGCGGCGCGGTGCGTCAGGCGGTGTTCAGCTCCGACGGATCTCGGATCGTCACAGCTGGGTCTGGAGTCATGATCTGGGACGCAGCGACCGGCGAACCCGTGCGCGAGCTGAGCGCAGGTGAGAAGCCGTGGCGCTACTTGAGGCTAGCAGTGTCGTCGGGTCTGGTGGCGGCGATAGATGTGGCCGGCGGGACGGTGCATGTCTGGGATGCAGAGACCGGAACGCTGCGTGCTGAGCTGAAGACCGATGCACCAGAGATGTCTTTGGTGGCGTTCAGTGCCGATGGTCGTTGGATCGCGACGTCCGGTCGTGATGAGGTGCGGGTGTTCGACACGTCGACGTGGAAGCAGGCGGCGACGATCCGCGGCCCTCGTGTGCGCAGCTTCAGCTTCGATCCGACGGGACCGCGGCTGGCGGTTGGGACGTACGATGGGATCGCTTCGACCTGGGAGATTCCAAGTGGCGCCCGCCTTCGATGGCTGCGCAACGGTGGTGGCGGCTCGGTGGATGCCATCGCATTTTCCCTTGATGGCGTGCTCGTCGCGACGGCGAGTCGCGACGGCATGGAGCAGGTGTGGGAAGCGGCATCGGGTATCCTGCGGACCGAGTTCAATCCGCATCACGACAGCGTCTATGCGATCGAGTTCTCGCGAAACCGGGAGTCGATCGTCTCCGTCGGTCGGGATGATGCGGTGGTCGTCTCGAACGTGGTAACGGGATTGCCCATTGCCAGGCTCGAAGGACCCAAGGCAAGAATGGTTCTCCTCTAGATTTAGTGGGTGGATTTAGCCAATGCAATACCAGCTCGAAGACACATGCCCAA
>DATAPF010000166.1:0-33397 GCA_036265355.1 Kofleriaceae bacterium | reverse complement strand
GCGCAGCTCCAGCACCTGCCCAACGTCCAGGGCGTGGGGCTCGGTGGCAAGGAGCGCGGCGGCCAGCCGACCGGCGAGACGTCGATCGTCGTGGTCGTGCGCAAGAAGCTGCCCGCCGACCAGCTGTCGCCCGCGGAGGTGATCCCGAGCGAGATCGAGGGCCTGCCGACCGACGTCATCGAGATCGCGGGCGAGTTCCGCGATATCCAGTCCTCGCTGTCGCACGTCCCCGGCGTCCAGGCCGGCGGATCCTACGTCGAGGACAGCACGGCCTACAAACCGGTGCGCGCCGGCACCAAGATCGAGCCCGACACCAAGCGCGGGTTCGGCACGCTCGGCTTCCTCGCGCGCATCACCGGCGGCACCGACGCGCGGATCATGGCGGTCACCTGCGCGCACGTGTGCTTTCCACCGGCGAACCGCGGCGATCCCGTGGTCGTGACCGGCAACCCGGTCATGGGCCAGGTCAGCCCGGACGGAGGCTGCAGCAAGTGCTGCAGCGAGGTGATCGGCACCACGTTCAAGGGCTACTACGAACCATCGACGGCGACGTTCGGCGGCATGGACGCGGCGATCATCCCGCTCGATCCGTCCACTCAGTGGCTGGCGATCATCGAGGGCATCGGCCCGGTGCGCGGCAAGTACGACATCACCTCCGCCGACGCCAGCCCGCACACCTACCAGGTGCGCAAGCGCGGGTTTCGCACCGGCCTCACCGGCGGTGTCGTGTGGATGATCAACTACCACGGGACGTCGGGCGTGACCGGACACCGGCGTGCGTACACCAATGGCATCCTGATCAAGCCGAACTCGAACAGCCTCTATCAGTTCCCCGCGTTCGCCGACCACGGCGACTCGGGCTCGGCGGTGGTCAACGAGCACAACGAGATCGTCGGCCTGCTGTTCAGCGCCGTCACGCTCGATCCCGACAACCCGGGCGCCCCGCCGCCGCCCCAGCTGGGATGGGGGATCGCGATGCCGATCGCGGACGTGATCGCGCGGTTTCAGCAGGGCGACCACATCACGCTCGAACCGGCGACCTCGACCTCGCTCAGCGACGTGCAGACCACGCCGGCCGCGTCGGCGGCGCCCGACCGGCCCGCCGGCCTGCGCCCGTCGCCGTTGACCCGGCGGGTCGAGCACGACCTGGCGCGCAGCGACCGCGGACGCGCGCTCACCGCGCTGTGGCAGCGCCACAGCGGCGAGATCAACCGGCTGATCAACACGGACCGCCGGGTCGCGGTCGGCTGGCATCGCAACGGCGGGCCGGCGCTGTTCCAGTGCCTCGTCCGCGCGGCGGACGGCGACAGCCTGACCCTGCCGCACGAGATCGCGGGCCGCCCGGTCGACGACTGCGTGTCCGCGATCGCGGCGCTGCTCGCCCGGCACGGCAGCGCCGAGCTGCAGCGCGATCTCGACGCGTGGCGGCGCATGCTGCCGCCGCTGTCCGGCCAGAGCTACGACCAGCTCCTGGCCGCGGTCGAACGCGATCAACCCGGGCCGTGATCGGAGCGCCTGCGATCAAGGGGAAGCCATGGCGGACGCCGCAGGAACCATAGAACACATCGCGATCGAGCTGGCGCGCACGGTCGGCGTGACGACCGGGCGGATGCGCGGCGTGCGGCTGGCGACAACGCTGGCCGACCTGGGCATCGGGGTCGCGCCGATCCCCGCAGGCGTGGTGACCGCGGCCAGCACCGCGGCCGGCGCGGCCGACGCGATCGCGCAGGCGACCCAGGATCTGGTCACCGCCATCGACGCCAGCGACGAGGCGGCCATCGTGCTCAAGAGCGCGGCGCTGGTGACGGCGATCGGTCAGGTGATCAGCGGGTTCGCGCAGATCGCGTCGGCGCTGCAGACGGCGGGCGTCGCGGTGCCCGCGGACTTCGCCACCCGCGTGCTCGACCTGTTCATCGTCGATCAGATCGACCGGGCGCCGGGGGTGGGCGCGACGCTGACCGTGCTCGGCCTGATCGAGCGCATTCCGCACGTCGGCACGGCGGTCAATCCCAACCAGACCTGGGACGAGATCCACATCCACTGGGATCGCATCTTCCCCCTGCTGAGCAATCCCGGGCAGCACTTCCAGGATGTGTATCAGTGGGGCGCGCCCGGGTTCGATGGCACGGCGCTGTTCGCCGCGCTCTACGAGTTCCTCGGTCTGCTCGGGCTGCCGGCGCGGCTGGTGCCGGCCTCGGGCAGCTCGCCGGCGCGGCTCGAGGCGTTCGCGTTCGATCTCACCGTCGATCACACGACCAGCCCGCCCGGGCTGGCGCTGGCGGTGGTGCTGCCGATCGGCGCCAGCGTGAGCCTGGTGATCCCGCTGCCCCGGCCGGGCTGGAACGCCACCGTCGATCTGTCCGGGGCGATCACCACGGGCACGACCGGCCGCCTGACGCCGCCGCTCGCGATCTCGTTCACGCCGCCGAGCGCGACGATCGCCGCCACGGCCAAGATCGGGCTCAAGGCGGCGCCGAGCGAGCCGATCCTGATCTTCGGCCAGGCCGGCAAGAGCCGCATCGAGGTCGCCAGCCTCGCCGCCGACGTCGGGGTCGAGCTCGCGTGGGACTCGGCCACCGGCCGGGCGAGCGGCGAGCCGCTGATCGATGGCGACCTCCGGGGCGGCAAGCTCGTCATCGACACCAGCGAGTCGGACGGCTTCCTCGCCAGCCTGCTGTCCGGCGTGCACATCGAGTCCGACTTCGATTTCGGCTTCGCGTGGTCGGGCAACCACGGGATCAGCTTTCATGGCAGCGCCAGCCTGCAGCTGGCGATCCCCGTCGATCTCACGCTCGGCCCGATCACGATCCCGACGATCTACCTGGTCGTGGGATTCGACGGCGGCAAGATCCCGATCGAGCTGTCGGCCGCGATCGAGGGCCAGATCGGCCCGGTCAGCGCCTCGGTCGATCGAATGGGCGTGCTGGCGACGCTGGCGTTCCCGCCGGGCGGCGGCAACCTGGGCCCGGCGCAGCTCGACATCGACTTCAAGCCGCCGAGCGGGCTGGGCATCGCGATCGACGCCGGGCCGATCAGCGGCGGTGGCTTCATCTACTTCGATCCGCCCAACGGTCGCTACGCGGGCGTGCTGGCGCTGTCGCTCTACAGCATCCAGGTCAAGGCGATCGGCCTGCTCGACACCAAGCTGCCCGGCGGCGCGTCGGGTTACTCGTTCTTGATCATCATCAGCGTCGAGTTCACGCCGATCCAGCTCGGCTTCGGCTTCACGCTCAACGGCGTCGGCGGGCTGTGCGGCATCAACCGCGACTTCGTCAGCGAGGCGCTGCAGGCGGGGCTGCGCGCGCACAGCCTCGATCACATCCTGTTCCCCAAGGATCCGGTCAAGAACGCGCCCGCGATCATCAGCGACCTGCGCACGATCTTTCCGCCCGCCGAGGGCCGCTACGTGTTCGGCCCGATGCTCGAGCTCGGCTGGGGCGGTGGGCTGAACCTGGTCACCGCCGAGCTCGGGATCCTGCTCGCGCTGCCCTCGCCGATCGTGATCGCGATCCTCGGCCAGCTCAACGTGAACCTGCCGAGCCCCGACGCCGCGATCGTCGAGCTCCACCTCGACGTGCTCGGCATCATCGACTTCGGCAAGAAGCTGTTCTCGCTCGACGCGACGCTGCACGACTCGCGCGTGGTCGTGTTCACGATCTACGGCGACATGGCGATGCGGCTGAGCTGGGGCGACGATCCCAGCTTCGCGCTGTCGATCGGCGGGCTCAATCCGCACTTCCAGCCGCCCGACAACTTCCCGCAGCTCCGGCGGCTGACGATCGCGCTGTCGGCCTCGGACGCGCTGCGGCTCTCGATCCAGTCGTACTTCGCGATCACGTCCAACTCGTTCCAGTTCGGGGCCAAGGCCGAGCTCTACGCGGGCGTCAGCGCGTTCAACGTCTACGGCTGGCTGGGCTTCGATGCGCTGTTCGTGTTCAAGCCGTTCTCGTTCATCGTCGACTTCACCGCCGGCCTGGCGCTGCGCTCGGGCGACACCACGCTGTTCGGGATCTCGGTCGATGGCTCGCTGTCCGGGGCGACCCCGTGGCACGTCGACGGCAACGCGCACATCAGCATCCTGTTCTTCGAGATCAGCGTCCACGTCAGCGTCACCTGGGGCGACAGCCGCCAGGTCGAGGCACCGCCGGTCGATGCCTGGCCGCCGCTGCAGGCGGCGATCCAGAACCTGCAGAACTGGTCGGGCTCGCTGCCCTCGGGGATCCCGTCGCCGGTGACCCTGGCGACGCCGAAGCCGGACCCGGCGCAGATCTACGTCGATCCCAACGGCGTGCTGACCCTGCGCGAGCGCGTGCTGCCGCTCAACCAGACCCTCACGAAGTTCGGCGAGGCCGTGCCCGGGCCGCAGACGGCGTTCTCGCTCGACGACGTCCAGCTGGGTGGCCAGTCGGTCGGGTTCTCGCTGGTGACCGACAAGTTCGCGCCGGCGCAGTTCGAGCAGATGTCGGATCAGGACAAGCTGTCGCGGCCCTCGTTCGACGACGGCATCGCCGGATTCTCGGTCGGCGCGGGGCAGCTGGCGTTCGGACAGCAGTTCGGGCTCGATCTGCAATATGCCGACATCTACGTCGACGATCTGCACGCGCCGCGGATCAAGACCGTGTTCCGGCCGGGCGTGCTGCAGCAGATCGCATGGGCGGGGGGCAACGCCGCCGCGGCCTCGGCGCTGCGCACGGCGGCGATGGGCAAGTATGCGCCGCCGGCGGCGGCCGCGCCGCTGGTGACGCTCGGCGCGGAGCAGTTCGTCGTGGCCTCGACCACCGACCTCGCGCAGCGCGGCGACATCACACCCCCGGTGAGCAAGGGCGCAGCCTACCGCGCGCTGGCCGGCCACCTTGCCAACAACCCGAACGAGAGCGGACAGCTGCAGGTCGTGCCGCTCCATGAGCTGGCCGCATGAGCGATCTCGGCAAGTACACCTTCCTGCCATGGCTGCGCCAGGGCATCTCGACGCAGGTCGCCCAGAGCGACGGCACGCCGGTGACCGGGCACGCCAGCGTGCAGGCGACCGTGAAGATCGGCGGCGGTCCGGAATCCGCGCCGGTGACGGTGAGCATCGATCTGCTCGGCCCGGGCGACGTGCGCGCATTCGACACCCGCGCCATCACGCGCCACTGGCCGCGACCCGACGTGTTCGAGGTCGAACCCAATTACTTTCCGCTGCTCGAGCTGTTCCCGGCCGACATCGCCTGGCGGTTCACGCCGGCCCGGGCCAACGCGCAGGATCGGCTGCGCCCGTGGCTCGGCCTGATCGCGCTGCGCGACGATGAGGTCGACACGTTCCGCGGCCCGACGAAGGATCTGCCGGTCGCGGTGCTGACGACGAAGGCAGCGACCCCGTTGCCGCCCGTCGATCAGCTGTGGGCGTGGGCGCACGTCCACGTCGACGCGGCCGACAACATCGATCTCGGCGCGATGCAAGGGCTGCTCGACAATGCCTCGCACCAGGTGGTGGCGCGGCTGCTCTGCCCGCGGCGGCTCGATCAGCGCACGACCTACACCGCCTTCCTCGTGCCGACGCTCGAGGCCGCGCGCCTCGGGGCGCTGGGACAGACGGTGGACCCCGCGCTCGACGTGTCGCAGCCGGCCTGGAAGAACGACGGCACCGCGGTCCAGCTGCCCGTGTTCTACTCGTGGCGGTTCCAGACCAGCGACAGCGGCGACTTCGAGTCGCTGGCGCGACGGATCGTCGCGATCCCGCTGCCGGCGACCGTGGGCGAGCGGCCGATGGACGTATCGCAGCCGGGCATGGGGCTGCCGCAGGCCGCGTCGGCGCCGCTCGCGGTCGAGAGCGCACTCGAGGCGCTCGACGCGCAGCCATCGCCGTGGACCGCGGGCGAGCGCCAGAGCTGGACGACGGCGCTCGGCGGGCTGCTCAACCTCGCCGACCAGCGCCTCCACGAGGCCGGTGCGCCGCGCACGCTGGTGCCGCCGCTGTACGGGCGCTGGTACGCCGCACAGACCACGCTCGACCCCGCCGGACAGCCGCCGTGGTTCGAGGACCTCAACGCGGATCCGCGCACCCGGGTCGCGGCGGCGATGGGCTGGCAGGTGGTGCAGAACGAGCAGCAGCAGCTGCTCGCCGGTGCGTGGGCCCAGGTCGACGCGGTACGCGCGGCCAACGCGCTGCTGCGCCAGGCCCAGCTGGCGCGCGAGGCGGCGATCCGCCTGTACACCCGCCACGTGCTCGTGCAGCCGCTGCCCGCGCTCGCGCTGTTCACGCAGGCGCTGCACCCGCGCGTGCTGGTGGCGGTGCCGTCGCTGCCCGCGCCGATCACGGTGCGCGCGCTCGTCCAGCAGAGCCCGCTGCGCGCCGGCGTGCTGCACCCCGCGTTCGTCAAGCTGGCGCGCCCGCTCGGGCCGATCGGCGTGCGCCAGGGCCGCGCGCTGGTCAAGACGCCGACGACGATCCTCGATCGCGTCAACACCGGCGCGCTGCCGATCGCGCCGCCGCCACCGACCCCGACGAACCTCGTGACGCCGGGCAAGGCCGGGACCCAGATCGCGCCGCCGTGGCTGACGCCGCACCTCGCCGACTGGCTGAGCAAGCTCCCGCACTCGCTGTGGCTCGTGATCGAGCTGCTGCTGGAGGCGGTCCTGGCGGTGTGGCCGCAGTTCCTCGATCCGCCGCTGCGCCAGGAGCTGGTCCAGTTCCTGACCGAGCTGCAGACCGCGCTCAAGCTCGGCGGATCGCCGGCGGACGACATCAAGCGGCGGATCGCGGCGCGCGACGGAACGCTCACGCCCGCGCAGATCCACGCGGCGCCGCCGCGGCCCGGGTTCGTGGCGCAGGCGGTCAAGCCCGACGGCACGATCGCGCCGCTGCCGGCGTCGAGCGCACCCGAGGATCCGCGGTTCCGCACCGCGGTCGCCGTGGCGTTCGGCAACGCGAACGCGGCGCCGGCGCCGGGCGAGACGCTGTTCTCGCTCGACCTCGGCCAGACCGCGCAGGCGCTGCGCCAGGCGATCGATCCGGTGGCGACGATCGGCGCGACGTTCCGCGGACGGCTCGGCATCGTCACGCCGTGGAACCCACCCGATCCGCTCGATCCGGTGATGGCGGCGCCGGCGTTCTCGCAGCCGATGTACAAGCCGCTGTACGACATCTCGCCCGACTGGATCCTGTCGGGCTTCGGCGCGCTGCCGACCGACATGGCCTCGCTGGGGCACCCCAACGAGCGGTTCATCGAGAGCTACATGGTCGGCGCCAACGACGAGCTCGGGCGCACGCTGCTGTTCAACGAGTATCCGACCGATCAGCGCGGATCGTACTTTCGCCAGTTCTGGGACGTCACCGGCGTGCAGGATCCCGAGCCCGACATCAACCCGCTCGCGGCCTGGCCCCGGACGGCACCGCTCGGCGGCAACTCGACGCGCCCCGGCATCGACTCGTACCTCGTGCTGATCGTACGCGCCGAGCTGTTGCGGCGCTATCCCGGCACGATCGTCTACGCGGTGCAGGCGCAGTGGAACGCCGACGGGACGCGCTCGATCGCCGCCGGCAACCCGGTCGAGCTCCACCCCGAGTTCCGCGGATCGCTCGGCACCGGCGCCGGGTTCTGGGGCTTCAAGCTCACCACGGCCGACGCCCGCGGGTCGGATTCGCCGTCGGGCCCGGCCGGCTGGTACTTCGCGCTGCAGGAGCACTCGTCGGAGCCGCGGTTCGGGCTCGAGCCGGCGGGCGCGAGCTACGCCACCTCGCCGAGCTCGTGGCAGCAGCTCGCCTGGTCCGATCTGGCGGCGAACCCGGGCGCGCTGGGACAGGTGCAATACGTCGATCTCGGCACCGCGCTGCCCCACGTCGGCGCCGTCAGCGACGCCAAGCATGCGCGCTGGCACGTCGCCGACGGCGCGCGCGCGTCGGACCTGGCGTACATCACCTATCGCGAGCCGGTGCGCCTGCTGGTGCACGCGTCGCGCATGATCCCCAAGGACGCGTGAGCCATGGCCTCCACCACGCCGCCGATCGATCGCACCCCCGTGGACAAGGCGCGCCAGGCGCTCGATCAGGCGCGCCAGGCCCGCCTGCAAGCGCAGGCCGATCTGGCGACCGGCCAGGCGGCGCTGGCGCAGCTGTCGCGCACGCTGCCGGCCGGCGATCCGAAGCTTGAGGCCGCGCGCGACGCCGTCGCCAGGCAGGGGAGCGCCGTCACCACCGCGCGCGGCGCCGAGAAGTCGGCGATCACCGGGGTGTCTGCCGCGCTGGCCGCGTTCCTGGCCAAGGACATCTCGGCCGACGTGGCGCGGCTCGATGCGCGGCATCCGATCGTGCTGTTGCCGCTGCGCCTCGAGACCCGGTTCTCGGCCGGCAGCGCGCGGGCCGATCGCCCGCGGATCGCCGCTGCCGCCGCCGGCAACACGCCCGAGCTCCTGGTGCGGATCTACCCCGACGACATCGCCGGCGACGCGCACGAGCCCGAGCTGTCCGCCGACGAGCAGGCCGCCGGGGCCGCCTACTGGGCGGCGGCGCAGCCGGGCGGCGAGCAGCTGACCGCGTGGCAGACGCTGCTGCTCCAGTTCCCCGCGCCGCGCGCGGCGTGGATCGTCCGCGTCACCGATCCCGGCGCCGAGACGCCGCCCAGCTTCTACAAGCCCACCGGCTGGTCGCGCGCGGTCGAGGCCCGGCTACTGCCCGATCGCTTCATGGTGATCGCCACGCGCGGCGGCGTCACGCGCGAGGCGGTGGGCGCGCCGATCGTCGAGCCGCTGGCGCTCAGCGTCGGCCCCGACACCCTCGACGGCGATCAGTCGCCGATCGGCCCCGATGGCAAGTTCAAGATCGACGACGCCGTCCAGTGGACCCTCGACTTCGATCGCGCGGTGGCGAGCGGCATGGCGATCCGCCTGCCGATCGACGCCCAGGATCTCGCGCTCGGCTTCGATCGCGTCGTCGTGCTCGGCGTGAAGTCCTCGCTCGACGAGACGGCGACCAGCCAGCGGCTCGGCGCGCTGTTCGATGCCCACCACTACACCGGCGGGCTCGCGTTCGTGAACCAGGGCACGCCGACGAGCAACGCGCTGGGGACGCCGGCCGCATATCCCCCCGCCGATCAGAACAACGCGCACAGCTTCGCCGTCGAGCGCGGCCAGCCGCTCGACACCGTCAGCGGCTCG
This sequence comes from Kofleriaceae bacterium, assembly GCA_036265355.1. Taxonomy (GTDB): domain Bacteria; phylum Myxococcota_A; class Polyangia; order Haliangiales; family Haliangiaceae; genus JABFXX01. The sequence goes on along the minus strand of DATAPF010000166.1, from coordinate 24,265 downwards.
GCGGCGCAGATGATGACGCTGGCGCTCGGCCTGCCGGGCGGCCTGTTCGGCCACGTCGAGGGCGCCGACCTCGTCGAGCTCGGGCCGGCCCGGAGCATGAACCGGGTGCTCTACTCGTCCACGCTGGGCTACTGCCTCGATCAGATGCTGTCGCCGCTGGTGACGCCCGATGCGGTCAACGAGGTCGGGCAGTTCTTCTCCCAGTGGGTGGTGCCCCGCGGCCTGTGCTCGGCGTTCCGGGTCGGCCGCGTGCCCTACGGCATCCTCCCGGTGACCTCGATCGCGCGCTGGCAGGAGGCGCCGAACGACTCGCCGGTGCATCACCGCATCGCGCAGCTGATCCAGAAGCTGCGGCCGTGGTTCGTGAGCCTGTCGGGGCAGGCGCCGCACATCGGTGCGACCGGCGATCCCGATCAGGACCTGCTCGACGTGCTCGCGATGGACGCGAGCGCGCGCGAGGTCCGGGTCCGGCGCGTGCTCGGCAACGGCACCTGGCTCAACCTGCTCATGCTGTTCGACTGGCCGGACCTGGTCTGGGACCAGCTGCACCAGTCGATCGGCGCGGCCGTGCTCGGCACCCTCGGGCTGCCGGCGGGATCGCACCCGCGCGTGCTCGACATGAACTTCTCGGCCGACGCGCATCCGTACAATGGCCAGCTGGTCGACACGGCGGCGCTGTCGGAGGTCGACCCGCTCGGCGCGCGCGACTACCTCAGCTGGATCAAGGGCGCCACGATCGATCAGCTCCACCTCGAGTCGCTGCCCCCGGCGATCCCCGCGGCGATCAAGCAGGTGCTGCTCTACCGGTTCCTGCGCCACGGCGCGCTCGCGGAGTACCACTGGTGGGGCAACCGGCTGCTGGCCGCGTACTCCGCCAAGCCGATCGCGGCGTGGAATGAGCCGGAGCTGGTCCAGATCGTGCCGGGAACCGAGAGCGTGCAGACGCCGTGGCAGCGGCTCGCCAGTCCGGTCACGCTGCCGGTGCTCGGCGTGATCGATCTGGCCGCGTTCTTCGACGGCGACTTCGAGACCCAGCTGCGCGCGCTCACCGGCGTGGGCGATTTTCGCGACGCGCTCGGCGCGCTCGCGCCGCTGCCGACGGCGGAGCTCGAGCGGCTGTTCACCGAGGCGCTCGACGCCGTGTCGCACCGGCTCGATGCCTGGATCACGTCGCTGGCGACCCAGCGCCTGGTCCAGCTGCGCCAGGGCCGCGACCTCCAGCCGGGCTGCTTCGTCGGCGCCTACGGCTGGGTCGAGCGGCTCAGGCCGGAGACCGTGCAGATCGTCACCGTCGGCGGGCAGACCCTGCGCACGACCCCGGGTGGCTACGTGCAGGCGCCGTCGATGGCCCACGCGGCCACCGCCGCCGTGCTGCGCAACGCCTACCTCACCCATCTCGGCGAGACCCAGGCCCCCTATGCGGTCGATCTGTCGTCGGCCCAGGTCCGCATGGGCCGGTTCCTCCTCGACAGCGTGCGCAACGGGCAGCCGGTCGGCGCGGTGCTCGGCTACCTCGTCGAGCGCGCGCTGCACGACGCCCACGCCGAGTCGCTGATCGATCCGATCCGGCAGGTGGCGCCGCTGGTGGCCAACAAGATCGAGACCACGAGCGAGCCGATCGAGACCATCGCGGCGCGCAACGTCGTCGACGGCCTGGCGCTGCGCAACCGCTGGAAGGCCGGCACGCTGTTCGGTCCGGGTGGACTGCCGCCCGGGATCGCGCATCGCGATGTCCTCGAGCAGCAGCTCGGCCAGCTCGACCGCAACGTCGATGCGGTCGCCGACCTGCTGCTCGCCGAGTCGGTGCATCAGGTGGTGATCGGATCGACGGCGGCGAGCGGCGCGGGGCTCGACGCGCTGGCGCAGGGCGTGCGGCCGCCGGATCCCGAGGTCGCGCGCGCACCGACCGGCGGGGCGACGCTGACCCACCGGCTCGCCGTCGTGCTCGGCGCCACGCCGCCACCGCTCGGCCCCGGATGGTCGGCGACACCGACGCCGCGCGCCGCCTGCGAGCCGCGGCTCGACGCGTGGATCGGCGCGCTGCTCGGCGATCCGCGCCAGGTCGCGTGCCGCGTGCAGTATCCCGATCGCTCGACGCCGCCGCTCACCCGGACGGTGATCGTGACGCTGGACCAGCTCGCGCTGCGTCCGCTCGACGCGCTGGCGCTCGCCAGGGCCGTGACGGCCGATCCGGCGGCGAGCGAGCTCGATCGGCGCGTGCTGCGCGCCGCGTTCGGCGACACCGCGCCGGCCGACGCCGCATCGGATGCGTCGTTCACCATCGTCTACACGCCCGATCCGGCGTGGGACCGGGCGACGACGCGCAGCTTCCCCGAGCTCGTCGATCTGGCCAACGCGATCCTGCGGGGGGTCGGCGGCATGCGGCCGCTCGCTGCCGTCGATGTGCTGCATCCGGCGAACGCGGCGGCGGTGAGCGACGCGCAGATCCTGCAGAGCGAGGCCCAGCTGCGGGTGCAGACCGCGCTCACGTCGCTCGGCAACGGCGCAACGGCGCTGCAGGCGGCGATCGCCGCCGTGCCCGTGACCACCCCACCCACCGCCCCGACGCCCGCGCAGGCAGAGGCGATCCGGGCCCCGCTGCGCGACGCCTCGCAGTTCGGGGTCGCGGCGGCATTCCCCGCGTTCGTCGCCGGCGCCCAGGAGGGCGGCGTCAGTCCGCTGCTGCTCGTCGATCAGGCGACCAGCGTGCTGAGCGAGCTGCAGGCGCGGCAGGCCCAGGCCGTGGCGAAGGCCGGCGACGCGACCGCCCAGGCGCAGGCGATCTTCGGCCGCGATTTTCAGCTGCTCGTCGGGCTGCAGTTCCCGGCGGCGACCGCGAGCGGCGCCGAGCTGGCGCAGGCGATCGCGTACGGCCCTGCGATGCTCGGCGGTGACGTGCGCGCCGCCGAGCGCTGGCTGACCGGCGCGACGCGGGTGCGCGACGCGCTCGGACGCTGGCGCATGCTGCGCGTGCTGGCCGAGGCGAGCGGCGCCGAGCTCGCCGGCTGGAGCGTGGCACAGCTGCCGCACGATCCGACCGCATCGTGGGTCGCGCTGCCGCCGGCGCCGGGCGAGGCCCGCGCCTCGGGCAAGCTGTCGCTCGTGCTGCACGCTCCGGCGGGTGCGCCCGACCTGACCCAGCCGACCTACGGCCTGTTCCTCGACGAATGGGTCGAGACGATCCCCAACGCGAAGGAGCATACCGGCATCGCGTTTCGCCACGAGGACACCGCCGGCGAGGCGCCGCAGACCCTCCTCGTCGCGGTGCCGCCGACCCTCGACGCCGGCTGGAGCCTCGACGCGCTGCTGGCGATCGTCAACGAGACGCTCGACAACGCCAGGCTGCGCGCACTCGACCTGCAGGCGCTCGATCTGCTGGCGCAGCTGATCCCCGGCATCTACCTCGCCGCCAACGCCGGCGACGACACGATCGCGACCATGCTGACCACCAAGCTCGACTTCACGATCCAGCGGAGGGCGACCTAGATGGCTTCGATCACGTGGTGGAATCGCGTCGAGCCGCGGCCGCGGACTCCCGACATCGTCTCGCCGCTCCAGGCCCGGATCCGCGACCCGCTGTGGCTGCTGACCCGCCAGTGGCAGCTCGGCGAGTTCCTCGGGGTCGATTCGGGCTCGCCGGCGTGGGTCCAGCTGACCGAGCGGATCGGCGCGATGACCGACTGGGTCCAGGGGGACGGCACGACCGCACCGCTGGCCGCCGCGCCGCTCGAGCAGCAGCTCGAGAGCGAGCCGTTCACCCCGGACCTCGCCACCCGCATCGAGCTGGGCCAGGTGCTCGCGCGCGTGCTCGGCGACGCCGGCGCCGATCCCGCGCCGTTCCGCGCCGCCTATCCGATCGCCGCCGCCGTCGACGATGCGGCGGATCCTGTCGAGACCCAGCTGCGGCGCGTGTGCGCCGGACGCAGCATCGACGGCGTGGCGGCCTACGCGGCGATCCAGGCCGGCGATCCGTCGGTGCCGGGCGCGCCGGCCGCGGCGCTCCAGGCGTTCGTGACCTGGGTCGAGTCCACGCTCGGCGCGATCGGCAGCGTGGCGGACGCGGCGACCTGGCAGCCCGCGCGGCTCGAGTATGCCGCGCGGGTCGACGCGACGCTGGCGTCGGGCACGGCGACGCTGAGCATCTCCCCCGGCGACGACGGCCTGATCGACTGGGCCGCGTTCGACGTGGTCGCCACGGCGAACGGTTCGCCGCTGCCGGCCAGCGTGCGCACGATCGTGCCGGCGCACGTGCGGTTCAAGGGCATGCCGAACGCCCGGTTCTGGGACTTCGAGAACGGCACGATCGACTTCGGCGACATGAAGCCGGACAAGCGCGACCTGGCGCGGCTGGCCCTGATGGACTTCATGCTGGTCCACGCCAACGACTGGTTCATGTTGCCGGTCGACATGCCGGTGGGCGGCACCTATCAGCTCGATTCGCTGATCGTCCACGATGTGTTCGGCGTCGACACCCTGATCCAGCGCGCCGACCGGGAGTCGCTCGGTCCCGGGATCTGGACCATGTTCTCGACGACGCTGTCCGGAACGCCGCAGACCGCCGACTGCTTCGTCCTGCCGCCGACGGCGGGGGCCGCGCTGCAGGCGGGCCGCGTGCTCGAGGAGGTCCGGTTCGCCCGCGACGAGATGGCCAACATGGTGTGGGCGATCGAGAACACGCTGGAGAACGCGGCGGGCGAGCCCTGGCCCCAGCACGAGCGCGACTCCGCGCTGAACCCGATCGCGACGCCGCCGGCGACCCAGAACCCGGTGCCGCTCGCCTATCGCGTCGAGTCGCGCGTGCCGGTCTACTGGATCCCGCTGTTGCCGGTCTCGCTCGATCCCGCCGGCGGCGTGGTCGCCCTCGAGCTGGCCGAGGCGATCGCGCAGGACGGCCACACCCCGATTCCCCCGCGCGGACGCATCCTGCAGCCGACCGGGATCCCCGCCGCGCAGCCGTACCAGATCCCGGAGGAAGAAGTCCCGCGCAACGGGATCAAGGTCCAGCGGTTCGCCGCGCGCAGCCGGTGGAGCGATGGCTCGACGCGGCTGTGGCAGCTGCGCCGCGTCCAGCCCGGGACCGGCGAAGCGCAGAGCGCGCTGCGCTTCGATCAGCCGCTGCCGAATCCGTAGCTCACGGGCCGACTCACGGAGCGATCGAGAGCTACTGTCGCTCAGCGCGGTCGCTTTTCGCGAGGTGGACGTAGTCGCCGCGCGTATTCTTCGACGGTCGTCGGTACATACGCGCTGATGTACGCGACCGCCTGGTTCTCCGGGTTCAGGAAGACCGTCAGCCCGCGCTTCGCGTACACCAGCTCACCGGCGGACATCGCGACGGTGCCAAAAACCCAGTCGAAGCTCGCCTCGGGGGCACCGAGCGCAGTCGACAGCGCCGGCCAACCGCCGTCGAGCTGGGGGGCCATCGCATCGAACAATGCGACCGCGCCGTCACGTACATAGGCGAGCGCGCGGCCATAACCAGCTAGCTCGACCAGGTGCGCGCGCGCGCGCTCGAAGGTCGACCCGAGCGGCATCGCGCCCCAGGTGTCGTCGAACCGGATACCGAACAGCGCCTCCGAGGTGCAGCCCACTGGCAGGCCACGCCAGCCAGTGAAGCGGCGCGCTTCGATCGCGTGCTTCGCTACGTCACAGGTCATCGGAGTCTGGGCTTGGGTCATGGCGTCACTTCCTGCGGCCGCTGCCTGGGTGGATGGCTCCGCCGTGGTTCGAACCGGATCTGGATGATCTGCGCGCGCACACGCCGCGATCGACGCAACCAGCGCGAGCCGGAGCGCCGTCATGCCGCGCCCATCAGCTTGGTTTGACCGCCGAAGTACCCCGCCTGCGCGTTCTTGATACCGACGATCGATACGACCTGCTCGGCCTGGGCATGCGACGGATACACGCCGGAATTATCGGGGGGCGGCAGGTTGCCGTTGGCGTATGGGCCTTCGACCTGCGCCGCGATCGGTGCGTCGATCGTCATCGCCTTGCGTACGTTGAGGGTGAAGAAGTCACAGAAGCCCTCGATGAGCGTGTTGTAACGGGTGGAGTCACCGGCTGTGGCGAAGCTCTGCGCCCATGCCTGATACGTCGGATGTGCCAGCGTATGGATGTACTCGTGGATGCAGGTCTGAAACAGATCCCACATCTGCACGCGGTTCTCTTCCTTCGCCTTGTCCTTGTCCGCGTCCTGGCTCTTGTAGCGCTGCAGGTACACGACACCTTCGAGCTGCGCACCCTCCCAGCCGATGTCGAGATCGAGCATGGTCTGCACCTTGGTCTTGTCGGACACGAAGCTGTCGACGATCGGATCGAGGATTGCCTTCTCCGCGGAATTCGAGGCCACCGCGCCATGCTTGGCATTGACCGCATCACAGTTCGAATTGATGAGATACACGACCTTGCCGCGCGCCTTGGTCTTCTTTTGCGGGTCGGTCAGCAGCGAGTTGCGACTTTCCTCGTCGGTCCATTGATCGATGAGGTTGCCGCCAGCGTGGGTCATCGCCGGAAACGCCGCCGGGCCGCCGTAGTTGGATGCATAGAGCGCATCGGTGACCTGCTTGGATGCCTTCGGCGGGCCCTCCATCACGCTCCAGTCGTGGAGGTTCTTCACCGGATCGGCGCGCAGCCCCACCTTGTCCTCGTACAGGTCCTTGTGGAATGTCTTGATGAGGTCGGTGAGCGCGGCGCGGATCTCATCCCCGTAGTCCTTGCCGTCGGGCGTGACCCGCGTGAATACCGCGGGCACGCCGCCGGCACCCGGCTTGGGTACCATTGCGTCGATCGCAGCAGTCTTGTCCGCGGCGGACAGCGTGCGCGTCCCCGGTTTGGCCGGATCGTGCTTGGCCGCATCGATGTACGGCTTGCGCGTGTCGTAGATCGTGTTGAGGCGATCGAGCGTGTCCTTGTCGAGCTTGCCGGTCTGCGGGAGAGTCTGATCGTTCTGGAACTTGATCACCGCTGCCCTGGTCTCACCCTCGAACTTGCCATCGACGCCGAAACCTGGAAGCAGGTACCCGAGATCGATGAGCGCCTGCTGGACCTTGGTGACCTCGACACCTCGATCGCCTTGCTTGACGTCGGCCGCGCCCTTGCTCACGTTGTCGAGCGTCACGTCGTTGCCGAACCGCGCCGAGTCGTCCTTGGTCGCCGCCGCCGGGGCTGCGCCCTCGGGGCGTGGCTCGACGTGCTTGCTCTCCTCGTAGCGCCGCACCCCGCTCGCACCACCGCCGGCGCCGAGCAGATCGGCAGCGGACTCGCCGTTCACGACGCGGGTGGCCACGGCATCCGCATGGGCCTCGTACGCGTCGCCGCCAGCGCCACCTGCGGAGCGCTGCACGGCATCGGCATCCTGCAGGGTATGCGCGGCCTCGTGAGCTGCGACAAACAGGCCCGGGCTCGCGCTCGCAAACCCGACGTGGCCGCCAAACGCAAAGCCCTCGGCACCGAGCTGTGCCGACGCGTGGCGGCGGAGTCATCGGTGTGGGCCGAGGCGGCGAGCGGCCGACCGAACAACGACTCGATCTGGCTACGATGAGGGAACGGTGCAGTTGACCCGGATACGCCTTGCGTCGCCACCGCTTCCTCGGCAGCGCCGGGCGTCGCAGCTCGTGGAGCCTTGAATCGGAGCTGCTCCGTCAGGGTGGTCTTGCCAGGAACCGGGATCACGGCTCGTTCGCTGCCCCGCTCCGGACCTGACCCGTCGCCGTCACGCCGCTTGGTCTCCCGAGGCATCTCTGACCTCCGGCGCTCATCATACGACAACCGGTGGTACTCGGCCACGCCTCACCTCGTGAGCTGTGCGAGCTGGCGATGTCGCCCGGTTCAGGCGGGGAGCCGGTGTCCACAGCGCCGGAGGACCGCCGACGCGGTCGAGATCTCACGGGGCCGGCTCGATCGGTGGGCAGCCGCCGGCCTGCATCGTGATGCCGAAGTCGCGCTGGGTCGCGTACCAGGCGTCGAACAACGCGCAACCGAACGGGTTGACGTCGTCGGGGCACGGGTCGCCGAGCTGGCGGCCGTCGTACTGGCCGATCCAGCCGCCCACGGTGCCGGCGCTGCACGTGGTGGTGATCAGCGTGCGCACCGGGCCGAACGTGAAGGTCTCGCCGGCGATGATCGGCTTGGTGGTGAGCTGGGCGAGCGACGCGGCGAGCGCGATCGCGTCCTGGCCGTTGTTGGTGTCGGGATAGAGGTGCGGCTCGAGGAAGTCGAGCTGGGCATGCACGCCCGGCGCGCTGTGGAACACGTTGGCGAGGCCGAACGCGCCGACGCCGATCGTGACCAGGTGGCGCGGGTCGTTGGCGAACGGGCCGATGAAGCGGATCGCATGGACCATCTGCTGGGTCCAGGCGGTGGCGACCGCCGCCGCCGGGCGCGTCCCCGGATCCGGCGTGACGAACTGGCCGAAGCAGGTGCCGTGGCTGCCGCGCGCGGTGTCCTCGCCGTACGAGCAGTAGGCGGTGGGCGCCACGTTGGTCCACCACACGGCGCCGTCGTGCACGACGTTGCCGCCGACGTAGGGCTCGTTCATCAGGTCGTAGCCGAACACGCCGGGGCTGTCGTGCAGCGCGAGCGCCATGTGCGACCACCACAGCGCCTGGGTCGCCCAGTGGGTCGCCTCGTCGGTCTGCTGGCCGACCCACGCCGGGTTGTCGCCGGGGTAGAAGTCGTTGAGGCCGGTCACCAGGACGCGCAGGCCGTGATCCTCGGCGAGCTCGATCACGCGCGAGAACCGCGCGAGCGCCTCGGGGTCCGGCGTCGTCGGGTCGCGCAGGAAGCGGTGCAGCTGGAGGTGCATGCGGACGGCGCTGGTCGTGCCGTCGGGCGGCGCGATCCGGGCGAGCCGCGCGAGGTCGGCGTCGATCCGGGCCATCCCGCACGCGTCGTACATCTGGTCCTCGACCAGGCGCTGGTTGGGTCGCGCGCCGGTGACGCCGACGTAGTTGTTGCCCCACGGCACCCAGCGGGCCCCGCCGGGGAGGATCAGGTGGCGCGGGCTGCTCGGATCGACGGCGATCCAGCCGAGCAACGAGCGCGCGCGGGTGGCGAACGCGGTCGGCGCGTCGCACGCGATCGTGCCGCCGGCGTCGCGCGTGCACACCCGGTACGAATAGCCGGTGCCGGCGGTGAGGCCGTACAGCCACGCGTCGACGGTCGACAGATCGCGGCCGGCGGCGACGCTGCGCTCCGGGGTCTTCGGCACGAAGATCCAGGTCGGCACCGAGTCCGGCTTGTACTCGAACCACAGCGCGACCGGCGATGCGGCGGTGCCGCGCGCGAACGGGTGCGCCGAGTAACGGCCGGCATCGACCGGCGCGGACACCGCGGGTGTGTCCGGGCCGGGGACGGCGCCGGCATCGTTGCCGCCGGGGCTGCCAGGCGTCGCGACCGGACTGCATGCTGCGAGCGCGCCGGCTGCGAGCGCAGCGCGCACGATGGGATGTGTGGCGATCATCGGTCGCACGCGATGCAAGCACGAGCCCTCGAGGCCCTCGCGCTCGCCGCGGTCGAGCCGGTCGCGATCGCGCAGGGATGGTCCGCGCGCTGCCACTCCATGCCGGCGCTCGCCGCGCGCGTGGCGCGGTGCGCCGCGCAGGACACGTGCAATTTTCCCCGAGCGCTGTCGAATTCTCGACGAGCCGCGCCCGGTGTGGTTCGACCATTCGCTTCCCGGCCGAGGCTGCCCGACTGTCCTGGCCGCGCTGGCAGCGCCTGGCGCGAAGGCCTGACCGAGCTGCCACTGCCGACGATCGCGTCAAGCGTCAAGGCTCGCGTGGAGCCTGCGCTGCCGGTAGCATTCTCCATGGCGCAGATGCCCCTGATAGAGCCCCGTCCAAGATCGATTGCCGAAGCGGTCGACTTCGTCATCGCCTATCTGAACATCGGCAATCGCGAAGCGATCGCGGTGCTCGACGAGTCGGGGCTGTGGTCGCTTCACCACGGATTGGGCACCTGGATTCGCAACCAGTGACTGTCATCAAGCGAGTCTGGGAGCGTCTGCGCCAACCGCGGTAACCTGCGGCGCGGTCAGTGCGCCTTGGCCAGCGCGCGCAGCCGATCCTTGCGGATCCCGAGCGCGATGCCGGCGTTGCGGTCGGCGACCTCGGTCACCCGGTACTCCGCCGCGGTGCCCAGCACCTGGGCGACCTCCGACGGCGTGAGCTGGTACTGGTCGGTCAGCCACGCCGCCATGTTCGCCGTGGCGGCGCGGAACGCGTCGTCCAGCGAGCCGCCGAGGCCGACCGCGAACAGGTGGGTCGCGCCGTCGATGCGCGGGCCCGGCGCGCGCTTGCCGGGGATCACGTCGACGGTGAGCTCCACGTCGGCCGAGGTCTCGAGCGCGTCGCCGGTCAGCTCGCCGTCGCCCTGGGCCGCGTGGGCATCCCCGATGTAGAGCAGCGCACCGGGGTTGCTCACCGGGAGGTACACCGTCGCGCCCTCGACGACCTCGTTGAAGTCCATGTTGCCGCCCCAGTTCCCCGAGTCGCCGGTGGGCGGCGCCGCCTGCGCGGGGTTCGGCGGCACGCCGACGCAGCCGAGCATCGGCCGCAGCGGCACGGTGTATCCGGCGAGGTGCGGGTTGGTCGCCTCGGACGTCGCCACGCCGCGGGCGCGGTCGAGGTGCCAGCGGAACCCCTTGCCGTTGTCCTTCATCGTCACCGCGAGGCCGGAGTCGAGCCCGCGCGGCACGACGCCGTCATCGCTGACCGCCCAGTCGCGGTTGAGCCGCAGCTTGACGATGCGGACGACCAGCGTGTCGCCGGGCAGCGCACCGTCGACGTAGAACGGGCCGGTCTCGGGGTTGCCGCCGAGCGAGCGCACGGTGCCCTGGGCGTCCGCCCCGCCGGCGTCGACCGTCCAGGTCGCGATCGTGTCGCCGGGCGCGACCGTGAGCACCGGCTTGATCGCCGCGGAGAACTGGCGATGGAACACGGTCGGAGTGAACACGTGGCGGGTCGGCTTCGCCGGGCGCGGATGCACCGGGGTCGCGGTGAACGCGTGGGTCGACGGGTGGGTCGCATCGTTGGAGAACGCGATCTCGATCGAGCCGGTCAACCCGCCATCGCGGTACGCCGCCTTGAGGTTCTCGTAGCCGCCGCGCGTGTCCTTGGCGGCGATCTCGACGTCGCCGCCGTTCACCGTACCGGTCAGGTTGTCACCGTCGAAGTTCCCCGATACCGCGGTGCCCTGCTGGGTGAGCTGCATCGCGAAGTACCGCGGGACGCCGAAGAAGTCGACACTGACGCTCCACCGCCCGGTCAGCCCGGGCGGATCGGCGCGCGCGGTCGTGAACCACAGCCCGGCGAGTGCGAACGCGAAGATCAGGGTGCGCATGGCGGGGAGGATCCCACAGCGCCTCGTCCGGTGGACACCGGATCTGCGCGCCCGCTACTGCATGTGGTACGTCGCGCTGAGGTAGCCGAACACTCCCGGCACGTCGTACGTGGCGCCCTCGAACCCGTTGAGCGAGCAGCTGTAGCAGTTCGGTGGGCTGCGGTCGGTGAAGTTATTCACGCCGGCCGTCACCGTGAGCCGGTGATCGAACTCCGGCGACCACACCACCTGGACGTCGTTGTACACCGTGATCCCGAGCTTGTTCGTCGACTTCGTATCATCCGGATTCGGGTTCGAGCACGTCCCCGGGAAGCCGGCCAGTCCCGGGCAGCGCTCGGTCACCGAGTGGATGTAGCGAGTGATCAGCGCGACGTCGAAGTTCTTGTACAGCCACTGCAGGGACAGGTTGGACTTCAACCGGGGAAACGCATGGGTCGGCGTTCCGGAGATGGTACCGACCAGGTTGGTGGTCTGGAACCCCATGGCGCTCGGCGTCCTGGTCTCGTAGGCGAGCAGGTAGCTCGACTGCAGCGTGGCGCGCAGCCGGCCGAAGCTCTGGCGCGGCATCCGGTAGGCCAGCGTCAGGTCGACGCCGCGGACGTTGATCCCGCCGATGTTCTGCAGCACGTTGTTGAACGCCGAGATCGCGCCTTCCGGGCTGCGCGCGATGCCCATGCAGGCCTTGTCGTCCGCGCCGAGCACGCACTGGTTGAGCTGGAGCTGGGCGTCGAGCGCCGCGATCGCGGAGTCGAGCCGGACGTCGTAGTACGCGAGCTCGAGATCGACGCTGTCGACCCCCGGCCGGTCCTGCAGCCACGCCGGGCTGTAGGCGAGGCTGAGGTTGAGGCTGGTCGAGGTCTCCGGCGCGAGCCCGCGATTGCCGCCGGTGGTCACGCCGATCTGCGGGTTGGCCTGGACGTAGTTGCCGTTCATCGGGACGCCGAGATCGATGCAGCGCTGGCGGACGGTCGCGGAGATCCCGGACTTGGTGAAGTCGCTGCACGGGTCGCTGAGGATCGGATTGAACCGCGCCGCGCTGCCGAACAGCTCGCCGATGGCGGGCGCCCGGAAGCCGCTGCCGTAGCTGCCGCGCAGCACCAGGTCCCTGGTCGGCTTCCAGCGTCCACTCACCTTGCCGGTGAGCTTGGGGGTCAGGAACGAGTAATCCGACACCCGACCCGCGACGTCGATGTCGACCAGCTCGGCCCCGGGCACGCCGGCGATCAGCGGCGCGCGCAGCTCGCCGTACGCCTCGTTGACCGAGTAGTGGCCGGAGGTCGGCAGCGTCGCGGCGGCGGCGCCGTCGCCGGCCGCGATCACCGCATCGGGCTCGAAGAACCCGGTCAGCCGACGATGCTCGACGCCCACGGCCGCGGCGATCCAGCCGGCCGGCAGCTTGACGAGGTTGCCGGACAGGTTGGCGACCGAGTCGACCGTGCTCTGCTCCGAGACGTCGTGCTCGGTGAACGTGGTGTAGCTGATCATCCCCGGGGTGATGGTGCCCTGGCCGTCGGTGCCCTGGCCGTCGAACAGGTCGAACGGCACGCAGTTGGGATCGCCCGGGTTCGCGGCGGTGCCGCAGTGATAGCGGCCGTCGCTGCCCAGGTACGCCGGGCCGAGCGCCTGCTGGAGCTTGGCCGAGTTGAACGCGTTGTTGCGGCGCTGCTCGGCGCGGTTGAGGCCGTAGCTCACGGTCGCGTCCCAGGTGAAGTGCTGGCCAGCGACGTCGAAGTGGCCATCGAGCCCACCCGACGAGTAGAACGTCTGGACGTCCTGCTGGAAGATCCGGGGTCCGGCCTCGACCGGGCGGCGGTCGATCTGGTAGCCGGTGTCGGTGTTGGGATCGAACGTGAACCCGAACGGGTTGTACGGATTGGTCGCGTCGACCGCGATGCGATCCAGGCGGCTGTTGGTGTGGGCGCCCGGGCCGATGGTCAGCGGCTCGGGCGCGGCCTGGTTGATCGACTCGCGGTTGTTGAACGTGGCCTTGCCGCGGACGTTGATGTCCGGTGACAGCTTGTAGGTCAGCGCGCTGAAGATGTTGACGCGCTGCGACGGCGTCTCGGCATAGTTGTAGGGCTGGAAGTTGAAGCGGTCGTCGTTGGTGAACGTGTGGAACTTGCCCCCGGTGCCGTCCTCGAGCGCGAGGTCATGCTTGGCCCCGTTGGGATCGAAGTAGATCACGCGGCCGTGCGCTCCGGTCCCGGAGCAGTTGGGCGTGCAGCGCCCCACGTTGGGGACCGGGAACTCGGAGATCGGGCGGTCGCCCGAGGACACCGCGCGCTGATCGACGTAGGACCCGCCAACCACCGTCGACAGCTTGCCGGTCGTGCTGCCCCACGACAGGTCGTACTTCTGGACGAAGCCGTCGCCTTGCTGGAACGCGGCGGTATAGGCCGACGCCCGCACGCCGGACAGCTCCTTGCGCGTGATGATGTTGATGACGCCGGCGATCGCGTCCGATCCGTAGAGCGGCGACGCGCCGTCCTCGAGGACCTCGATGCGCTCGATGATCCCGATCGGGATCGTGTTGAGGTCGGTCGCGGCCGAGACGCCGCTGGCCGACGAGCCATTGACCCAGCGCACGCCGTCGACCAGGACCAGCACGCGCTTGGAGCCGAGATAGCGCAGGTCGGCCTCGGTCGCCCCCGCGCCGACCCCGCCGCCGTCGGGCGGATATCCGAAGTTGCCGCTCGAGTTGTACTTGCCGTTGAGCGCGCCGCCCGAGACCGGCAGCTGCTGCAGGATGTCGCCGATCGACGTCAGCCCGGTGCGCTCGATGTCCTCGCGCGACATCATCAGCACCGGCGCTTGCTTGCCCAGCGGGTCACCGATGCGCGATCCGGTCACCACGATGACCTCGGCGCCCGGCGGCACCGCGTCCTCGCCGGGTGGGGGAGGTTGCTCGGGTGTGGGTGCGGTGGACGGACTCGCAGCGGCCGTGGCGGCCGGGGCCGTATCGGGGGCGGGAGCCGGCGCATCCGGCGCAGCGTCCGGAGACGGCGGCTGCGCCGGCGTATCCGGGGACGGCGGCGGCGCGGCCGGTGGCGCCTGCCCTGCCAGCGGCGGCGCCTGTCCCGTCTGCGGTGGCACCTGCCCCGCCTGCGGCGGCACCTGTCCCGCCTGCGCCTGTCCCGTCCGGGGCTGCGCGGGGGGTGTCTGCGCCACCGGCGTTGCCTGGGCGAGCCGGCGCGGACCGGGCCGCATACGGAGTGTCGGCTCCGCACGCGCCGCACCACCGGCGGAGACCAGCAGCGCCGTCAGTCCTGTGAATGTTCGATAATGAAACCAATTGCGGAGCTTCATCCGTCACACCTCGGTGAGGTGCTTTTACTATGGTGCTCGCAACAAATGGAACATCTATAATCCGAGATAGCCAGATCGGCATTACCGCCAAGCAGCATGGCAATCCTGCTCACGCGTTCGCTGCAGGGTGCTGCGCGAGGTCGGGGCCGAGTCCAGTCGGGCAGCGCCCGGCGGCCCCGCTCGCACTCCCGTGCACGACCGGCCGGCAGCCTCCCCGGTAGAGCACCGCTGCCGGCGACACCGTCGTCCGATCACTCCGGACATCCATCGCCGGAGCACCGGCTGCCCTCGGGGGACCTTCCGGTGGGTCGGCGGCGGCCCGGCCGGCGGCGGCGCAGGTCGGCGACATGGCCCGCGGTGTCGCGATCGGGAAGGCGTATAGTGCCGGCCCATGATGCGTCGAACCTTCCTGCAGGGAGCGGCGGCCGTCGGGGCCGCTGCGATGCTGCCGCGCCGCGCGTCGGCCGCGGCCGACCTCAAACCGATCTACCAGCAGATCGAGAAGCGCCACGACGACGCGCTCGCCCGGCTGCAAGAGTGGATTCGCCAGCCCACGATCGCCGCCGAGAGCCGCGGCATCACCGAGGGCCGCGACCTCACGATGCGGCTCCTGCGCGACGCCGGCTTCGGCAAGGTCGAGAGCGTGTCGACCGACGGGCATCCCGGGATCTTCGCGACCCTCGACGCCGGCGCGCCGCGCACGATCGGCCTGTACTTCATGTACGACGTCAAGCAGGTCGATCCGAAGGAGTGGAGCTCACCGCCGTGGGACGCCAGGCTGGTCGATCTGCCCAGGCTCGGCAAGGTGGTGATGGGGCGCGGCGCGGTCAACCAGAAGGGGCCGGAGGCGACGTTTTTGGCCGCCCTGCACGCGATCCGCGGCGCCGGCAAGAAGCTCCCGGTCAACCTCGTGCTCGTCGCCGAGGGCGAGGAGGAGATCGGCTCGCCGCACTTCCTGCAGATCGTGTCGCAGCCCGCGGTGCGCGCCGCGCTCAAGCGCTGCGAGGGCATCTTCATGCCGAGCGCCGGACAGGACACCGACGGCTCGGTGGCGATCGCGCTCGGCGCCAAGGGCGTCATCGAGTGCGAGGTGATCTCGAGCGCCGACACCTGGGGCCGCGGCCCCAAGAAGGACGTCCACTCGAGCAACCGCGCCCGGGTCGACAGCCCGGCGTGGCACCTGGTGCTGGCGCTGAGCTCGCTGGTGACGCCGGACGGCGAGCCGGCGATCGAAGGCCTGTTCGACAAGGTCCGGCCGGTCAGCGCTCGCGACCGCGGCTATCTCGACGACGCCGCGCGGCGGCTCGACGAGGCGTCCGCCAAGCGGGCGCTCGGGGTCGAGCACTGGGCGCGCGACGCCAGCTGGCGCCAGGCGCTCGAGGACATCGCCAGCCGGCCGACCGTCAACATCGAGGGCCTGGTCGGCGGCTACACCGGCCCGGGCGGGATGACGATCCTGCCGCACCGGGCGGTGGCCAAGCTCGACCTGCGCCTGGTCCCCGACATGACCGCCGCCGACACGCTCGCCAAGCTCAAGGCGCACCTGGCCAGGCACGGCTTCGCCGACATCGAGGTCAAGATGACCGGCGGCTACGATCCCAACTCGACGTCACCCGATTCGCGGCTGATCCGCGCCCAGGTCAAGATCTACGAGCGCGCCGGCGCCAGGCCGATCATGATCCCGAGGTCCGGCGGCTCGTGGCCCGGCTACGTGTTCACCGGCGAGCCGCTCAAGCTGGCCGCCGGCCACTTCGGCCTCGGCCACGGCCTGCGCGCCCACGCCCCCGACGAGTACTACCTGATCGAATCGTCCGATCCGCGCATCCACGGCTTCGACGCCGCGGTGCGCTCGCACGTCGACTATCTGTTCGAGCTCGCGTAGCGCGCAGCGCCTCCGAGCGGCCATCCCGCGGTCAGTCCCGCTCGCGCGCGCCGGCCCGCTTGAGCCGCTTCATGCAGGTCCGCGCCGCGGCGGCGATCACGTCGAGGACGAGGCTGCGCTGCGCCTCCTCCCGGGCGTTGATGTAGATCGCCTTCAAGGTCTCGGCGACGAACGCGTGCGCCGGCCGCAGCTGCAGGAGCTCCGCGCTGAGCTCGACGACCTCGGCGTGCGAGGCGAGGGTTGGCTGGGCCGCGATGTCCTTGATCCGTTGTTCGCTGATCACGTCGGGACGACTTTCAGCGAGATGCGGCCGCTCGTCGAGCGCACCACGCAATCGGGGGTGGAGAGAGGACTCGATCCGGCAGCTCCGCGCGCTGCCGCCGACGGCGGAGGCAGGTGGCCAACGAGCTGCACGCCGATCACATCGAACAGGCGGTCATCGACACCGCGGGCGCGGAGCACGCCGGCGATGGCGGACGGGTGGTCGCCGGGGGTGATCTCGGGGCCGATGATCGCCGTGCCGCGGACCAACCGGCGCATCAGCGCGACGAAGTCGCTGACGCCGGCGTACTCCACCGGGTGCCAGTCGGGGTGGCTGGCGAGGAACAGCGCGTGCTGCTGCGCTTCGCTGTCGGGGCACGGCGCACCGTCGCCGAGCCAGAACGCGAGCCGGATCCGCCGGACACGCGCGGCGGCCGCGAGCGCGATCGCGCGCCGGATCGATCCGACCGCGTCCTCGGGCGTCTGCCCCGGAAGCGCGACGACGAGCGAGATCGAGGTCACGTGGCTCATGCCGCCGTCGCGGAGCGCCGCGAGCGCCTGCTCGACGACCTCGGGGCTCGACGCGCCGGGGCGAGCGCCGCCCGCGCCGTCGCAGCTGCCGGCCAGGAGCTCCAGCGATCCGATGGGCAAGAGCGAGAGGTGATCGACGAGGCGGCGATCGATCGCAGCGGGCCAGACCCGCAGGTGGAGCTTCAGCATCGTGTCGTGGCGCAGTGCCCGCCGGGCGGCGCGCGCGAGCGTGCGCAGCCGATCCAGGTCGACCGGCGTGCGCGGATCGTCGAGGAACAGCTCGCGCTCCGGCACCGGCCACGCGGCGCGCTGCCGGACGGCGGGATCCGTGGTCGCGAAGCTCGCGATCGCGGCCTGCAGCCAGGCCTCGGTGCCGGCGCCGGCGGTCGCGTCCGTCGCTGCGCACACCCAGGGGTGCACCGGATCGCGCGACGGCACGACGTCGATCTCCGCCGGGCCGGCCGCGGCGCGCTCGACGATCGCCTCGGGCGCCGGCGCGACCTCGGCTCGGCGGCGGGGCTCGGCCGCGGCGTCGGGCACCACGCACAGCCAGCGGTCGCCGATCCCGACGATCCAGCGCCGGTGCGCCCAGATCTCGAGCGCTGCGTCGACGATCTCCGGATCGAGGTGGTCGTGCGCGCGCGCGATCGCGCTGCGCGTGCGGTGGCGATCGAGCTCGTGCCACAGCCTGGCCGCGGCGCCGGTCACGGCGTGCGACCGCCGCTTTCCGCCGCGGCGATCGACGACGAGGACCGCGTCGCCCTGGACGGTATAGAACACCTGTCCCGCCCGGTAGCCCTCGCGCCAGCGCACGACCGCCGCGACGAACCGGCGGTGCGCCGCGGCCAGCTCCGGGTCGCCGTGCTGCGCGTGATCGAAGTCGAAGGTGTACGCGATGCGATCGAGATCGACCCGCGGATCGCGGAACAGCGTACGGTAGTAGCTCGCCGGGCGAACGCCGCGCAGGCCGTAGCTCTCGGGGCGCTGGTGATACGGGCTGAACCGCTCGAGCCGGATCGGCAGGACGCCGGTCGGCGGCGGCAGGTGCTCCAGCGCCGGCAGCATCTCGGTCATCGCGTCGTACCAGGCGGCCTGCTCTCCGGGGCTGTCGAGGAGCAGGTTGTAGAGCAGGCCGATGCCGCGCTCGGTCGCCCACTTGATCAGCTGGATCTGGCCAAGACCGGTGGCGCCCTTGCGCATCAGCGCGAGGACCTCGTCGGACAGCGACTCGATCCCGGGCTGCACGTCGACGATACCGCCGTCCGCCAGCGCGCCGACCTGGTCCTTGCGCAGGTTGC
The DNA here is from genome assembly GCA_036265355.1 of Kofleriaceae bacterium. Taxonomy (GTDB): domain Bacteria; phylum Myxococcota_A; class Polyangia; order Haliangiales; family Haliangiaceae; genus JABFXX01. Next base: position 5,650 of record DATAPF010000166.1, on the reverse strand, counting down.
TCTTGATCTCGAAGAACATCTGCAGCGGGCGATCGGGATCGCGCGCCAGCGCTGCCAGGCGCGGCAGCACGGACGTCAGGTAATCCATGTCGAGGATATTGTCGGTGGCCTGGAGATAGCGGATCTGCGGAAATCGCCGCCACAGCTGCTCGATCTCGGTGACCACGCGGTCGGGCGTCTTCGCGCGGAACCGCAGGCCGGTTCCGTTGAGGCCGCAGAACGAGCACAGGTGCTTCTGCCCCCACCAGCAGCCGCGCGACGACTCGAAGAACAGCTTGGGCGGGTAGATCGCGGCCCACGGCGATCGCGCGAACGCCGCGATCCAGTCGTCGTACACCGGCACGGGCAGGGCGTCGAGATCGTCGCGCTGCCGCGGCGGCGGGGTGTCGTGCGCCGCGCCGTCCGCCGTCCACGCGATGCCGGGCACCGATGCGAGCGGCTGCTCGCCGCGCAGCGCGCGCACCAGCGGGACGATCACGTCCTCGCCCTCGGTGTGACAGACCGCGTCCAGCAGGTCCGGAAACGACGCCGCGACGCCGATGCCCTGGCATTCGAAGCAGGCGGCGCCGCCGAGCATGATCCGGGTGCCGGGCCGCCGCGCCTTCACGCCGCGCGCGATCGCGAGCGAGGCGGGCAGCTGCGACTCGAAGGTCGCGGAGAACCCGATGATGTCGGCGCCGGCGTCGAGCGCGGCCTCGACGCACGCAGCGATGCACGCGTCGGCGCGCGCCATGTCCTCGATCACCGAGCTGCGCAGCGCGCGCGTGTCGATCCGATCGGCGCACGGGAACATCCCGCCGCACTCGCACTCGTGGAGGTAGCCGGCGATCAGCGCGTCGGCGAGCTGATCGCGATCGATCCCCGGATCGAAGCTGGGCGCGAAGATCCACGCCGAGAACTGCTCGAGCACGCCGAGCGGCGTCGGCGTCGGCGCGAACAGCAGCGAGCCGTGCAGCTCCGCGCAGGCGATGCCGGCGCCCTCGAGCAGGGGGCGCAGCGTGGCGATCGCGAGCGACGCGTCCGACGGCATGCGCCACGGCGGCGCGCAGAGCAGGACGCGCCGGTGCATCACGCCACCCGCTCCGGATCGCGCCGCGGCGTCCCGCCCGATGGGCCGGTTCGATCAAGGGACGACGCGCGCATGGGCATGTTCGTTGTCCTCCGGGCGAGGGCTCACCACGAGGTCGACCGGCAGCACGACCTCGCCATCGGCGTTGCTCCACAGCGCGCGCAGTTGCTCGCGAACCGCCACCGCCAGGTCGACGAACGCCCCCTGATGGCGCAGCAGGGCAGCGCGGTTCTGTGGATCGTGGACCAGGTCCCAGCACACCTCGCAGTACGATCGGTAATCGCGGCCGAAGCGCACCTCCTCGGGCCATCGCCGGACCAGCAGGTCCTTCAGCCTGGGTGGTCCGAGGATCGCGATCAGGTTGGTCACCAGGTCGTTGTCCGCCGCATCCAGCAGCTCACCCGGCGCGTCGGCCTGGAGATCGCCGTGGTCGAGCACCGGGTTGCCCTCGAGCTCGAAGCCGCAGCACGCGAGCAGATGTCCGGACGGCGAGATCGCGGGCGAGCGGAGCGCCGACGGACAGCCGCCGTACTCGGCGAGATCGGGGACGCCCTCGGGGAGCGCGTCGTCCTCGATGCATTCGACGCCCCGGCCGATCCGCTGGAGGTTCGCGTTCGACAGCACGAGCCTGGTCTGGCCGGATGTCCGGCGCGGTGCGATCGCGAACCCGTCGGGCGCAAACCGCCGATCGATCCCACGGGGGAGGACCCCCGCCCCGCCGGCAGAGCCGTCGGGGTCCCCACCCCCCGCGCTCTGGCTTCGCCGATCGATCGCACCGCCCTCGCCCAACGACGCCTCGAGCCGCTCGGCGGTCAGCGCGCTCTGCGGCCCGCCGCAGTGCGCGATCGCCACCGACAGGAACCCGGCCTCGCACGCGGCCTCGTAGGCCCAGCGCACGCGCTGCAGGCTGATGTACGGCAGGTGGTGATCGTCCGTGCTGATGTTGATCTCGTCGAGGCCCGCCGCGCGCAGGCCGCGCACGACGCGCCGGGCCTCGTCGAGCGATGTCGCCCAGTAGCCGTTGGTGACCACGCGCGAGACCACGCCATGCGCGCGCACGGTCCGGATCCCGTCGTGAAGCGCCTCGCCGAGCAGCAGCGGCTCGCCCCCCGCGAACACCACCACCTGGACCTGCTTCGCCTCGCGCAGCAGCTCGCCGAGCAGCTTCACGAGCTGCGGTCCGGACAGCTCGCCCGAGCGCTCGGGCCCCGAGTTCATGCAGCAGTGACCGCACGACGCCGTGCAGCGGTTCGTGGTGAGCACGTTCAACGAGTGCGGCTCGAACACGCGCGATGACGGCGCGACTGGCCTCGGGGGTCCGGATGGGCAGTTCATGGTCGTTCCTCTGGTCGCTCCTCGCGAGCTATCGCCCGGTCAGCCGGGCCACGATCCAGTCGGTCAGCGTGCGGAGGAATCCGGGATCGACGCGGCGATCCTTTGCGTAGTAGCTGGTGAGGGTGGAGTTGCCGGCCACAGCGGGCTTGAACAGGTGGTCGAGATCGCTCAGCGTCTCCATGCTGACGTCGGCGCCGGCGGCGCGCACGGCCGCCGCGAGCGGCTGACCGTCGGCCTCGGGGTTGACCTGGAAGTCCGCGCTGCCATACAGGATCAGCGTCGGACAGCGGATCTGCGCGGCGAGCTCTTGCGGGTCGTGGTGCGCGTACTCGCGGAGCCACGGCACGATCGGCGCGGCGGCCAGATGGACCGCAGGGACGTGCGCCTCCGTCCACGGCACCCCGGCGCGGATCAGCGCGAACAGCTCGCGCTGGCGCTCCAGCTGGAGCTCCAGCTGCGCAGGATCGAAGCCGAACAGGCGGCCGCCCTCGAGGACCTGGTCGCGCGACACCGCCTCGATCGAGCGGCCGAGCGTCGCGAGCAGCACCAGTGCGGCGGCGCGGACGCCGTGTCGCGCGACCAGCGCCATCGCCACCGTGCCGCCCTGGCTGTGGCCGACCAGGACCAGCCGGTCGCGATCGACGTCGTTCCGCGCGAGCGTCCATGCCACGACCGCGCGCGCATCGTCGATGATCGACTCGAGGCCGCCGGCCAGCGCGTCGGCGCCGAGCCGCGTCGCACCCGCGCCGCGCGAGTCGAAGCGGACGCCGAGCAGCCCGTGCTGGCTCAGGCGATCGACGATCTCGTGCGCGCCGCCGTCGAGCTCGCCGGAGATGCCGTGGCGATCGTGGACGCCGGATCCGCCGATGAACACCACGGCCGGATATGGCGGCGGCCCGTCCGGCACGGTCACGGTCGCGCCGATCTCGACCATCGGACCGGGGATCCTCACATCCTCGAGCCGGAACCTCGCATCGGACGGGACCACGTAGTGCGCCGGTTCTCCGATCGGCGGGATCTCCCACGCCGGCAGCGGCGTCGGCGGCACGGCGCGCTCGACCCGCACGCCGGTGGTGACGTGGAGCACGGCGCCGAGGCCGACGGCATCGACCAGGACCTCCTCGTCCATCGTGCTGCGATACCAGCGCGCACCGGCGCCCGCGTCGCGATCGAGCGCCTCGAGCCGATACGGCATGGTCGCCGCCGCGTTGAGCAGGAACATCCGGAGCTCGCAGGTCGGGCCGAGTTGCTCGGTGGCCCGCGCGTGCGCCAGCATCAACGCATCGAGGCCGATGTAGTTCGCCTCGGCGACATAGCGCGCGCCGGCCCGGGGCACGTCGATCGTGCTGCCGTCCGAGAGCTGGACGTGGATCTGATCGCGGTCGAACCGCACCTCGAGCCGCGCGCCGAGCAGCTCGGAGACGTAGCGAACCGGCTCGAACGCGGCAGCGCACTCGAGCCGCGCGCGCCCGCGGCGCACCGAGCCTCCGGTGCCCACCACGCTGGGATCGAGCTCGAGGTACAGGTCGAATGCGAACACGCCCGGTGCGACCTCGCCGGCGGGCACCGTCCACTGATCGGCGAAGTGGCGGCCATTGATGGTCATCCGGTACGCGAGGCGGCGCTCCGGCCCGAATAGCGGCTCGGCCCACAGCATCATTTCGTGCACATACCCTGATGAAACATGGCGTTGTTGGCCGATTGCCGATGAGCAAGGCCCGTACCCGGTGCGCGGGCCACGGATCTCCACCGGTTCGACGACGGAGTAGCGATCGATTGATGGCCGCAGCCATCAGCTGTTGGCTGCAGCCCACATCGTCTCCGTGCAGCTCCGGTTGCGTGCGCAAAGGACATCATTATCTACTTGACCGGAGTCAGACCTACACATAGGGTATCTCAATATGAATGATGATAATGGTGAGAACGATCGTGGCAAAGGCGACCCGAAGCCGGGGCGCGGCCTGCGGAGTCTTCAGACGTGGTGGAACCTCGCGCATGCGCGCGACGCCATGCGCACCGACGAGGCCGCGCGCAAGCTGCTGGAGTCCGACCCGGACGCGTTCTGCGCGCAGTTCGGCGTCACCGGGATCCTGCCGAGCGAGCTGAGCAACCTCGGCCACGACCTCGGCGAGGTGAGCGCGGCCGGGCTCGAGCTCGACCCGGGGCGCCTGCACGCCACCCGCGGCGGCGCGGTGCTCCCGGTGGTCTCGGTCGCCGTGAATGCCAACATCGCCATCAACGCGAACGTGAACCTCAACGCCAATGCGAACGCGAACTATAACTGGAACCTGAGCGCGAGCCAGGGCGGGGGGCCGCACCCGCCGCCGCCCGCGCCGGCGCACGCGCCGTACAAGGGGCCGACGCTGATTCCCCCCATCCTGCCGCCGCCCAAGAAGCCTCCCACCTCGCACCACTGACCCGACCCCTCGCGATCACCGGCGCTCGACGCCAACAGGGTAGAAGACCATGCGCGTGCTCGAACCCAACACCGTCACGATCATCCCGACGAACACCTGCACCGCCGCCTGTCGCCACTGCTCGATGAACTCCGGCCCGACCCGGAGTGATCGGCTGAGCGGCGACCGGCTCGAGAAGATCCTCGACCAGCTGTTCGCCGCGAGCGACGTCTCGGTCGTGGTGTTCTCGGGCGGCGAATCGACGCTGGTCGGCGAGGACCTGAACCGGGCGCTCCGCAAGTGCAAGGCGCGCGGCGTGGTGTCCCGCCTGGTGACCAACGCGTACTGGGCCGTCTCGGTCGACGCGGCGCTCGACAAGCTGCGCGAGCTGCGCGCGGCCGGCCTCGACGAGCTGAACATCAGCACGGACGACTTCCATCTGCCGTACGTCAGCCTGCAGAAGGTCAAGAACGCGTTCCAGGCCGCCTCGCAGATCGACTTCAAGTCGGTCGTGATCTGCAACGCCTACGGTCCCGACAGCTGGCTCACGCCGGACCGGCTCAATGCCGAGTTCGGTGCCGGCGGCGACCTCAAGATGCGGTTCGATGGCAACGGCAAGTCGATCGTGCACGAACAGCGCGCGGGGGAGACCATGATCATGCTGTCGAACGGCGTCGCGATGCAGCTCGGGCGCGGCGTGCAGGGGATCGACGACTCCGAGCTCGTCAAGCACGGACCGGGCGACGGCTGGCATGAGCTCTACCAGCTCGCGGAGCAGGTCGGCGGCTGCCCGTGGGCGATCCGCTCGGCCACGATCTCTGCCAAGGGAAACCTCCTGGCGTGCTGCGGG
>DATAPF010000165.1:0-5756 GCA_036265355.1 Kofleriaceae bacterium | reverse complement strand
CACCGCCGCGGCGGCGGCCGCTGCGCCGTCGCCGTGGCCGAGCCCGTCGCACGCGATCAGCGTCGCGCGATCGCCGTCGACGTGGGCGTCCCACGCGTCGCCGCACACCGTCAGGCCGGGGTAGGGGACGCAGACCCCGCCGATCGCGAACCGCGCGCCGGGCGGCGGGCCCGGGGGCAGCACGGTGGCGGTCACCACGCTGCCGCCGCCGGGCGGCGTGAACGCGTCGAACCGGGTCGCGAGCCGGCGCGCCGCGCCGAGCCCGGCGCCCCGCGTGCCGGCGGTCGACATCCCGTCGCGCAGGCAGGCCTCGAGGTTCATGCCGGGGCCGCGGTCCCACGCTGCGATCGCGACGCCGCGGCGGTCGCCGGCACGGGCTTGCCCGACCAGCGCGCCGCCGTGCCGCGCGTGCTTGAGCACGTTGGACGCCAGCTCGGTGGCGATCAGCGCGGCGTCGCCGGCGCGCGTCTCGTCGAGCCCGGCCTCGCCGGCCAGCCCGACGAGCCGCCGCCGCACCGCGCCGACGTCGGCGGTGGCGTCGAGATCGAACGGCTCGGTCAGCGCGATCACTTCCATCGGATCGCCGTGATCCTCGTGCCGCGGCCGGGCACGGTCTGGATGTCGAACTCGCTGACCAGCCGGCGCGAGCCGCCGAGCCCCAGGCCGAGCCCCTTGCCGGTGGTGTAGCCATCGCGCAGCGCCTGCTCGACGTCGGGGATCCCGGGCCCCTCGTCGACGAATCGCATCCGGACCCCGCGGCGGATCCCGTCGGTGCAGACCTCGAGCTCGGCGTAGCCGCCGCCGCCGTGCTCGAGCGTGTTGCGCGCGAGCTCGCTCGCGGCGGTGACCAGCTTGGTGGTCTCGAGCAGCGAGAACCCGGCGCGCAGCGCCTGCTCGCGCGCGCGCTGGCGGACCGCGACGACATCCTCGTTCTCGACGATGTCGACGCGGATCACCGGGCGGGCTGGATCAGCGATGGCGGGAGTCATCGAGCAGCTCCATGCCGCGCTCGACGTCGAGCGCGGTGCGTACCCCGGGCAGCGCCATGCCGAGCTCGACCAGCGTGATCGCGACCGCCGGCTGCATGCCGACCACCACCGTCTCGGCGTCGAGGATCCGCGAGGTCGCCGCGATGTCCGCGATCATCCGGCCGATGAACGAATCCACCATGTCGAGCGCCGAGATGTCGATCACCACGCCGCGCGTGCGGGTCCGGGTGATCATCGTCGTCAGGTCGTCGAGCAGGCGCACCGCGAGCTGGTCGTGCATGTCGACCTGCACGGTGACCAGCAGCGTGCGACCCATCCGCAGGATCGGGATCCGGTCCATGGCGTCATCCCTTCGCGCTCGCCGTGGTGATCGTCTGGTTGAGCTTGCCGAGCGCGAGGCGGAACGCGTCGGCGAGCGACGCCTTGGTGATGATGTCACCGAGCGACACCCCGAGGTGGACGATGGTCTGGGCGATCTGCGGCCGGATCCCGCTGATGATGCACTCCGCGCCCATCAGCCGGGTCGCCGCGACCGTCTTCAGCAGGTGCTGGGCGGTCAGGGTGTCCACGGTCGGCACGCCGGTGATGTCCAGGATCGCGATCGGCGACCGGGTCGCGACGATCTGCTGGAGCAGCGACTCCATCACGATCTGGGTGCGCGCCGAGTCGAGCGTGCCGATCAGCGGCAGCGCGAGCACGCCGTCCCACAGCTGGATCACCGGGGTCGACAGCTCCAGCATCTCCTCGCCCTGGCGCCGGATCACCTCCTCGCGCGCCGACTGGTGGACCTCGGTCGTGAACAGCGCGAGCTTGTCGAGCAGCCGTGACGCCTCCCAGACATCCGCGAGCACCTGGCCGTCGGGCAGGCCCTCGAACGTGCGGCGCAGGATCAAGAACACCGGCTCCTTGAACGACATCACGAACGTCGCGGTCTCGCTCGGCGAGAACCCCTGACGGCCGCGCGAGCGCGATACGCCGGCGAGGAAGTCCTTGACCGGCCGCCACGGCTCGGCCTCGATGTCGTCGAGGTTGCCGCTGCCGACCGCCGCCGACATCAGCGCGATGAACTCCTGGCACTGCGCCTGGAGCTCCGGATCGCCGATCGCCGCCGACGCTCGCGACTTCGCGGTCGCGCGCAGCGCCTTGATCCAGTCGGCGAGCAGCTGGACCTGCGAGCCTTGCAGCACCTGGGTGAGCCGTTCGGTGGTGGTTGCCATCGCGAGCCACGCTAGCAATCGCACCCCGGGGTCGGAAGACCCCCCGTGGCAGATATTGCAGATTGCAACATATTCGGTCGCACGTAATGGCATGACATTGCGGTCATGCGCTGACATCGCAGTCCGCGAGCTGCTGGTCACCAGCAGCCGGACGCGCGGAGCCGCACGGACCGGTCCGGAAACTCCGTCGGCCGCCGATCGGGTTGGACGGCGCCCCCACACTGGTCACGGACCTCGCCGCGCGCAAGGGCCGGACGACAGCCGGAACACCCGCGTCGCCGCGCGCTGCGAGGTATGCTGAAGCGTGGTCCGGTCGCGCTCCGTCTGGCTGCTGATCGCGGTATGGAGCGTGCCCGCGCTGCTGACCGCGATGCAGGCGTGGCTGGACGCCGATGTCAAGGACGCCGGCCTGGCGGTGATCCGCGAAGGCGTGCCATGGGCGATCTGGATCCCGGTGACGCCGAGCATCCTGGCGCTTGCGGCCCGGCCCGGGACGCTGCGCGGCCGCCGGCTCGCCGGTCACGCCGGGTTCGCCCTGGCGATCTCCATCGGCTTCGGGATCGCCAACGGCGTGCTCTATCACCTGCTGCACGACCCGCCCGACCCGCACACGCTGGCCGGCGCGATCCGCATGGGCATCGTCGACTGGCTGCCGTTCCAGCCGCTGGTCTACGCCGGCGTGCTGGCGACCGGGATCGCGATCGACGCCGGCCGGCGCCGGCGCGACGCCGAGCTCGCCCGCGCCCAGCTCGAGGCCCAGCTCGCCTACGCCCAGCTCGCGGCGCTGCGCGCCCAGCTCCAGCCTCACTTCCTGTTCAACACGCTCAACGCCGCGGTCGCGCTCGCCCGCGCCGGCGACGCCGAGGCCACCGCGCGCGTGCTCGTGCTGCTCGGCGACCTGCTGCGCCAGCTGCTGCGCCGCGACGCGCCGCACGAGGTGCCGCTGCGCGAGGAGCTGGCCCTGCTCGACACCTACCTCGAGATCCAGCGGGTGCGGTTCGGCGATCGGCTGCGGGTCGGCTGGGAGGTCGACGACGAGGTCCGCGACGCGCTGGTGCCGCAGCTCGTGCTCCAGCCGCTGGTCGAGAACGCGCTGCAGCACGGCATCGCGCCCCGGAGCCGCGCCGGCCGGCTCGACATCATCGCGGCGCGCCAGGGCGATCAGCTGCGGCTCGCGGTGCGCGACGACGGCCCGGGCATCGCGCCGGGGTTCTCGCTCGCGGCGGCGACCGGCCTGGGGCTGCGCAACACGCGCGAGCGGCTGCGCCGGCTGTACGGCGAGCGCGGCGAGCTCGCGCTGGCGACCACCGGCGATCGCACGACCGCGGCGATCGAGCTGCCGCTGCGCACCGCGCCGGAGGCCGCGCATGGTTGACCGGCTGCGCGTCGTGCTGGCCGACGACGAGCCGCTCGGCCGGCTCAGCCTGCGCCAGCTGATCGCCCGCCACCCCGATCTCGACGTCGCCGGCGAGGCGTGCGACGGCCGCGACGCGGTCGCGCTGGTCGAGGCGACCCGGCCCGACGTGCTGCTGCTCGACGTCCAGATGCCCGAGCTCGACGGCTTCGGCGTGATCGCGGCGCTCACCGCCGTGCTCGGCGCGCCGCCGCCGACGATCTTCGTGACCGCCCACGACGCGTTCGCGGTGCGCGCGTTCGAGAGCTGCGCGCTCGACTACCTGCTCAAGCCGGTCGGCGAGCAGCGGTTCGACGCCGCGCTCGCCCGGCTCCGCCGCGAGCTCGCCGGTCATCGCGCCGCCGAGCTCGCCCACCGCCTCGCGGACCTGATCGCGACCGTCGGGGCAGCGACCGCCGGAGCCAGTCCGCCGGCGCGCCGCGAGCGCCTGGTCGCCCGGCTCGGCGATCGCTCCACCGTGATCGCGGTCGGCGACATCGACTGGATCGAGGCCCAGGACTACTGCGCCGCGGTCCATATCGGCGACGCCGTGCACGTCGTCCGCCACAGCCTCGCCACGCTGGAGGCCGAGCTCGACCCGGCGCGGTTCGTCCGCGTCCACCGCAACGCGGTGGTCAACGTCGCGCGGATCCGCGAGCTCCACCACGGCGCCGGCGAGCTGGTCGTCGTCCTGCACGGCGGCGCGCGCCTGCCCGTCAGCCGGCGCCGCCGCGAGGCCCTCGAGCGGCTGCTCGGCGCGCCGGGGTGACAGCCATGCGTCTTCGTCGAGGTGGCGTCGGTGCCGCTGCGGCTGCCGATGCGGCTGCGGAGGCAAGTGGCTATTTAGGGCAAGCCCGGCTGCCGGTGCCGCTGCGGCTACCGGCTACCGGTGCTGCTGCGGCTACCGCTGCGCCGCTGCGACTGCGGCTACCTGTGCCGCTACGCCGCTACGGCTACCGCTGCCGCGCTGCCGGTGCCGCTACCCGCTACCGCTGCGGCTGCCGGTGCCGTCACCCCGCTACCGCTACCGCTGCGGCTGCCGGTGCCGAGGTGCCGGTGCCGGTGCCGGTGCGACCGCCGGTGCGCCGGTGCCGCTGCCGCTGCCGGTGCCGCTGCGGCCGCCGGTGCCGCTGCGGCCGCCTGTGCCGGTACCGCCACCGCGTGCCGTTCACCCGCCGGCCGCCGGCCGCTGGTCGCTCGCTGCTCGCTGCTCGCCGCCGCCTGCAACTGCAGGCACCTCGTCGGCGACGCGCGCATTGCGAGATGGCCTCCACGCGCGAGTGCGCCCCACGGTCGCCGCTCGAAGCGCTCACGGCGGCCCTCCGTGATTCGCCCCTCGCACCGGGGGCGTCGCCCTCCGCCGCTCTCGCGCACCGTCCCTTGCCGAGCGCCGCACTGACCGGCGTGACGCGAGCGGCGCCCCCGTAGCTGGATGGATCGACGAGCCGCGGGTCGCGGTGCCCGCGCTCGTCATGGGACGTGCGCTCCGCGGCGCATCGGGCGAGGACGCCCCCAGGTGCTGAGGGGCGAATCAACAGGAGGTCCCGATGTTCGATGCACTCGAGATGTCGCTCACGGTGCTGGAGCAGCTCGCTCCCGTGGAGACCAAGATCCGCCAGCGCCGCAAGTCGCTCGCGGACGAAGTCGGCCGCGCGGCCGAATCCGTCGCCCTCAACGTCAGCGAAGCGCGGCAGCGCGCCGGCCTCGACCGCGCCGACCTGTTCCGCCGGGCCGCCGGCTCGGCCAGCGAGCTCACGACGGCGCTGCGCATCGCGCGCGCCCGCGGCTACATCACCGCGGCTGACTTCACCGCGGTCGACGCCGCGCTGGATCGGGTTCGCGCGATGCTGTGGCGGCTCACCCACTGAGCCAGGCGCGGCTCATGCCTCCAACGGGAGCGTGAACTCCGCCGCAACGCGCTACCGACTTTTGCCACAGACGTGCGGCGCTGGTTCGCTCCAATATTACATTCCGCATGGAATCCGATTCTGAAGCCTTCGCGACGACCCAAACTGCTTTGGGTGCGGCTCTTTCATCGCGGCGCTCGACGGAAGCAATCTCGATCACTTGACGAGCCTGAGCTTGGTTCGCGAAGGCGGCACTGGACTCGGGATGACGCCGTCGGCGTAGCGTGATTGGTGCGTGCGCTCGTGCTCC
>DATAPF010000164.1:0-22948 GCA_036265355.1 Kofleriaceae bacterium | reverse complement strand
CGAGCAGGGTCGCGAACCGCGCCGCGAGCTCCTCGAGCCGCGCGTACGAGATCGTCGCGTCGAAGTAATGGATGGCCGGCGCGTCGCCGGCCGCCCGCGCGGTGGCCTCGAGGACGTCGGCCATGCTCTCGGTGGGACGCGGCAGCTCGTTCGGGACCCGATCCGGGTACAGCCGGGTCCACGGCCTCGTGGGGTCGACGTCGCGCACCGGCCGAGTTCACCACATCTGCGCGGCGATCACGCGGGCGCCCTCAGTGGATCTGGCCGGACATCAGGACGTAGCCGCTGTCGGCGCCGATCGAGAGCTGCTCGAGCTGGATCCCGGCGACCGAGGGGATCGGGAGCGTGATCAGGAGCTGGCGGAGCGAGTCGAGCTGGAGCCCGATCCCGGTCGACGACGCGCCGGCCAGATCGTCGCAGGTGACTCCCGCGGAGCCGGGGGTGTCGTCGAGCACGTTGACCTGGAGGTCGAGCGCGCCGAACTGCAGGGCGACCTGCTGGGCGCTCGCCGCGGGCGCGATCTTGAGGTCGACCTGGGCGTTGATCGCGGCCCGGGCGACGGTCTGGCCGTGGTGGCTGAACGTGGCGACCAGGTCGCCGATCACCAGGCGCATCGCGCCGTCGCGGTGTTGGCGCTGATCTAGCTGTCGGTGAACCGGACGCCGGTCACCGACAGCTGGAGGTTCGCCAGGTCGTCGCCGGTGGTCACCATCGGCTGGAGCGGGGCGAGCATCGCCGCGAGGTCCAGGGTCCTGAGCAGCGGCCCCGCAGCGGCCGACAGCCGGGTGAACGCGTCGGCCGACAGCGCGGTCGTGATCGCGCGATCGATGTTCGTGCCCACCGGGCGGAGCTGGCCGGTCTGGACCGCGCGCATGTCGCTCGCCGAGGCGCCGCTGTCCGAGGTCGCGACAGTCTCGAGCAGCATGGCGCCCCGGCGCGCGTCGAGCACGGCGGTGAACGATCCGTCCGGCTGGAGCGTCGCCTCGACCTGGTTCACCACGACCTTCACGACGCGATCCCCCGAGCTGCCCGGCAGCGCGGTGCCCGTCACGAGGATCGGCCCGGCGTCGCGCTGGATCAGGCTGCGCGCCGGCGATGTGATCTTCAACACGGGCGGCGGGGCCTCCTTGCAGGCGGCCGCGGTTGCGAGGAGCAGGAGGCCGGTCGAGATCGCGACGGTGCGCATGGCTTGCCGGAGTCCAGCAAGCGCAGGACCATCGGGGGGACAGGCGGCCCGCGCGCTGCGGCCGCCGCGCGGGCGAGGACTTGCTCGCCGCCGCCACGCTTCGAGCTTCCGGGGCTACGCTTGTCGGTACCCGCGATGCGCAACCTGTCCTGACCCCCGGCGGTTCGCCGGGGAGCGGGGTGTCGACTCGAGTCGTCAAGCCGGGGCCAGACGCTCCGAGGCGCGCCGGCCGCGAGGCGCGTGCGCCCCCGTCGCGTTCCCGATCGCGACCCGATGGAACGACCGTTGCACCGCTCGCCGTCGAGGAGCCCGATGCGCGACTCTCGGATTCGCCGATCGATCGTCTCGCTCCTGGTCACCGCCGGCCTCGCCCTCGTCCTCGTCGGGATCGTCCTGACCTGTGCGACGCAGGCCGTGTTCGATCGAAGGTCGTTTGCGGATCGCGCCGCGCGCTCGCTCCGAGATCCGGCGGTCGCGGGCCTGCTCGCGGATCGCATCAGCCTGGCCGCGATCCGCGTGAACCGGGATCTGACGGCCTATCGCCCGTTGATCGTCTCCGGCGCTCGCCAGGTCGTGTCCTCCGCGGCGTTCTCGCCGGTGCTGAGAGCGAGCGCCGAGGCGCTGCACGACGTGGTGTTCTCCCAGGACGGCAACGATCTGCTGCTCGACCTCGCGGACGGCGGTGTCCTGCTCAGGAGCATCGTCGCGAGCTTGCCGCCCCGGCTGTCTGCGACGATTCCCGATGACGTCGTCGTCGATCTGAGCGAGCGGATTGCGAGCTCGCGACAGCTCTCCGAGACCCTGCCGAAGCTGCGCGAGGCCGCCGCGCTCGCGACGTACGCCTGGTGGGTGCTCGGCGGTGGCGTCGGTTGCTTGCTGCTCGCCGCCGCGCTGTCGCCGACCCGGTGGCGGATCGGACGCGAGACCGGCTGGCTGCTGGTGCTGGCCGCGCTCGTGCTGGTGCTCGTACGGGTCGCCGGCGTCGCCCTGATCCCGCGGTGGATCGACGACCCCGCCGTGTCCGCGGCGGCCGTCGGGGTCTGGCGGAGCTTCACCGCCGGCGCCGTGGATCGGGCATGGCTGGTCGGCGGAATCGGCATCGTCCTGCTGTGTCCGGCGTTCAGGCTGGAGACCCCCGCGCGTGCGGTGTGGCGGTGGCTGAGGACCGTGCCCGGGCGCGGGGTCGAGCGCGTGCTGCGCGCCGCGGTGCTGATCGCCGGCGGCTATGGCCTCGTCCGCTGGCCGCGCGCGGCGATCGAGCTCGCGGTCTCGGCGCTCGGCATCCTCCTGCTGTACCTGGGAGCGAGCGCGCTGGGGCGTGGCATGTTCCAGCGCGGCCGCGACGAGCCGATCGCACGGCGCGCCCTGCGGCCCGCGGTGATCGCGCTGAGCGTCGGGTTGGCGGTGGCGGTCGGGCTCTGGAGCGGTGGCGGCGCCGGTTCCGGACCCGCGGAGGGCCTGGCGCGTGATGCGTGCAACGGACGGCGCGAGCTGTGCGGACGTCCGCTCGACACCGTGGTCTTCGCGACCGCGCACAACGCGATGGGCTCGTCGGATCAACCGGCGTGGTGGTTTCCGGCCCAGGAGGCGGGCATCCCCGCGCAGCTGCGGGATGGAGTCCGTGGCTTTCAGATCGATGCCCACTACGGGTACCAGGTCGCCGATCGAGTCCTGACCGTGGTCGCCGACGAGGGCGAGGCCCGCCGCAGCTACGAGGCCGTGCTCGGCAAGGAAGGCGTCGATGCGGCGTTCCGGATCCGAGCCCGCCTGCTCGGCAAGCCCGAGGGCGAGCGGCGGCTCTACCTCTGCCACGGCTTCTGCGAGCTCGGAGCGCTCGATCTCGTCACGGTGTTCCGATCGATGCGGGACTTCCTGCGCGCCAACCCGCGCGAGGTCGTGATCCTCGTGGTCCAGGACGAGGACGTCCGGCCGGAGGACATCGCGGGCGCCATGGAACAGAGCGGACTGTCGGAGCGGGTCTATCGCGGCCCTGTGACCGGCCCGTGGCCGACCCTCGGCGAGATGATCGAGCGCCACCAGCAGGTCTTGATCGTCGCCGAGAACCGGGCCGGCGGCGCGCCGTGGTTTCACCCCGCGTTCGAGGTGTTCCAGGAGACCCCGTACGACGTCAGGACCGTGACGGGCTTCTCGTGCCAGCCGTGGCGAGGAGAGACCCGCGGCACGCTGTTCCAGCTCAATCACTGGATCACCCGCGTGCCCGCGCCGCGGCCGAGCGACGCCGCGATCGTCAACGCGTACGACTTCCTCATGGCGCGAGCGCGCCGGTGCATGCGAGAGCGCCACAAGCTCCCGAACCTGCTCGCCGTCGACTTCTACCGGACCGGTGATCTGTTCGCGGTCGTCGACGAGCTCAATCGAGAGCGCACGGTCGCGGTCGCTCGCTAGCGCGCCGCCGACGCACGCGACGCCGCAGCGGCGCGCGGCACCCGCGTTGCATCGTCCTCGACCATGGATTCCACGCAGCGGCGCTCGCCCAGGCCGTACGCGCGCTGGGTTAGATTCGCGCTGGCGGCCGGGGCGCTGGCCGCGGTGGTCTACCTGGTGTGGTCGGCGTACGACCACGCGGCCGTGATGGCATGGCTGCGGGAACTTCGCCCGCTGCCGTTCTTCGCAGCGACCGCCGTGCTGCCGGCGCTCGGCATCCCGACCACCCCCCTGTACATCTTCGCGGGCGCGTCGTTTGGACCGGCGCTCGGTCTGATCGGATCGTGGATCGCGCTCGCCGTGAATCTCGTGCTGTGTTACGGGATCGCGCGCTGGTTGCGGCCCCAGCTCGCACGGGTGTTGCGGCGGTTTCGCACCGAGCTCCCCGACCTCGCGGAGCGCGACCGGGGGGTCGTGAAGTTCACGCTCGGCGTCAAGCTCGCACCCGGCGCGCCGACGTTCGTCAAGAACTACGTGCTCGGGTTCGTCGGGGTTCCGTTCAAGACCTACTTCGCCGTGTCGATGCTGTTCACCGGGGTGTACGCCGCCGCGTTCGTCATGATGGGCGACTCGCTCGTCGAGCACGAACTCGGCCGCACCGCGATCGCAGCGGGGGCGCTGGTCGCCGCGATCGCGCTCGCCATCGCGTGGCGCCGTCGCAAGCAGCGGTCTGCCCGCCGGGCGCAACCCGGTCCGGCGTAGTCGCATCGCATCGCCATCGCCAGGCGCCGGGCCGGCGCGTAGGATACGGCCGGCAGCCGATGACCGCCTCGCAGCACGAGCTCAGCGCACCCGGCGAGCGCGCGGCGCCGCGGGCGCTCGACGTCGTCATCGTCGGCGCCGGCCTCGGCGGCCTGTACGCGCTGTACCGGCTGCGCGCCATCGGCCTGGCGGCGGTCGTGCTGGAGGCGGCCCCGAGCGTCGGCGGCACCTGGTGGGCCAACCGCTACCCGGGCGCGCGGGTCGACATCCAGAGCCTCGAGTACTCGTACTCGTTCTCCGAGCAGCTGCAGCAGGACTGGCGCTGGACCGAGCGCTACGCGGCGCAGCCCGAGCTGCTGCGCTACGCCAACCACGTCGCGGATCGGTTCGACCTGCGGCGCGACATCCGGCTCGACACGCGGGTCGCGGCGGCGGAGTTCGACGAGGCCGCGCGGTGCTGGCGGGTGTCGAGCGCCGATGGCGGGCAGTGGACGGCGCGGTTCGTCGTGCTCGCCACCGGGCCGCTGTCGGCGCCGAACCTGCCGGCGATCGGCGGACCCGAGGGGGGTGCCGAGGGTGGAATCGCCCGGTTCGCCGGGCAGGTGCTGCACACAGCCGCCTGGCCGGACCCACCGCCCGAGCTGCGCGGCCGCGACGTCGCCGTGGTCGGCACGGGGTCCTCGGGGGTGCAGCTCATCCCGATCCTCGCCGAGCAGGTCCGCTCGCTCACCGTGTTCCAGCGGACCGCCGCGTACGTCGTGCCGGCGCACAACGGCCCGCTCGATCCCGCGTGGGAGGCGCGGATCAAGGCGGACTACGCCGGGTTTCGCGCGCGGAACCGGAAGGCGTACTCCGGTTTCGGCAGCGAGCTGACGCCGCGGCCGGGCTCGGCGCTCGACGCCACCGCCGGGGAGCGCGCGGCGGCGTTCGAGGAGCGCTGGCAGATCGGCGGCCTCGGCCTGCTCAGCACGTTCCGCGATCTGCTGACCAACCCGGCCGCCAACCAGCTGGCGGCCGAGTTCGTGCGCGGCAAGATCCGCCAGATCGTCCGCGATCCGGACACCGCGGACCGGCTGTGCCCCCGCCATCCGATCGGCTGCAAGCGGCTGTGCGCCGGCACCGGCTACTACGAGACGTTCAACCGGCTCCACGTCGCGCTGGTCGACGTCCAGGCCCACCCGATCACCGCGGTGGCGCCGGCCGGGCTGGTGGCCGGCGGGCGCGAGCATCGGTTCGATACGCTCGTGCTCGCGACCGGGTTCGACGCATTCACCGGGCCGGTGACGCGCATCGATCTGCGCGGCCGCGGCGGGCTGCGCATCCAGGACAAGTGGCGCGGCGGGCCGCTCAACTACCTCGGCCTCGCGGTCGCCGGCTTCCCGAACCTGTTCCATGTCGCCGGCCCGGGCAGCCCCTCGGCGTTCACCAACTTCTTCGTGATGGTCGAGCACCACGTCGACTGGATCGCCGACTGCATCGCGTGGCTCGACGCGCGCGGCCACGCGACGATCGAGGCCAGCGCGGACGCCGAGGCGCGCTGGGTGGCGCTGGTCAACGCGACCGCCCAGAACACGATCTACCTCGGCTGCCAGTCCTGGTACCTCGGCGCCAACATCGCCGGCAAGCCGCGCGTGTTCATGCCGCTGGCCGGCGGGTTTCCCGCGTACGCCCGGCGCTGCGCCGAGGTGGCGGACCGCGGGTACGGGGGGTTCGTCGTCGCGACGTGATCGGGATGTACACCCGCGGCTCCAAGCTCACTGGAGAAAGGCCGACGACAGTCATGAGCACGAACTGAAGCGCTAGCGGCAGGAGCTGGAGGATACCGATCGCCAGCCGGTGGCCACGAGTGAGGGCCCAACTGCGCCGGAGCGCACCGGGGCGACCGACGACCGACGCTGGGAGTGCGACGTAGAGCGTGGACCATGCATACAAGCCCGTCAGCACTCCGCCGAGGATCGCCGTCGTCGCCCTGGCGCGCGCCGGGACTCGAGCGCTGTGGCGGCTGGCGCTATCTCGCTGTACCGCGATCTGCTGCATCCCTGATAGGTGGATTGATAAATCAGCGCTCCGTCCACTTCAAGTCGCGAAGAGGATGTCGAGACGGCCTCCGGCGGCCTACATCTGGACTGTAGAGTGACAGTGATTGTCGACCTCGTGAGGTCCAGATTGCGTTCAGAGCGTAGATTTGGCCTCAACCCGATCCTTCAAGGTATCCATGCAAATGCCCCGGGCAGCGTCGCCGGGCAGTTATTGCGTTGCACGCCAGGAGGCAGGGATCGTTGCAGAACGGTTGGCAGTGCGAGCACGAAGCGAGCAACCTGATTCTGGCAATCTTTGCTTGGAGATTGCATGTCGAGAGTATCCGATAGAGCCGATGGACGCCGTGATCTGGCTTGACAGCCACATGCGGATCGCGAAACCTTCGGCAATGGAAGCGAAAACTGATCCGAATATCCATTTGCTCGAGATACCATTGGCCAGCAACGGCAGCGCGAAGTGGATCATCCGCGCCCCCGACGTGGCACAACTGGTCAAGGAGCTGACCGAGGCGGCCGCGGCGATCGAGACGATCGCGCAGCTCGCGGGGCGGATCGTCGCCGTGACCTGCGGCGTGCCCTTGCCGAACACGAAAGGCGCGTCGTGAAGATCATCGCCTCGTTGCTCCGGCCCGTCGTCGACGTCACGGCCGACGGGGACTTCTGCATCAAGCCGGTCGTGAACGCCGCCGTGAACGTTCCGCCGGTGGAGATCGCAGTCTCCAAGATCCCTGTCGGGTTGGAGGCAATGGCCACCATCCCCGACGTCAGCATCCACGCCGCCCCGATTCCCGTGCAGATCGCGGGCTCGGTCGCCATCGATCCCATTCAGCTCGGCGTCAGCGCGATCAGCGGAACGCTGACGGCCTTCGTCACGGTCTTGGGCATCTCCGTCAACACCGGCGGCGTCAAGGTCAACCTGAATCCGTTCTCGGCCACCGTGACACCGGGCAAGATCACCCTCGGTGGAAATGGGACGCTGGGGCCAATCACGGCCACGACGCACCTGGCCGGGCCGGTGACTGGCGCCGTCCACGGCGCCATCGAGGCCTTCACAGCAAAGGCGCAGATCCTCGGCCCCATCGAGATGAACGTCGATGGATGCATCAAGGGCGTGGCAAGGCTGAATCCGGAGAACCTTCAGCTCCCCAGATGCTGCGAAGGCTACAAGGAGCCGGTCTGTTGCCCCTGCCATGTCCACAAGGACCACAGGTACTGTGACAAGCACTGCGCCTGCGGTCCTGCTGAGCCGTAGTGCGCCAAGGACGCTTCGATGGGCTGTTGCGCAGGGTCAGATCCTCGGGGCCGCTCTCCTCTCACACGCGCGCGCCAGCTTCTGGAAGATCTCGGGACCGCACCTTGCGCGGGTAGCTACTGGGAGACCACCACGGCGACGATCGCACAGCAGATCGTCGGCACGCAGTGCGGCTTTGTCCGGTGTCCGGCCGGATCTCGGACGGCCTCCGACGAGCAACTCCTGGCGGTAGGCGCTGGGGTATATCGCTTGCCGTGCGCGATGCGACTTGCCAGATCGGGGCTGCCGCCGTACAGACGCGGGTCAGTCGGCGTCCGGCCGCTCGCCGGCCTCGGCGTCGGCGATGCGCTCGCTGGCCAGGCCGTGGCGATGGATCAGCTCGCTGAGGTGGCTGCGGTTCATCCGCGCGCTGCGGGCGGCGCGGGACACGTTGCCGTCGTGCGCGGCGAGCAGGTCCGCCAGGTAGCGGCGCTCCCAGTCGGTCGTCGCCCGGGTCTTGGCATCGCGGTACGAGGCCGGCGTGGCGTCGGGCGCGGCGTCGGACACCGGCGCGCCGATCAAGGATCGCTCGACCGCGGCGCGCAGCTCGCGGACGTTGCCCGGCCAGGTCCCGCGCGCCAGCTGGGTCACCATCGTCGCCGGCGGCAGCGCGGCTCGGCTGCCGACCAGGTCCTGGTAGATCGCCCAGACCAGCATCGCGATGTCGTCGCGGCGCTCGCGCAGCGGCGGCATCGTGAGCCGCACCGTGTTGAGCCGGTACCACAGGTCCGAGCGAAACGTGCGCAGGTTGACCTCGCGCCGAAGATCGCGATGGGTCGCGGCGATCACGCGGACGTCGATCGGCTTCTCGCGGGTCGCGCCGACCCGGCGGATCACCCGGCGCTCGAGCACGCGCAGCAGCTTGGGCTGCAGATCGAGCGGCAGCTCGCCGATCTCGTCGAGCAGGATCGTGCCGCCGTTCGCGGACTCGAACAGACCGACCCGGGACTCGACCGCGCCGGTGAACGCGCCGCGCTCGTGGCCGAACAGCTCCGACTCGAGCAGCGTGCCCGGCAGCGCGCCGCAGTCGACCACGATGAACGGCCCGGCCTTGCGCGGCGACTGCTCGTGGATCGCCTCGGCGAGCGCGCTCTTGCCGGTGCCGGTCTCGCCCTCGAGCAGGATCGAGGCGTCGGAGGCCGCGACGCGTTCGGCGAGCGCGAACAGCCGGCGCATCGCGGTGCTTCGGCCGAGCACGCGGCCGAACCGGTCCGACACCGACAGCGGCTCGCTGAGGGTCTCCGCGAGCAGGTCGAACGCGATCGTGGTCTCGCCGACCGTGATCACATCGCCGGGCATCACGATCGCGCTCGTGATCCGCCGGCCTGCGATCAGCGTGCCATTGGTGCTGTCGAGGTCCGTGCACATCACGCCCTCGTCGCTGACGCGCAGCACGCAGTGCTGGCGCGACACGCACGGATCGCTCAGTCGCAGGTGATGGCCGGGATCGCTGCCGATCGAGAGCTCGGCGCCGGTCGATACGACCCGATTCGGTGAGTCGGGTCCACTGACCACCTGTAACTGAAACCGGGTGATCTCGATCCGGTCGCGGGCGAGTCGGTGAGTCGACATCGTGGGTGCCTCAAGCAAACCAGGTGCCGGGGTGGGGGTGCAGGTAACTTCCCTCACCCGGTCCGGCCTCGCCACGCAACTGCGCAAGATCCGTGAATTCAAGACGTGTGCAAATCGAATTCAAGGACCGGACCCGCCTGGGGAGGCAATCTCCGCCAGTGTTGGTCGAGACCAACACTCCCAGCATCCTCCCCACGGGGATCGGTGAAGGATCAAGGACCTGCATCGCGGCGCGTCCCTTGCTGAGGCGGTCGGCCATCAGGAGGGACGATGTTTTTCACGACGAGATCTTGGCTCGCGCCGTTCGTCGCGCTGCTGGCGGCCGGGTGCACGAGTAACTCGCCCAGCAGCCCGCCAGCGACGGATCCGGCATGTCAGCTCGAC
The DNA here is from genome assembly GCA_036265355.1 of Kofleriaceae bacterium. Lineage (GTDB taxonomy): Bacteria > Myxococcota_A > Polyangia > Haliangiales > Haliangiaceae > JABFXX01. The sequence continues at coordinate 13,329 of DATAPF010000164.1, read as the reverse complement.
ACCAAGGGCGAGAAGTCGCCCGGCTATCCGTTCGACGTCGACAAGTTCACGACGGGTGTGCTGCCGATCGTGTCGACCAGCTGCAGCGCCAGCGGATGTCACGCGCCGCCGTCGGGCAACGGCGGCTTCATCGTGTGGGCATCCGCAGCGGCCGGTAGCTGCGAGTTCGCCAAGACGTTCAACAACACGGTCCGGCAGCTCGACCTGACCACGCCGAGCAACAGCGCGCTGCTCGCCACCGTGTCCGGCGGCGTCCCCGGCCATCCGTTCACGTTCCCGGCCGGCGCGGCGCAGCTCGCGACGCTGCAGGACTTCGCGCAGTCCGCGTCCCAGACGTACGCCGCCGGGGGTGGCGGCGGCGTGACCCCGCCGCCGGGACCCAGCCCGTTCAACTTCACCACGTTCAAGTCGACGATCGCGCCGATGTTCGAGCGCTGCGCGACGTCGGGCTGCCACGCTCCCCCCGGTCAAGACGGATTCTCGGTCAAGCCAGCGGCGACGGCGGACGCCGACGTCCAGGCGAACTTCATCGCGGTCACCGCGCTCGCGGACCTCACCAACCCGGCGACCTCGCTGATCTACACCCAGGCGACCACCCTGCACGGCAGCGGCAAGTCGCTGCAGGTCGACGCGACCCAGGCGCAGCTGCTGCTCGCGTGGATCACGGATGCGAAGGCGAACGCCGGGACCAACAACCCGAACCCGACCTGCGCCCCGGTGACCAAGTTCAACGTCGGTGTGTTCACCAGCGAGGTGATGCCGATCCTGTCCGGCCAGCTCGATCTGAATGCGCCCGGCGGTGTGGGTCGCGGCCCCGGCTGCATGTCCACCGTGTGCCACGGCACCGATCGGGGCCCCGGCAAGCTCAGCCTGCTGCCGACCGCCGACGCCACGACCCAGATGCAGAACTTCGCGTGCTTCGTCGACCTCGGCTCGCCGCTGAGCTCCCAGGTCCTCGCGTGCCCGTTCGACCTCCCGAGTTGCCACCACAGCCCGCATCCCGGGCAACAGGTGTTCGCCGGCGCCAACGACCTCAATTACCAGCGGGTCGTCAGCTTCGTGCTCGGCGCGAACGCCAGCGTCTCGCCGTTCGACTTCGCGTTCTTCGCGCGCCGGGTCAACACGATCTTCGACGACGTCAACGCGGTCGAGCAGGGCGCCCAGGGCCGCAGCTGCTCGGATACCAACGCCTGCCATGGCGTCGCCGTCGCCGGCCAGCGGCCGCCGAATGGCTCGAACTTCCCGATCCTCCCCAACGCGTCCGATCTGGGGCGCCTGACGGTCAACTTCGCCTCGGCGACTTCGTTCGCGACCTTCCTGAATCCGGGCGAGAGCTCGCTGTTCCTGTACCCCACCAACGAGATCGCGGACCGCGCGGCGCACCCGTTCGCGACCGGCTTTGCGCATCCCGGGGGCACGGACTTCGCCGTCGACTCGGCCGAGGCGAAGGCGATCCTGCAGTGGGCGGCCGGGCTGCGGCCCGACGCCAACGGGTTCCAGCACAACTGGCTGGTCGCGGGCGACTTCCCGGCGACGCGGGTCGCCGATACGACGCTGGTCAACGAGAACACGGTGACCCCGAAGATCTTCGACGCCGCGGGCGGCTCGTTCGACAACGGTCAGTGGGACGGCCTGTTCTCGGACGGCAGGAGCGTCGATCTGAACTCGGCGTTCCCGCGCGCCGCCACCAGCGGCCGCGTCGGATATGCGGTCTCGTACGCGGCCAACACCACGCCGCGGCAGGTCGACGTCCTGCTGTTCGTCGCGACCCAGGACCCGATCCGGATCTACGTCAACGGCCTGATCGCGGGCCAGAACGACCAGTCCGGCGGCGCGAGCGCGAGCTTCAGCCTGCCGCCGGCCGGCCCGGGCCAGAAGCCGGCCAGGATCCTGATCAAGCTGCTGCAGCGGTCGACCGACGCGAGCTTCGCGTTCACCGCGCAGCTCACCGACGCCAACGTCGGCACTCAACTCACCGACACCACGGGCGAGCTCGTCTTCACCCTCGGCCCCGGAGGAGGTTTCTGATGTTTCGCTACGTCATCGTACTGCTTGCTCTCACCGCGTGCCAGGACACCATCGTACCCGGCGATCCCAGCCCCGGTAGCACCGGCAGCGGAGGTACGACGCCGACGCCGCCGGACAAGCCCCCGGTCACGCAGCAGCCCGCCACGTACAAGCGCGGGTCGCTCCAGCCGCTGTACCAGCTGACGCCGCGCGACGAGTACGGCCGGTTCATCCAGAACGGCGTGCAGATGGCCGACACCGACTTCATCTCGGCCGCGAACAACTTCGTCTCGGCGGCCCAGAAGATGGACGAGATCGGCGGCCAGATCGCGGTCGATAACGGGGCCCCGACGACGATCGATCTGGTCGCTCGCGATCGCGATCGCGCGGTCCAGATCCCGTTTCGCGGCAATCCGTCGGACGTCAAGGTCGTGCGGATCAACGGCCTGCGCAAGGCCTACGTGCCGCTCGGCGGCGACCTGATGTCCCCGGGCAACGAGGTGGCCTCGGTCGATCTCGGGACCGGCACGGTCACCCGGATCAAGGTCGGCATCCGTCCCCAGCGCGTCGCGGTTCATCCCGACGGCCTGGTGTTCGTGTGCAACCAGTTCTCGAACTACATCAGCATCATCGATCCGCGCACCGACCGCTTGCTGACCGGCGCACAGGGGCCGATCGAGATCAAGACCGAGTACTACTGCACGGATCTCGCGTTCGTGCCCCGCAACCCGGCGGCGCCGAACGCGGACCAGCAGGACCTCTACGTCTCGAACAGCTGGCGCGGCAGCGTGCTGCAGTACGGCCTGACCGTCACGCGCGACCCGCTGGGCAACACGCCGGTCGACGTGCGGGTCACGAACCCGGCGATGCAGTCGCCGGCGAACCAGCCCGCGGCCGAGATCACCGGCGTCGGCGCCAATCCCTACCGGCTCAGCGTGTCCCAGGACCAGCGGGCGATCTACGTCGCGAACAACCGCGGCGGCCAGCTCGCGCGGTTCGACATCGCGAGCAAGGCGGTGAACCAGATCGCGATCAATGCCCCGGTCCCCGACATCGCCCAGGCCAACGACATCGTGGTGGTCCCGACGACGACGGTCGATCGCGGCCTGCCCGACGCGCAGGATCCGCAGCCGACGCAGATCAGCGCGCCCCCGGTCCGGGTCGCCGGGCTCGATGGCCAGCAGCACGTCGCGCACCCCGGCGCGCTGTTCGACCACACCAAGGCCTACAACTTCGAGGACATGCGCAACGGCCTGCTGACGATCGACGCCCAGCTGCCGCCGAGCAGCGTGCCGACGTACTTCACCGACGACATCTCGGCCGAGCCCAACTTCACGGCGAACCAGAAGGTCCTGGCGGGCTCGCTGCCGCAGGCGATCGCGATCAACGCCGCCCACACCCGCGCGTACCTCGCGATGTCCGGCTCGGACATCGTGCAGGTGGTCTCGCTCCAGGGCGGCATCTTCCGGATCGCGAAGAGCGGGCAGGCGCCGATCCAGACCGCGAAGCGGCCGTTCGCGCTCACGCTCGACGAGGCGGCCGACGAGCTGCTCGTGGCGGCCTGGGGCGGCGAGGTGCTCCAGACCTTCAGCATCTCGACCGGCGCACCCAGGAAGACCATCGATCTCGGATACGCAACCGCCCCCTACCCCGCGACCAACATGGAGCGCGGCGAGTACCTGTTCTACAACACCGCGTGGTCGAACAACGGCCGCAAGTCGTGCGCGACCTGCCACTTCGAGGAGCTGTTGCTCGACGGGATTCCGTACGCGAACGGCGCCACCGCGCCGACCGCCTATCACAAGGTCCCGTCGAACTGGAATTTGTTGACCACCAATTCCTACTTCTGGAACGGCTCGTTCGGGAACGGGACCTACGCGTCGCTGGCGTCCGACGCCCAGACCCGCACGAACTGCGAGCTGATCGCGTTCGGCGAGATCGAGGGCATCGCGTCCAATCCAGCGACGCGCGTGGGCGACCCGGCGAACCGGGTCCGGGGCGGCCAGGACACGCAGTGCCGGCCCGACACCTCGAACAACAGCGTGCTGCCGGCGAACTTCACGCAGATCCAGTCGATCATCGCGGCCGACCACCAGGTCCGCGACCAGGTCGTGAAGGCCTCGACCGCGACGACGATCAACGTGGCCGGGGGGCTGGGGTTCGAGGATGTTGCACGGCTGGTCGACTTCTACTCGGTGTCCGAGCTGCGGCTGCCGCCGAATCCGCTGACCTTCCTGGCGAAGAACAACCTGCTCGGCCCCGCCGACCAGGACGCGATCACGCGCGGCAAGGGCGTGTTCCAGTCGGCGGGCTGCATCAACTGCCACGACGCGACCAACCAGCGCCATCCGTTCACCGACGGGCAAAATCACGGGTCCGGTACGCAGTGGCTCACCAACTTCATCAACACCTACGGGCAGGACTCGCGGATCCTCGCGATCGGCGGGATCCCGTCGCTGATGGCGGAGGCGAACGTGGCGTCGACTCCGGACCACGAGATCAACATCCATCTCGATCCGATCGACTTCTTTGAACCGTTCTGCTTCGACCTCAACCATTGCCTCGTGTTCGACGATCCGCTGGCGGTCCGCGGCAACAAGGCCGCGGAGGACGTGCGGCTCAACGCGCTGATCCAGGTCAACATCGCGAACGCCGACCGCGGGTTCATCCCGGGCAACGTGCGCGGGAACCCGCTGAGCAACACGCCGTCGCTGCGCGGGATCTGGTTCCAGACCAACTTCCTGCGCCACGGACTGGCGCACACGTTCCGCGAGGCGGTGCTCGCGCCCGGCCACCCGGCGCTCGGCCCCGGTGAGCTCGGCTTCGCGATCGACGCGCTCGGCAACAAGGATGTCCACGGCGCGACGTCGAAGCTCACCTCCGCGGATCTCGATGCCCTGTTCCAGTACGTCCAGACCATCGAATGAGGAACCGCATCCATGATGTCCGAGCGCTCCACCCTGACCTACGTGCGACGAGCGTTCACCAAGGTCAAGCGCGAGCTGGTCGATGAGTTCGAGCGCCGCTACCTGCTCGATCTGCTCGGCAGGTACCAGGGCGACCTGTCTGCGGTCCGGGAAGCGTCCGGACTGTCGCGCCGGCATCTCGGCGCGCTGGTCGCGAAGCATGGCCTCACGGACCACATCGCACGTGGGCGGTGAATCCCCAGTCCGGCGCGGGTTCCGGGGGACCGCCCCCCACCTCGAGCGCTCGTGCCCCCGTGTCCGCCCGGCTTGCTCGTCCGAGGGAGCTCGCGGTGGTGGACCGGTTCTTGCGTTCCGACTCGCAGCCTGATGAGGAGTGAACCATGACCGCCGGCGCACGTCGTGACGCCGCATACCGTCCGCGACCGGAGCATACCGCCGTGCAGCAGATGACGCGCCCGCTGCGGGTTCCCGGTCTGCTCGAGTGCTTCGGTCTCTACCGGGTGCGCGAGTGGCTCGGCGAGGGCGGCTCGTGCGCCGTGTTCGCCGCCGAGCATCCCGGGTTGCGGGTGCCGCTCGCCGTCAAGGTCCTCCACCGCAAGCTGGTGGACGATCCGGCGACCGCGCGGCGGATGGTCGACGAGGCGAGCATGATCGCGAGGCTGAATCATCCCGGGATCGTCGAGGTCTACGATCACGGGTACTCGACGGACGGCCGGCCGTTCGTCGTGCTCGAGCGCCTGGTCGGCGAGTCGCTCAGCGACCGGCTGCGCCGCGGCCGGCTGACCGAGGAACACATCGTGATGTTCGCCCGGCAGCTCGCCGACGCGCTCGACGCCGCGCATCGCAGCGGCATCGTCCATCGCGATCTCAAGCCGTCCAACATTTACCTGGTCGCGGATCCCGCGTCGCCGTGCGGCGAGCGGGTCAAGATCCTGGATTTCGGCATCGCCAAGTCCAGCGCTTTGACCAGCGTCACCGGCACCGGGATCGTGCTGGGGACGCCGGCGTACATGGCCCCGGAGCAGGCGCGCGGCCTGCGCCGGCTCGACGGCCGCGCTGACATCTATGCGCTCGGCGTCGTGATGTACGTGATGGCGACCGGCGCGCTGCCGTTCACCGGCGCCGACACCGGCGAGATCCTCGCCGCGCACGAGTACTGCGTGCCGGTGCCGCCGACCGAGCTCGCCGACATCTCGCCCGAGCTGTCGGCGATCATCCAGCGCTGCCTCGCGAAGCGACGCTCGCGTCGCTACCCGGTGATGTGCGACGTCTCGGCCGCGCTCGCCGGCCTCGAGTCCCGGCGCGCCATGGCGCAGTCCCCGTTCGCGCTGTCACCTCCCACCGTGCCGCTGCCGGCTCCGCGGTTGCCGCCGGCGCCGGCGCCCGCGCGCTGGCGGTGGCGGCTCGCGCTGGCGGTGGCGGCCGTGGTCGCGCTCGTGATCGCGCTGGCGATCGGCATCGCGCCGATGACGGCAGGCTTCGAGCCGGCGCCGTGAGCGCTCGGCGCCGCGCGGTCCGCCGGTCAGCGCTTCGCGACCGCGAGCGCCACGTGGTTCGAGCACACCGCGCCCAGGCATACCGTCGCCTGCCAGGTGCCCACGGCCAGCGGGCTCTCGCCCGGGCCGTCGTCGAGCGGTGAGATCGTCACCTGCACGCTCTGCCCGGCCGGCAGCTTGCGCTGCTTCGGCGTGACCGGCTTGCCGGTCCCCGCGGCGCGGTGCTCCGTGTCGCTGCCGCGCTCCAGCGTCGTGCGCAGCGACAGCATCATCGAGATCCCGGGCTCGGGGATGTCGACCTCGGCGGTGCCGGTGTTGCGGATCGTCAGCCGCAGCTCGGGTACCACGAGCCCGAACCGGTTGTCGACCGGCGGCCCGAGCGCCAGCTCGAGCGTCAGCCCTGCGTGTTGCGTGTTGGTCGGTTGCTCCATCGGCTTGCTCTCGCTGCGTTGCTGGCCACACGCCAGCAGAAATCCCAGGCTGATCACCAGCTCGCGCACGGTCACTTGTAGCACGCGATGCTCACGAGCACCTGGCCGCTGCCACCGAAGTAGTCGTCGGGGTTGAGCGCAGCGGGCTCGGTCCCCTTCGAGTCGACGTCGTAGTCGGGCGGCCGCTCGCGCGCCCGATTGTTGGCGACCCACTCCCATGTCTTGGTCTTGGCGTTGTAGTCGAGCGCGTGATAGTCAATCGGCTGATCCTCGCCCTTCGGGCCGAAGTAGACGTTGGGCTGCTGCCACGAGCTCGTCGACCAGCCGTACTTCTTCGCCAGGTCTCCGTACGACAGCGCCTGGTCGGCCGCCGCGCGCCACGACGGCTTGTACATGTACATGTAGACCATCATGGCGTACTTGCCGGCCTTGATGTACGGCGCCAGCACCGTCGAGTCGCCGACGATGCAGGTGAAGCCGAGGCCCTTCAGCATGTCCTCGGTCGTCCCGTTCGTGATGTACGCGGCGCGCTTCTGGCCCGAGGCATGGCCCAGGCAGTTGATCATGGTCCCGGTGCCGTCGAGATCGCCGCCGAGCCGGCCCTGGTTGAATACCTGGTTGCCGATGATGCCCTGGGCCTCGGTCAGCGCGCCGTCGGGCAGGTAGCCAGTCGTGCCGGTCAGCGCGCCACCGCTCTTCACCACGACATCGAAGCCGCTGCCATCGAGCGCGGTGACCTGGACCAGCGAGCCCGCGGGCAGCTTGCCCTGCGAGCTGCCTCCCTTCTTGGCGACCAGCTCGAACGATGCCGTGGTCTTGCAGAACGCGTCCTTCCCCGGCTTCATCGCGAGCACCGGCTTCATGGCAGCCTTCGGCGGAGCGCTCTGCGCGGGTGCTGCGGTTTCGGGCCCGGCGGCCTCGGCGGCCTCGGCCTCGTGCTCCTCCGCCCCTCCCGGCGCGGTGACCCCGACATCGCCGGGCACATCGACCTTGGCCTGGTCGCCGCCCTGCTGCAGCACGTGGGTGATCTCGTGCATCACCGTGGTCTTCGGCGGGTGCGGTGACGTGAAAGCGATCGTGTGTCCGACGGTGAACGCCTCGGCGCCGAGCGCGGCGCACGCCTCGGCCGCGGCCGGCCCGACGTAGACCTCGACGTTCGACAGGTCGCGGCCGAGCTGGGCCTCGATCTCGGCGCGATAGGGAAGCTCGATCCGCGTCCCGGTCCTCGCAAGCCTGGCCGCCTCTGCCGGCGTCCTGGCCGATCGTGCCGCCGGGGCCGCGCCGTCCGCCGAGGCGGCCGGTGGCGCCGCCGCGCCGTGTGCGGCTTCGAGCCGCGCGACCAGCGTCTCGCCACCGACCTTGCGCGCGACCACGGGCTGGACCTGCTGCGTCAGCGTGGACTTCCCCGCCCCGCTGTCCACCGACGACCCTCGCTGTCTCGTATCGCGCATGCCCACCTCGCTGGCGGATGGCCAGATCGCCGGCCCCGCGCCCTCACCCCTGATACGAGCCGCCTCGCCCCTTCTTCCCCGCGCCGGCGAGCGATCACGGACGCCGCGCTTCGTCCCAGGAGATCAACGGCTTGGGGTGCGGAGCAGCTCACCGGGTCATCGTGGCGCCGCGGACACTGCGAAATTTCGGTGGCGTGACGCGCATAGCAGGCTCGCGGTGCGTCGCGGTGTCGTAACACCTCGACATCTCGTGATGGCGCATGGCGTGCAATCCTTCCCGGCGTGGCAGATCCGATCGATGTCCGCCTGACCGCGCTCGAGGCGCGGATCGCGCAGCTCGAAGGCCGCCAGGGCGCCGCGACCGCCGCCGCCCCGCCCCCGCGCCGCGACGGTGGCGCGGCGCTCGAGGCAAAGCTCGGCACGTACTGGCTCAGTCGCATCGGCATCGTGTCGCTGATCAGCGGCGCCGCGCTCGCGATCCTCACCTACTTCGCCGAGCTCGGGCCGGTCGTGCGGATCGCGCTCGGGTACGCGACGGCCGGTGCGGTCGCGTGGCTCGGGCTTCGCCTCGCGCGTGCCCACCCGACGTTCGGCCGCATCGTGTTCGGTGGCGGCCTCGCCATCGCGTACTTCATGACGTACGCGCTGCACTTCGTCGCCGCCCTGCGCGTGATCGACAGCGAGCCGCTCGGCATCGCGCTGGTCGCCGCGGCGATCGCCGCCGTCGTGGCGATCGCGCACCGCATGCAGTCCGAGACCGTCGCCGGGATCGCGCTGTTCCTCGGCTTTCACACCGGCCTGCTGTCCGAGGTCACCGCGCTGTCGCTGGTCACCACCACGCTGCTCGCCGCCGGCGCCGCGTTCTTCCTGGTGGCCAATCGCTGGGTGATCGTGCCGCTGTCCGCGGTGGCTGCCGTCTACGCGACCCACGCGACCCTCGCGTTCGGCGATGCCGCGGTCGGTCCGGCGCTGCGGATCGCGTTCGTCGCGATCGACTTCGCGCTGTTCGCGACCGCGCTGCTGATCCGGTCCGACACCGCCGAGCGCCCGCGCCGCCTGCTCGCGCTGCTCAACTGGCTCGGCGCCCTGCTGCTCGGCGCGCACGCCGCGGCGGCGCTGTCGCGCGACACCCTGTTCGTCGGCCTGTGCGGGTTCGCCGGCGCGCAGCTCGCGATCGCCGCGATCGCGAGGCTCCGCCGGGCGCCGCGCAGCGCAGCCGCCCTCGAGCTCGGCCTCGCGCTCGTCACGCTCGCGCTCGCGCTGCCGGTCCGGCTGTCCGCGGCTCCCCTGCTCGCGGGCTGGCTGGCGCTCGCGCTCGCCGCCGCCGCGATCGCGCGCCGCGCCGGGCCGGCGTTCGCCGTCCTCGCCCTGCTGCTCGTGCTCGCCGGGTACGGCGTGGTCCAGCACAGTGACCTCGGCGCGCTCGCCCAGCTCGTGTGCGTGCTCGCGATGATCGCGGTCGAGCGCGGCCACGCGCCCGCGGCCCGCGTGGCGTCGCTGCGCATCCTGGCGATCGCCGGCGTCGCGCTCGGCCTGCTCCAGCTCGCGCAGATCGCCGCTCCGGCCGGCTATCACACGCTCGCGTGGGTCGGCGCCGGGTTCGTGCTGTTCGCGCTCGGCTTCGCGCTGCGCACGCGCGCCTATCGCTGGTCCGGCTTCGCCGCGCTCGCGCTCGCCGCGTCCCGGCTGATCGCCGTCGACGTGCGGCGGTTCTCGCCGGACCAGCGGATCCTGACGTTCGTGCTCGCCGGCATCGCCTTGCTCGTGGTGTCGTTCGTCTACGCGCGGCGCGAGGGCCGGCAACCGCCCGGCGACGTCGATCCCGGAGATCCCACCCGGCAGCGCGCGAGCTCTCGCCGATCGTCGTGACGAGGTCGGACGCGCCGGGACGGCGAGCATTGCCATGGTGACCTGCAGCGCGCTCGGCGCTCGTGGCGCCGCTCCGTTCATTCCCGGGATAGCATTGCAGCTGGGCGGCCGGCCGTGCCACCATCGACCGGATGGGGAGTGAATACGGTCGTCGTGGCGAGAGTCCTGGGGCAGCGAGTCGCGGCGGCGCATCGGCGCCCGCACTCGGGACCCCCGGCAAGACCACGCTCGTCGAGCAAGTGATGCCGCAGGCGCCGGCGGTGGCGCGCAAGGAAGCCGCGCCGGGAGGCGCCGCGCCGCCGGCGGCCGAGCCCGCAGCGCCGCCGGCGGCGGGTGGCGATGCCAGGCAGGGGCCGAGCGACGCGGCCGCGGCGGTGCGCCTCGCGCGGACCGGGCAGCGCATCGAGTTGCCGCATCGCGCCGAGGTCGAAGCCAAGCTCGGCCACGACCTGTCGGCGCTGCAGGTGTTCACCGGGGCGCCCGCGGCGAAGGCCTGCGCGATGATCGGCGCCGAAGCGTTCACCTTCGGGAACACGCTGGTGTTCGCGGACGGCTCGCCGCCGCTCGCCACCGTGCTGCACGAGGTCACGCACGCGCTGCAGCAGGGCGGTCACCGCATGATGGGTGATGCGCCGGTGTCCGACGACGTCAAGCTGTCGAGCGCCGGGGACGCGGCCGAGCACGAGGCCACCGCGTCGGAGACCGCGCACCAGCCGGCGGCGGGCGGAGGCGCGGTCGGCCAGCGGATCGCCGCGGACAGCCTGCCCGCCGGGGCCATGGTCGCTCGCAAGCCCAAGGCCACCGACTTCTGCAAGGTCAGCAAGGCGACGCCGCTGCTCGACAAGCCGGGCGGCAAGAAGGTCACCGATCTCCCGCTCGGCACGTTCGTGCGGGTCGACTCCGACATCGGCGGGCTGGCGTACAACGTCACGGTCGTCGACGAGGGCTCGCCGGACAAGGGCAAGACCGGTGTGGTCCCGGGCGGGACCATCGTCGAGCTCCAGGGCGTGATCAACGGCAAGCTGGTGTTCAACAAGGGTCAGCTCGGCGGCTCGCTCGACGCGAGCGCGATCAACTGCCTGGGCAACGCCTCGGGCTCGAACGCGGCGACCACGGTGGGCCAGAACGCGCTGCGCGACATGGTCCAGGGGCTCGGGTTCACGACCATCGTCGGCGACCACACCGCGCTCAAGGAGCAGATGAAGCAGAAGAAAGAAGTGATGATGGTCTATCTCTACATGTTCCGCTCGGACTGGCGATCCACCGACGACCAGGCGCTGACGTTCGAGGACCTGGCCAAGAAGTATGGCTGGTCCGCCAAGTCGTGGGAGGACAAGTTCGTGTTCGTCAGCGCTGCGAACGTTCGCCAGCCGATCGACTATCACGCGATCCGCTATCACTACGACACCAAGAAGTGGGGTTACGTGGCGCACTTCAAGCCGAAGGAGTCGGACGGTTCCTACAAGGAAGACACCACCTCGGGCGAGTCGGCAGAGTCCGACCCCGACACGTACTTCGGATCGTCCCAGAAGCTGGTGAGCATCGCTTGCTATCGATGAGTCCATGGCGCCCTCTCGCGCTGAGCATCGCGCTCGCGGCGTGCTCGCACGAACCTCCACCCTCCACGCGAGGTACTCCCGTGCTGCAACTCGAACTCGCGACCGCTCCGGCGACCACCGGAGCCGACTTCGGAATCACCGTCCCGTATCTCCAGCTGACGCTGCGCAACACCGGCGCCGATCCGCTGGTGGTCCCGGCAAGCGGATTGCCGCTGCTGCTGAATGTCGAGCTGGTGCTCGAGTCGGGCGGCCGCCGGATGACCCGGGGCGCCGGCGTGGGCGACCCGGTGCCCGCGGCGACCCAGACGCTGGCGCCCGGCGCGGCGGCGATCCAGCGCATCGACCCGCTGGGTGATGGCCCGCGCGAGGTCGCGCTGGCCGCCGGGACCTATCGCGCCATGATCTGCGTCCGCGGCGGCCCGGCCGGGTTCAACCAGCGCCACGGCGGCCAGTGCTCCAACGCGATCGATCTGCCGGTGACCGCGACGAAGCCGTGAACCGCGGTGTCCGGCTTGATGTCTGTCGTCGTCGATGTGCCGTCTCCGGCGGTCAGGTCGCGTGGAGGTTCCTGCCAGGCCTGCAGAGGCCAGGAAGACGGATCGGCTGCTGGCCAGCATTGCCGCTCGGAAGCACCGAGGTAACCTCGTCGAGACTTATCGGAGAAGATCATGGCTGCTGCTCCTCCGTACCCGGAAATGCTGACAAGGGCCCTTCCACTGGACGATGCGGTGCGGCTCGAACTTCGTGAAGGTGTCCCCGTGTTCCGAGCGAAGCAGAGGATCCAGGAGCGCATCGATGCGCTCCTGGAGAAGCAGCCCACATCGTCCCTGACAGAAAGCGAGGAGCGCGAGCTCCTGCAGTACGAGGAGCTCGACGAGTTTCTGAGCCTGGTCAACCGCCTGGTCAGGAACTCGATGCGAGCTGGTGGCGAGGCGGGGAGTGGTTAGGCGCCATAAGCTCCCGCCGGAGGTACAGGAGGCCGTCCGGCTCCGGGCAGGCCGCCGCTGTGGGTATGCGGTTTGTCCTTGGATGAGGATCGGTACGAGCTAAACAGAATCGCGTGGCCTGCGATCCATTCCTTGACGGCGGATGATCGCGACACCGCACACGGCGCAGCTACGATCGATACCCATCGCTGATGAACGTTCAGGGAAATGCTAATCTGCAAGTTTAATTACAATAACAGCAATCGCGAGATCATAATTGTTTGTTGCGCTACAGAAGTCCAAGCCGATCGATGCAGCGATCTATGTGCCATGCGTTGCAGGTTCGATGTCAGACCAGGATGATATGCGGTTGTCATGGAGAATGAGCTCGAACAGCTGGGCGAGCGGATCGCCGAGCAGGCGGCGCACCTCGATGCAGCCACCCACCGGCTGCTGGCCGACCTGCGAGCGTTCGATACCCGCGGTGGTTGGCATGTGCAGAGCGCCGCCTCGTGTGCCCACTGGCTCGCATGGCGCGTCGGGTGGGATCTGGTCACGGCGCGCGACCATGTGCGCGTCGCGCGGAAGCTTGCCGGGTTTGCGGCGATCGACGATGCGTTACGGCGCGGCGAGGTGTCGTACTCCAAGGTGCGCGCCATGCTG